>JBBJMD010000105.1:0-14003 GCA_037719925.1 Ferruginibacter sp.
GAACTCTACAAATTAAAAGAACTAAATAAAAAGTAATTGACCCGAATGAACTTACAATCTAAGATAACAGATCATATTAGTAAATGTCGAAAGCTTAAACAAATGAATAGTTAAAAAAGTAAAGAAGATTTGAAACAAATCTTTTACAATCCTTACCGGTTACAATTACAAGGTTTCTTGCAGACACTATCTAAGAAAGAAAAGAAGGATATACTTTATGAACAGGCCATCCAATATCCTGATAGAGACAATATTTTTTGTATGATAAGGCCTGGAATCATACCAACTCAATAACAGTAATTTCCGGTAAGATACCAACCCTGCCCGGATACCCGATAAATCCAAAACCCCGGTTTACATAAAGTTTTTGCTTGACATCTTCATATAATCCGGCCCATTGTTTATATACATATTGCACAGGGCTCCATTTAAAGCCGGGTACGTCAATACCAAACTGCATGCCATGCGTATGGCCACTTAACGTTAAGTCGATATCTGCGTACCGGGTTTTAATTTCAGCATCCCAATGGCTTGGGTCATGGCTCATTAAAATTTTAAAAGGGTATTTTTCTGTGCCTGAATGGGCAAGATCCAACCGGCCATGTTTGGGAAAGTTGGCTTTTGCACTCCAGTTTTCAATACCAAGCAAAGCAATTTGCTCGCCGTTTTTTTCTAATACCACATGCTCGTTCATAAGTAAGCGCCAACCCATCGATGCATGCACTTTTTTAAGATCTTCTAAATTTTGAATTTTGCTAATTCCGTTTACCGGCCATTGCACATAGTCGCCATAATCATGGTTGCCCAGGGTAGAATATACTCCCATCGGCGCCTGCAGTTTATTGAAAACATCCAGGTAATGATCCATTTCTGTTGCCTTATCATTTACCAGGTCGCCGGTAAATAGTATGAGGTCTGCATTTTCTTTAAGTATTTCTTTCACCCCATGGTGAACGGCATTTTTATTAGTGAAGCTGCCGCTATGGATATCGCTGATATGGAGGATCTTCATTCCTTTAAAGCCTTTGGGCAAATTATCAAATGACAATTGAACGCGCTTGATATCATAGTTATATTTATTACTAAATCCATAAACAAGACTGCCAAACAAAGTTCCGCCCACTGCTAGGCTAAACCAGCTTAAAAAAACAGATCGGGTAATACCCTCCCTGTTCATAGCTTCTCCTTCCGTGTTGTTATAAAATAATTTACCGGCTACCCACTGTATTCCCCTGCGCAAATCATCTATCAAAAGAAATACTACAGATGTAAGGTTGGCCAGGAATAACCCGATTACAATTGCAAAGAGGTAAGTTCTTACTTTACGCGGTAAAAAATGCTGATCGGTAAACGCAAATAATAAAAAGCCGACCACCACTAATGCAGTAACGGCCCAATAAATACTGTAAATGACTATTTTGGTTTTAGGCGATGCAGATTGGCTTACCGCTTTAACGGCCTGGAAAACATAAGTGTCTAGCACCAACATAAATGCCACAAACAAGACTGCACCAAAAGGAGAACGCATGAGTAATTTTTTTATTTTTTACTGTTAATTCTTTCTGTGTAGTTGTCAGCTGGCTTTTGCTCATACAGGTAAAAGCCCAGCCGGCCTTTTGTTCCTTCTCAACTACAATTTTAAATGCTTTCTTTAAAATGCAAAGCATCTTCTCTTATTACGCTTGCTTTCCACCCGTCCATTTGATATAATCATCTAATTGCTGGTTGATTGCCTTCAAAGTATTCTCATCAGTAAAATGCCCTTCCGCATCCATCATCTTGTCAACTGAAGAAATGGGTAACTGGTTGTGATACACCATAACTTTTAAATAATTTAAAACACTTGCCAGGTGGTCCATCCCCCTTAAATTCCCGGCACGCCCGGTCGAAACACCGGTAAGCAAGGCTCTTTTGTGCCACCATAAAGAGTGTGACTTGCCGGTATCAAACAATAATTTTAATGCACCAGGAAAACTACCATTGTATTCAGGAGAAATGAAAATATAATTGTCAATAGGAATGATCAGTTCATTTTCGATCTTTTCAAAATCAGGGCCCCTGGTTAAAAGGTCCAAACCTTCTAAAGAGAGTAAAACAGTTGCAACGGATTTTTGTTTTAATAATCGTTCATATTCCCTGGCCACTTTTAATGTATTGCTCCCTACCCTGTTGGTCCCCGATATTATTAAGTACATATGTTTTATTTTCGATTATTTATTAGCCCGGCAAGTAAAAAGCCGTTGCTAAAGGGTTATGGATAGCACCCTGTTAACCTGTTATTAAAGCCGATATTTTATTCGGGCAATAAAGGTAGGCGATTTAGTATTTGTACCTCGCTGCGCGGGTGAACATATATCATTTTATCTATTGTAGTTTATAGTTGCATTTCAAACAGTACCTTTGCAAATCCTTTCCCTTAAAATAAAAAAAAACATTACACTGAAATTGTCGGCTGGTGTTAAATACCTGATAACAACCATTTAGCAAGCAAAAAGGTTATAAAGACTACATAATTACTGAAGAAATAAGTATGGCAAGAATAATAGGAATAGCTAACCAGAAAGGTGGGGTAGGAAAAACAACGACGGCAATTAATCTGGCGGCGAGCCTGGCTGTGCTGGAATATAAAACCTTACTGGTGGATGCCGACCCGCAGGCAAACAGCACAACCGGTGTGGGATTTGACCTGCACAATATTACGCAGAGCCTTTATGATTGCATGGTCAATGAAGCAAGTGCAAGGGACGTGCTCCTCAAAACAAGTGTTCCAAACCTCGACCTCATTCCTTCGCATATAGACCTGGTTGGCGCCGAGATAGAAATGATCAATTATCCCAACAGGGAAGGTGTATTGAAAAAGATACTCGACCCGATCAGGGATGATTATGACTTTATCGTAATTGATTGTTCTCCCTCTTTGGGCTTGATTACAGTAAATGCCCTGGTTGCTGCTGATAGTGTGGCGGTACCTGTGCAAACGGAATTTTTTGCCCTGGAAGGACTGGGTAAATTATTAAATACCATCAAGATCGTTCAAAACAGGCTGAACCCTGAATTACAGATAGAAGGCATTTTAATGACCATGTATGATGGCCGCCTCCGCTTGTGCAACCAGGTAGTAGCCGAAGTAAGAAGGCATTTTGAAGAAATGGTTTTCACCAGTATCATTCACCGCAATACAAGGCTAAGCGAGGCGCCAAGTTTTGGGAAGCCGGTGATATTATATGATGCGGAAAGCAAGGGTTCCATTAATTACCTTAACCTGGCCAAGGAAATTCTGCAAAAAAATAATATGACAAGGATCAAACAGGAAGACAAGATAATCCAATGAGTGAATTGCGATGATTGATCATTAGAAGCATAAAAATTGATCAGGGACGAGCCTGCTATTAAAAACTATCATCACTTATCACTCTTTCAATACTCAATACTGATCACTTTTATTTCATAATCACATGACACCGCCGAATAAAAAAGACGCACTTGGCAAAGGCATCCGCAGTTTATTACAGAATATGGATGCAGACCTGAAAAATACGCAAGGTATTTTAAAAACAGAATTTGGAGAGAAGGCTGCTTTCTCCAGCCGTGTTCCGCTGGAACAAATTGAGATTAATCCTAAGCAGCCCCGCAAGGATTTTGAAGAATCCTCCCTGAGCGAACTCGCGGCATCTATAAAGATCCATGATGTCATTCAACCGCTAACCGTTAGTAAACTAGCCTCTGGAAAATACCGCCTGATAGCTGGAGAACGCCGTTTCAGGGCCGCGAAAATCGCGGGGTTAAAGGATATCCCTGTGTATGTGCGCCAGGCGAATGATTCGGAATTCCTGGAACTTGCATTGCTGGAAAACCTACAGAGAGAAAATTTAAATTCCATTGAGATCGCCTTAAGTTATAAAAGGCTGATGGACGAACTGGAGTATACACAGGAACAGGTGGCGGAACGTATGGGTAAGGAACGGAGCACTGTCACCAATTATATCCGTTTGTTGAAGTTACCACCCGATATACAGGTTGCCGTACGCACAGGTGCAATAACCATGGGTCATGCAAGGGCTTTGATCAGCGTTGACGTAGTGGATAAACAACTTTTTATTTTCTCTGAAATAAAAAGCAAGGAATTATCTGTCCGGCAAACTGAAGATCTTGTCAGAAAAATGTATACCGGTAATGATGCTGTTAAAAATTCGGTAAAACCGATCTTGCCTCCGGCCTTTAAAAAGATAGAAGATAATTTAGCCTCTCAATTTAATACCAAGGTAAAACTGGTGCACAATAAGAAAGGCTTCGGTGCCGTAACATTTGAATATTATTCATTGGAAGAATTAAATGGCCTGTTGGATAAACTGAATATCAAAGTAAGTTGATGATAAAATTGTTGCTCATAATTCTTTTTAGCGGTTTACAACTTCCGTGGGTTCAACTGAAGGCGCAGGAAACTAAAGACAGTATCTCACCGGAGCCTAAAATCATCGCGGATAGTTTAAACCAAAAAGCCGCTAAGATATTTGATCCCCGGGTAGCCACAAGGCGGTCTGCGATGATCCCGGGCTGGGGGCAGATATACAACAAAAAATATTGGAAACTTCCCCTCGTGTATGGTGCCCTGGGCGTTACCGCGGGCGTATTTTTTTACAATGTAAAAACTTATAAACTATTACGCCAGGCCTATATCTTTAAGATAGATAAAGACAGTGCCAACGATAAACTCATTGATCCGAGATTTAAAAACCTTTCTTCAGGCGCACTCCGGAGTTACCGCAATTCTTTTCGTCAAAGTGTAGATTACTCGGTGCTATTTTTCATTGTGTTCTGGGGGCTCAATGTGGTGGATGCTACCGTTGACGGACACCTGAAAGCATTTGATGTAAATGATAACCTCTCCCTGCAACTGAAGCAGGGTTACAGCCCCATGGCCAATACCACGGGCATCAGCCTGGTGCTTGATATACATTCCAAAAAAATGAGAGCAGGTAAATAATTATATTTGCTCCTTAAAAAATAATACCAAACATGGATGCAATCATCGGCTCACCCTCGCGGGGGAAGGGTCTCAATATCGCTTTGATCGGGTATGGAAAAATGGGGAAAACCATTGAAGAGGTTGCCCTGAAAAGAGGCCATAAAGTCGTACTTACAATAGATATCAATACGGCCGAACAGTTTACCAAAGAGAATTTACGGCGGTGTGATGTAGCAATTGAATTTACCAACCCGCATAGCGCTGTTGAAAATATACTCTTCTGCCTCGATGCGGGCATCCCGGTCGTTAGCGGGAGCACGGGCTGGCTCGCTCGCTGGGACGAAGTAAAGGGAAAATGCAAATCGAAGAACGGTTCGCTGGTTTATGCCAGCAATTACAGCATAGGAGTTAATCTTTTTTTTGAAGTAAATAAATTGCTGGCCCGCCTTATGGATCAACACCCTTCCTACGATGTAAGCGTTGTTGAGATCCATCATACAGAAAAAAAAGACGCGCCTAGCGGAACAGCGATCACCCTGGCGGAACAGGTACTGGAAAATATTTCAAGAAAAAATAAATGGGTAAACAGGAACAGTTCAGCGCCGGACGAACTAGCCATTGTTAGCGAAAGAACAGATCCTGCCCCGGGAACCCACCGAATAAAATATACTTCAGGAATAGACGATATTGAGATCATCCACACGGCGCATAACCGCCAGGGCTTTGCAACAGGGGCCGTTTTAGCCGCCGAATTTGTTAAAGATAAAAAAGGAATTTTTGGTATGAAGGAAGTATTGGGCTTTTAATACTTTATTTAATGGGGGCAACGTACGGCCGGAGCCCTCGTGCAAATACCGCTTCCTATATCCTAAGTTTAACGAATGATAAGTAACACAAATCGAAATAGGATACGATCATTTATAATCTGAAAGAAAAATGAATTATCCCTAATTTTGATATTCCATTTATTCACGAAAAATAAAATATTCATGTATAACACTTTGTCATCCCTTTCGATCATTGTTGCAGTTATAGTAGGCTCCTGCAATGATACAACACCTGGCAACACCAGTTCCGTTGGTGCCATGGATTCCAGTTCAAGCGCCCGTAAAGATACCGGTGTTGAAAAAAATGCGGCAAATACCCAATACAAACCTGCTTTTGAAGGGCAAACAAGGATAGCTGCCGTAAAAACGCAAACTCCTTTCGAAGGGAAATTACTCAGCAAGGAGCTTAAAAGACCATGGGGGATAGCGAGCCTCCCGGACGGGCGGCTGCTGATCACTGAAAAAGAGGGAACGATGAGGATCGCAACAACCGCTGGCAAAGTAAGTGCGCCGATTACCGGGCTCCCGGAAGTAGATAGCAGGGGCCAGGGCGGGTTACTGGGCCTTACGGTGGATCCTGCATTTTCCACCAACCGTATGGTTTACTGGAGTTATTCCGGGATTGAAGGGGATGTGAACCTTACTGCCGTTGCCAAGGGAAAACTGGCTGCCGATGAAAAAACATTGGAGAATGTCCAGGTTATTTACAAGGCGACGCCTGCTTTTAAAAGTGTGCTCCATTACGGATCGCGCATCCTTTTTGATAAAACGGGAAACCTGGTGGTAAGCACCGGTGAAAGGTCGGAAAGGGAATCGCGTCCACAAGCACAATTCCTGAATTCGGCGATGGGTAAAATAGTCAGGATCACAACCGAAGGAAAGCCTGCCGCCGGAAATCCTTTCTTAAACGTTGATTCTGCCAAGCCGGAAATATATTCTTACGGGCACAGAAATGTACAGGGACTTGCATTTCATCCTACAACGGGTGATTTGTGGGACGCTGAATTTGGGCCAAGGGGAGGGGATGAATTAAACAGGGTTGAAGCAGGAAAAAATTACGGGTGGCCAACGATCACTTATGGTCTTGAATACAGCGGCGATAAAGTAGGCGGCGCCATCCAGCAAAAAGCGGGTATGGAACAACCGGTATATTACTGGGACCCGGTAATATCACCCAGCGGTATGACCTTTTATACCGGCGACAGCATACCTGAATGGAAGAACAATTTATTTATCACTGGCCTGAGTAGTATGCAAATCACCAGGCTGGTAATAAAAGGCAATAAAGTTACGGGAGAAGAAAGATTATTAACGGCCGAGCGCAAAAGGTTCCGGGCAGTGATACAAGGCACAGACGCTGCAATGTATGCTGTTACGGACGATGGATGCCTGTACAGAATTGGTAAAAAGTAATTTACCCTATCAGCTCAATAGGTTGAAAAATTTTACATAAAAATACAATTCGGCGCAGTTTAATCACTGCGCCGAATTTTTTTACCATGAGGAAAACGTGATGAACAGTTAGTTGGTAGTTGATCAAACCCTTTGTTATAACCTTAAATACTTCATCCTGATTTGAAAATAAACTTTTCTTTCCTTTACTAAAAACATCTTCATTAGGATTTTATTTATTATTAATTCATTGATCTTTAAGTAATTATCTTTGAAAGCGATTATAACCAATAAAGAGGTGATTATTTAATAGTTTCCCAGTTAAGCGTTTCCGTCCTTTCTGGTAAATTATTCACCCGCGCGAACTGGTTTCTGGCCTTTAATACATCATCTGCCCATTTACCTAAGGGATATTTTAATTCGCGATAGACCAGGTAACTCATGTCCACCGTCCTTGCCGGGCGATGATCTTTTACATCATCCGCCAGGTCTAAAAATTTACGGCCATTTGCCTCAGACACACGTGGGTGCCAATCCTGGTACCAAACTGCAGTTACGTCCTGTAACACTTCATTCCGCCTGTCCCTGATCCTTTTTACCTGTTGTAAAGCCTGGTCTACCAGGGATACAGCCAATCCCGGACTGGTGGGCGCCGCCGTGGAAGAAAGACTCAAAAGATCATTGATCCTTTTAAGGTCAAGTAATAATAGTAAATTTTGCCGGCAGAGCTTTGCCACCGATTGAAGCACCTGTAAATTATACTGCTGGTAATCCACACGGGCCATATTTTCCTGCAAGAGGTTCATTAGTTCGTTATTCTCTTTTAAATAATTTTCAGCCAATTCCAGGCGTTCTTTGTTGTGGTTGTTCCAGTCTTTATTTAAAGCAAGGTTAGTAGCCGAAGGCACCGGCAGGGGAAGTAAAGTTTGGTCCCTGACTTGTTTGGCAGTGTCAAAAACGGCGTATGAATTTCCAAAAATTGGTTTCCTCCAATCGGAGAGTTCCCATTCCCAACTTTTCGCATAAAATTCTGCCTGGGTGCTTAGCAATTGATATACCCTATCCATATCAACGATCTTATTACCATAAAACGAATGATAGAAACGGCTGGTAAGATCCTGGGAGGTTATGCCCTGGTTATTCCATCCTGCCGCGCTGCCAGCAGCATATCCCAGCCAAAAAGTTTCAGGGTTTAACCCGGCATCGGCCCAGGCCGCTACTACTACACCCGCAAGGTCAGCGTTACCTGCAGTCACAGCAGTGGTAATACCTTCCAGCGCCTCTGCTACCCTGCCTTTGGCTGAACCACCTTCCTGTTCTTCACCGGTTATTGTTTTTGAATTATTACCCGATGACTTTGCAGGCAGCTTATGATAGTTGGGAAAAAGTTGCTCTTCGCCCTGCACCGAGGTATAGATAAGCTGTCGCATTCCATGACCTTTAATAGTGGAGGCCCATTCCCCATTGTATACCCCGTTGATTATATGTGATGGAAGTGAATTAATATCCGGTAGTGTCAGCGGATATTCCGCCCATATAATAACCTTCCTGCCTTTTTCATGCAGTTTATTTGAGATCCGTGTGATGTATTCGGCTAGCAGCTTTCCATTACCACCCAATTCCTGGGCACGCTTTTTTTCACCTTCCCCCATCCCTACATAATACGCTTCGTCAGTAGAAAGCAACATATATTTTCCTCCTTTATTGGCATTCAATAACTCATTTAGCATACCCAGCATCAGCTCATCTGCTTTTGGATTGGTTACACTCAACTCGTAATTAGAATTAGGGAAAGCCCTCAAACTTTCGTATTCAGGATGCTTTAAAATAAAAGAAATATGTGCCGGTGCATCTAAGTAAGGAACAAGCTCAACATACCGGGCTTTTGCATAGTCAGTTAGTTCCTGGTATTCTGCAGGCGTATAAGCATATGGCTCAACGATCGGTTTTGCTGCTGAGAATTGAAAATGGCCTTCTAACTTTATAGAGAATGCATTGATCTTATAATAGCTCGCCTGGCGAATGGCACGCTTCATGGCATCAAGCCGTTCCAGGTGATGCGCATCATCCCAGTAGATCATCCTGAGATCCATAACGGGCCAATCAACTATTTCCCCACCGGCATAATAGGTATCCCCATTTACAGGCTGCAATAACTGTAACAATGTTTGCACCCCATAAAAGAGTCCCTGCGCTGCATTTGCTGTAATGGAGATGCCGCCAGGTTCCAGTTTCAACCGGTAAGCCTGTTTTTTTAAGAGGGCAATATTGGTATCAATGGTTTTCCCGATAACAACAGCACCAGGCTGTACAGATAACCGTATCGCAGGAGCATTTGTTCGTCCCTTGTTCCTTAGCTTCAGGCCAAAACGTTCTTTTAATCCTGTCGCCAGGCTAAGTACGGCCGGATCATCTTTTGAAACCTTACCGGTTTCCATTGCCCAGCTATTATCCAGTTTATATTGCTGATCTGAAAGTGAAACCTTTTGAGGTACTGGCAATAAACCCTGCCCCGGGCTTCCGTTAGCAGGAGCCTTTGCCTGTGAATGCCCGGCAGCGGAAATCAAGAGGGAACTCAACAGGATAAGGAAGAAACAGGATGTTTTCATGGTAATTTTTAATTTATAAGCATCTAAGTGCATGTAACTGATTTTATTTAATTGTTAATACTTTGCCAATCCAGGATCGCTGTTTTAGCAGGTAAATTATTTCTTTGAGCGAATTCATTTCTTGCCCTGCCTACCTCAGCTGCCCACTTCCCTAACGGATATTTTAACTCACGATAGGCCAGGTAACTCATATCTACTGTCCTAACCGGCGGATGGTCTTTTACATCATCTACCTTATCAACATATTTACGGTCATTTGCTTCCGGCACGCGTGGATACCAATCCTGATACCATATAGAAATTACCGTTCGCAACACTTCATTACGGTCATCGCGGATCCTTTTCACCTGATCTAAAGCCTCGTCAAGCAGGGATACGGCCAAGGCGGGGTTAGTGCCGGCTGCCCTGGAAGAGAGGTCTAAAAATTCATTGATCCTTTTTAGATCAAGCAACATGGTCAAATTATGGCGGCAGAGCCGGGCCACCGAAAGTAGCACCTGTAAGTTGTACTGCTGGTAGTCAACACTTGCCAGGTTTTTCTGCAATAGCATTAAAAGCTCATTATTATCCTCTAACAGTTTTTCCGCTGCATCCAGGCGTTCTTTATTTTTGATATTCCAATCCTCACTTAAAGAGAGATTTAATGAAGAGGGAACCGGTACAAAAGGTAAGGTCTGGTCTTTAGCTTGCCTGGGTACATCATAAATACCGGCAGAATAACCAAATATGGGTGTGCGGTTGTTAGCAGGCTGCCATTCCCAGCTATTCGTCCAAAACCCTGCCTGCACACTTAGCGATTGATACACCTTATTCATGTCTACCTGTTTGTTACCATAAAATGAAAAATAAAAACGATTTGCCAGGTCTTCTATATTTACAGAGTCGAGGTTCCATGCTGCGGCATTACCGGTGGCATAGCCCAGCCAGAATGTTTCAGGGTTTAAACCGGCGTCGGCCCATCCGCAAACAACAACCCCCATAAAATCTGATCTTCCGGCTTTGATACTTCCGGTTATCGTACTTACTACCTCACTAACCCTGCCTGCAGACATATCAGCCTGCTGAATTGCTTCCCTGGTAATTAACAGCGAATTACCGGGAGGTGATTTTTTTACAGGAAGTTTATAATAATTCGGGAACAGCGGTTCTTCTCCCTGTGTTGAGGTGAAAGCAAGGTGACGTATGCCATGTTCTTTAAATTTTGAGCCATACTCTTCGCTATTGCCATTAATCCCATTTACCAGGTGAGAGGGCAATGAAGTTATATCCTCAGGTAATAACGGGTATTCACCCCAGATAATAACTTTCCTGCCTTTCTTATGCAGTTTATTGGATATCCTTGTTATGTATTCAGCAAGCAGCCTTCCGTTACCACCCAGTTCCAGGGCACGCTTCTTTTCACTCTCCGCCTTTCCTATATAATAAGCTTCATCAGTGGAAAGAAAAATATATTTTCCTCCCTTATTGGCCGCGATCAATTCATCCAACATACCTGATATCAGTTCGTCTGCTTTCGGATTGGTTACGTCCAATTCGTAATTTGAATTCGGGAAGGACCTTAAGCCGGCATATTCAGGATGTTTCAGAATAAAAGAAATGTGCGCAGGTGCGTCCAGATAGGGAACCAGCTCAATATACCGGGCTTTCGCATAATCAGTGAGTTCCTGGAATTCTGCCGGGGTGTAAGCATAAGGCTCTACTATTGGTTTTGCTCCTGCAAACTGAAAATGGCCTTCCAGTTTTAATGAAAAAGCGTTGATCTTATAATAGCTCGCCTGGCGGATGGCACGCTTCATGGCATCAAGCCGTTCCAAATGATGGGCATCATCCCAATAGATCATTCTCAGGCCCATAACAGGCCAGTCCACGATCTCGCCGCCGGTATAGTAAGTGTTGCCATTAACCGGTTGCAATAATTGCAATAAGGTCTGTACTCCGTAGAAGAGGCCCTGTGCGCCATTCGCATTTATAGAGATCCGGCCTGGTTCAAGTTTCAGGCGGTAGGCCTGTTTTTTTAACGCCGACCTGTTGGTATCAATAGTCTTGCCGATGATGACAGAACCGGGCTGTACACTTAACCTTATACTTTTGTTATGGCTGTTGCCACTGCTCATTATCCTCAGGCCGAAGCGAGCTTTTAATTCTGATACCAGGCTAAGCATTGCAGGGTCATCTTTTGACAGCGGCCCTGGTTCTATGGCCCAGCTATCATCCAACAGGTATTGCTTCTCCAAAAGTGAAATCTTCTGCGGCACCGGCAAAAGGCACTGCCCCGGATTCCGGCTAACCGAAGCCTTCTTATCCATCTTATCCTGCGAGTGGCCGGGGGGAGCAATCAGCGGATTACATAGTAAGACCAAAATTAAATAACATTCTTTCATATTGTAATTCGTTGATGTTAATAGGCGCAATTGATTGCCTCATGACCAACCACCGCCAGCAGGAATTGCCGGAATTTCACAAATCGCCTCTCTTCAATTGGGTAACTGCATGATCCACTGCCCTTGCTGTGAGTGCCATAAACGTAAGTGAAGGGTTTTGAGTAGATGTTGACGTCATGCATGCCCCGTCGGTTACAAACACATTTTTGCACGTATGTAACTGGTTCCACTTATTCAGTAAAGAAGTGGCAGGATCTTGTCCCATTCTTACACCGCCCATTTCATGAATATCAATACCCGGATTCTGTGTGGAGCTATGAGTCTCAATATTGGTAAAACCTGTTTTTGTCAACATTTCGGTAAACTGCTCAAAGTAATCCTGCTTCATCTTCTCATCATTATCATCATAAACCACCGATATCTTTAACAGGGGCATTCCCCACATATCTTTTTGCGTATGATCAAGGCTGACCCTGTTCGTTTCCTTTGGAATGGTTTCACCCATCATATGCGAACCTATTTTCCATGGCCCTAATTTTGGATGTAAAAGACGCTCTTTTAAACCGTCCCCTACGCCAGATTCATCATGATGAGAACTGCGGTAAGCGGAAAATCCGGCTGCATAGCCACGCAGGAAATTTGTTTCCTGTTTGAATAAATTTCTGAAACGGGGCATATACCCTCCCCCGGCAGGGTTTCTGCCAATGGTAGTAAATTCTTTAAAGCCATCATATTGGGCACTTACCCGTGCACTGTAATTATGAAATGCCACAAACTTCCCCATCAGGCCATTATCATTACCCAGGCCGTTTGGAAATCTGCCTGAGGTAGAATTCAATAATAAAAGATTTGTATTTAAGGCGCCGGCATTAACAAAAATTACATTAGCAAAATATTCTGTTATTTCTTTGGTATTAGCATCAATAACCCTTACACCGGTAGCCTTTCTTTTTTTATCATCGTAAATCACCGAATGAACCACAGAGAAAGGGCGAAGGGTCATGTTACCTGTTTTTGCGGCCCATGGTATGGTGGAAGAATTGCTGCTAAAGTAACCACCAAGGGCAACCACGGTGGCAAAGTTCGCGGCAACACATTGTGATTCCCTGCTCCAATGAACCGGGTTGGTTTTGACAAATGTGCAACTCTTTCACTGATCACATGGCGGTGCTTATTTTTCAATTAACTGCTTTTAAAATAATCTTCCAGAACATTGGTAAGCGGCTCGCCGTCCGGCAGCTGTTTCGTCCATCGCGGTTTCGCAATGTCGGAATTTTTCAACATGGCTGTACCACGGAGCCATATCTTTTTCACGTATAGGCCAGTCAACGGCGAAGCCATCCCTTGCCGGCCCTTCATAATCAAAATCACTCCAGCGTTGCGTGGCCCTTGCCCACATTAATGATCTACCGCCCACCTGGTAACCCCGTATCCAATCAAAGGGCGTCTCTTGTATATAGGGATGTTCCGCGTCTTTTACAAAAAAATGGGCCGCATCTTCCCCAAATGCATAACACCGATTAATAATGGGATTCGCTTTTTGAATGGCAAGGGGCATTTCACCACGGTGCTCAAACTCATAAGGAAACATATTAGCGGTGGGGTAGTCTTTGATATGTACCACATCCCTGCCTCTCTCTAATACTAAAGTTTTAAATCCTTTTTCAGTAAACTCTTTCGCAGCCCATCCTCCACTCATCCCGGAGCCAATTACAATAGCATCGTAGGTATTTGTTTTAACCGGGCCATTATTAATATCCCCCATTTGCGACTAATTACAGGTTTTTAACAGGATAATTTCCATCATATTTGTGTGTTGGTATCCTTT
>JBBJMD010000106.1:0-13941 GCA_037719925.1 Ferruginibacter sp.
GAAACACACTTTGAAGACGGCAGGGCAGTGGAGAAAAATTTCCACGCTTATAAGATGCCACGTATCAGCGATATCCCCGCAATCGACATACATGTAATGGACAACGATGAAAAGCCCGGCGGCGCGGGGGAACCGGCTTTACCTCCTTTTGCCCCGGCTTTATGCAATGCCATATTCGATCTCACGGGAAAGCGTATACGAAAACTCCCTTTTAGGATGGAGGAAATATAAAAGCAGCGTGCGTTCCAATGCAGGTAATATTTCGGTTTGGGTTTCGGCCGGGCCGCCACTGGATTGTGTGCCGGATCGGCTACTGCCACAGAATGAAATGAATGCGGACTATAAGCAACGCCCCCTTCAAAATATTTTTATTGATCTGAAAGAATGCCGCTGTAAGGCTAGCACATGCGCCGCTACCTTGCGCCATTCGCCTGTGGAACCGGGTTATGCTTTTTTTTGCAAGATCACGGCCTCCATATATTTCATCCTGATGGTATAATGGATCTCCTTAAAACCTATATCAAATAATTCTTTTTTGTACAAAGGATTTAAGTAAAGAATAAAAATTTCCCGGGGATTTTTTTTATAGCTGGTCAGGATATTTACCGCTACGCGTTTCATAATAAACTCGTCGAAAGGATTAAAGAAAAAGATGCAGTCGGTGTCGGCCGGAATAGATATAATGGCCGCATCATTATTAATAACGGAATAATTCAACAAGGGGAATTTCTTTTTAGTTTCCTTTAAGTTCTCTTCGGCCCTGCTACAGAATTCAGTCGAAAAATCAATACCTGTTACGTTATTGAAGCCATTGTAAGCGGCAACACATAACGCCCTGCCCATTCCGCATCCGATATCTAAAAAATGATCCAATGGTTTGACCGGCAACTTTGAAAAAATCTCTTCAAGCAATAAATAATTTGCAGGCATATACAAAGTAGCATGAGAAATGTCGACTCCGGCGGCTTTTATTTTTTTTAGTTCATCAGATCCGGTTGTCCGGATGCCATATTTTTTTTCGCCTTTTATTTCATGTGAAATAATATGGCTGGCGATCCTCCAGTTCCAGTTGAGGCCAAGAAAGAAAAAGTACTTTATGTAAATGAATATTTTCAATGACGCAATTACCGGTTTATATTAGATAAATCAGGGGTACAGGTGAATATTACTAAATACCCCGAAGGCCGATCACCCTTAAAGTTATTTTTGATGGCATTAATAATGCAGGTTCTTTAAATCCAACCTAACTTACCGGGTCCGACAGCCTGAAATCGATCACTTTTAGTTGCAGGGAGGTTTCGCCGTTCCACTCATTTTCATCAATTGTAAAAACAATATCCAGCGGCTTTTTCATTGCCAGTAAAGAGTAACCGTCCGCCATATTAAAACCGATGCCCGTAAAAGTATGATCGCCTTGCGATACTACAAACCGGATATGACGGTCTTTCACGATCCTGGAAAAGCCGGTATCGGTAACATGGGTGGCCATAAAAACAGGGCACATATTTGCCGGGCCAAACGGTTCCATCTGGCAAAGTATTTTGTTTAAGGAACCGGTGATCGAGCCAAGTAAGATCTCGCTGTCGATCACAATTTCCGGTATCAGCAAATGATCCGGGATAGTTGCAGCCACTTCTTCTTCGAATCTGTTCGTGAAGGCGTCCACGTTTGCGGGAAGCATCGAGAGGCCTGCCGCTGCAAAATGCCCGCCATATGCTAACAGGTATTCGCGGCATGCATGCACGGCCTCATATAAATTAAAACCAGCCACGCTTCTAGCGCTTCCCGTCACCACGTCACCATGCCGCGTAAGCACTACGGTAGGCCGGTAATATTTTTCGGTCAGCCTGCTTGCTACTATGCCCACTACGCCCTTGTGCCAATGCTCCCTGTAAACAACAGTCGATTTCCGGTTGATCATAACAGAATCCCCGTCAATAACCGCCAATGCTTCTTCAGTAATGCTACTGTCGGCTTCTTTCCGGTCACTGTTGTCACTATGCAGCAATGCTGCAAGTTCCAGTGCTTTTACAGGATCTTTTTCTATGAATAACTGAACCGCTTTTTTTGCATCATCCATGCGGCCGGCTGCATTAACCCGGGGCGCGATCACAAAAACAACATTAGTGATATTTATTTGCTTTTGAATACCACCTAATTGTACCAGTGCCTTGATTCCCGGGGAGGGGTTTGTATTAATTTGTCTTAGGCCATGGTAAGCCAATATCCTGTTTTCACCTGTCATGGGAACTATATCGGCTGCGATGGCAGTAGCTACCAGTTCAAGAAAACAAAAATAAAATGCTTCGCTTATACCGAAATGTTGCGCCAGTGCGGTGATTAGCTTAAATCCAACACCACAGCCACAAAGTTCTTTATACGGGTAATGGCAGCCTGGTTGTTTTGGGTTCAGGATTGCAGCCGCGTCCGGTAATATGGTGTCGGGAAGATGGTGGTCGCAAATGATAAAATCAATGCCCAATGTTTTTGCGTACCCGATCAGTTCCATTGATTTGATGCCGCAGTCAAGAGAAATGATCAGTTTAAAATTTTGTAGCGCTGCATAATCGATACCAGCCTTACTTACGCCATACCCCTCCCTATAGCGGTGTGGTATGTAAAATTCTACGAGTTGTTCATCATAAATACCAGAAAGAAACTGGTACATGCAGGCTACCGCAGCGGTGCCGTCTACATCATAATCGCCGAAGACCAGTATTTTCTCCTGCTTGCTGATGGCGGTGCAGATGGTGGCTACTGCCTTATCCATATCCTTCATCAGGAAGGGGTCGTGCAGGTCTGCTAATTGGGGGCGGAAGAATGCCTTGGCCGTTTCATAATTGTTGATGCCACGCTGTACCAATATTTTACAAACGGTATCATTTATTTTAAGTGATTCCTTCAGGGCTGTTACTTTGCCTTCATCGGCCTTTAATATATTCCAGCGTTTATTCATTAACGTTATATAGCCTGTAAATGCGGCCTATCCTTTATGTGGCAAAATCAATATGTCCGGTCGGTGGTATATCTAACCAGGTCTTCCAGCGCCCGTCTCACGGGGTTATCAGGAAATTCATACAGGATTGACAAAGCTTCATTGCGGTAAACAGTCATTTTTTCTGCCGCATAAGCAATCCCACCTGTTTTTACAACCGTATCAATCACCCGTTTAACTTTGGCGCGGTCCTTATTTTCATTTTTAATAATATAGATCAATTTCCGCTTACTCGCGGCATCAATGTTATTCAAGGTGTATATCAGCGGAAGGGTGAGTTTTTTTTCTTTGATATCATTCCCGGTAGGTTTACCAATGTCTTCGTTACCGTAATCAAAAAGGTCGTCTTTTATCTGGAAAGCGATACCCACTTTTTCACCAAATAATTTCATCCTTTCAGTGATCGCCTTATCCTTGCTGGTGCTCCATGCGCCAACAGCACAGGCAGAGGAAAGCAGCGAGGCGGTTTTATTGCGTATGATCTCAAAATAAATGTCTTCTCTTAAATTGAGATTCCGCGCTTTTTCAAGCTGCATCAATTCACCTTCACTCATTTGCCTTACGGCTTCTGATAAAATATGGAGGTGCTCAAAATCATTGTTATTCGTCGATAATAAAAGCCCTTTAGAAAGCAAATAATCTCCCACCAGCACCGCGATCTTATTTTTCCAGATGGCATTGATCGAAAAAAAACCCCTTCTTTCCAACGATTCATCTACAACGTCATCGTGCACCAGTGTGGCAGTGTGCAATATTTCAACCAGGGCAGCCGCGCGATAGGTACTTTCGTTGATGGGAGCCTGCAACTTGGCACTTAAAAAAACAAACATCGGCCGCAATTGTTTCCCCTTACGTTTAATAATGTATTTCATTATCCGATCGAGAAGCGGTGTCTGGCTCTTTACTGAATCTGCAAACTTTTCTTCAAAAGTTTTTAATTCATCACCAATGATGTTGTTTACAAAATCCATTCGCAAAAAAAAGGAATATAGCGCAGTATCCAACGGCTGCTATCCAATTATTTTGTAAAGTAGTCGTTTTTACCCGGAAAAATGTAAGGGGCCTTTCCTGGTAAAGGCCGCAATAATAAAGTATAAGTTAGGGGCACATTATATCTTATTTATATGTAATTAATTCTTGGCCGTTAATGCAAGTCAGTTCCTCGCATGTATGTATTAACTATTAATATTTACTTGCATTTGGCACCTGATTATACCTGAACTTTTGGCCTGGCCTCTGAACAAATCACCTGATTTCTGAAAATCTTAACGCCTGCTTTTTTGCCAACTGATATTTTGACCGGATATTTGGAGCAAATTCACTAATTTTGCACTCTTCTATGCGTTTTTTAAAACTTTCAATAATAGCGGTTTCCCTTTTCTTAGCGCTTTCATCCTGCAATAAATACAGCAAGGTCATGAAAAGCAAAGACGTGGCGTATAAATTAAGTATGGCGGATACGTTTTACGCTGAAAAAAAATACCGGCAGGCACAGGTGTTATACGAAGAACTTTACCCTGTTTTTAAGGGTACTGACAAATTTGAAGAATTGTACTATAAGGATGCCTATTGTTTTTATTATTTAAAGAATTACACGGATGCGGAGAATTTTTTCAAAGGATTTTTAGAAGTCTTCCCGAATAGTCCAAAGGCAGAAGAAGTGGATTTCATGCATGCACTTTGTTTTTACAAGCAGGTGCCTAAAGTAGACCTTGATCAAACCAACACTGCCAAATCCATTGGAGTGATGCAAACTTTTATTAATACGCATCCGGGTTCTTCAAGAATCGCCGAAGCCAGCAGTATTATCGATAAGTGCAGGGAAAGACTGGAGGAGAAAGAGTTAAGGGCCGCTGATCTTTATTATAAGGTAGGTCAATACCGCGCAGCTGCTATTGCTTACGGAGGCTTATTAAATAACTTCCCGGAATCCAAAGACGGCGACCGCTTTAAGTTGAATGCCGTAAAATCCTATTACCGTTTTGCTAACTTAAGCATAGCTGAAAAGCAGGCAGAGCGATTTGAAAAAGTTGTATCGGAATACCAGGATTTTGCAGATCGTTTTCCCGATAGCCCTTTGCTGACTGAAGCAAAGGAGCTAAGTAATATAAGTCAAAATAATATAAAAGATATACAATATGAGCAAATTAAGACGACAACTAAGCTCTAGTACGAGCAATGTAGTAGAGCCAAAAAACCTGTTCGACCTAAAAGAAAAAACAGGTAATTTGTATGAATCTATAGCCATTATTGCAAAACGCGCGAACCAGATCAACATCACTATCAAGGAAGAACTGCACAACAAACTTGAAGAATTCGCAAGTCATACAGACAGCCTGGAGGAGATTCACGAGAATAAGGAACAGATCGAAATATCTAAAGCTTACGAGCGCATGCCAAACCCGGCGCTGCTTTCATCACAGGAATTTATGGAAGACAAGATATATTACCGGAGAAATGAAGAGGACTTGTTCAGTTAGTAGCAAGGATTATTAGCATTTAATTTACAGAAGAAATTATATTTTTAGCGACGGTTCAAGCCGTCGTTTTTTATGTTACAGGGAAAAAAAATATTGTTGGGCGTTACAGGCAGCATCGCAGCCTACAAAACTGCCGTACTAACGAGGTTACTGGTGAAGTCCGGGGCCGAGGTAAAGATAATCATGAGCCCTGCCGCCACCGATTTTGTTTCCCCTTTAACACTCTCCGTACTCTCTAAAAACCCGGTGCTAACCGGCCTTACGCAAGACGATTCCTGGTCGAACCACGTGATGCTGGGACGGTGGGCAGACATCATGCTCATAGCCCCGCTCAGTTGTAATACCCTTGCCAAAATGGCCACAGGCTTTTGCGATAATTTGTTACTGGCAGTGTATCTTTCGTCAACCTGTAAAGTCGTAGTGGCACCTGCTATGGATGAGGATATGTGGCTGCATCCTTCCACAAAAGATAACCTCAGGAAAATAGCATCATTTGATAATGAGATCATACCGGTAGCATCCGGCGAGCTGGCAAGTGGGTTAACCGGTGAAGGCAGAATGTCGGAACCCGAATCTATACTGGAATGGCTGACGCAGTTTTTTTCAGCCGGCCAGTCTCTGAAAGGAAAACACGCAATGGTTACCGCCGGACCTACCTACGAGCAGATTGACCCTGTCAGGTTTATCGGCAATCATTCATCCGGCAAAATGGGTTTGGCGATTGCGAGCGAATTAAAAAGCAGGGGCGCGGAAGTTACCCTGATACTGGGACCATCCACGTTGACTGTTCCGGATCTTCCTGCCGTCATACGCGTAAAATCAGCCGCAGAAATGTTTGAAGCTTGTTTATCGGTTTTTGATAAAATGGATATCGCCGTAATGAGCGCTGCTGTAGCCGATTATACACCTACGCATACGCATACTGAAAAAATAAAGAAGAGCGGGGATAATATTTCCATTGCGCTGACCAAAACAAAAGATATCCTGAAACATCTGGGTGAAATAAAAAAAACCAACCAGCTATTAGTGGGCTTTGCCCTCGAGACAAACAATGAAGCGGAATATGCCCAAAGAAAACTGATTGAAAAAAATGCCGACATGATCGTGCTTAATTCGATAAATGATCCCGGAGCCGGTTTTGGATATGACACCAACAAAATAACTATTTTTGACAGGTCGGGTAATACCCGCGATTTTGACAGCAAATCCAAAACTGACGTCGCGAAAGACATTGTAAACACCATTATTCAAAACCTACTATGATATTAACCAGGTTTAAATTACTGTTACTTTTATTGGGCGCAGTAAATTTTGTAGACGCCCAGGAATTGAACGCAAGGGTAACGGTTAACAGTAGCCGCGTAGGAACTGCCGTTAATAGGAACGTTTTTCAAACCCTGCAAACTGCATTAAACACTTTTTTAAATAACCGGAAATGGACCAGGGATGTATTTTTAGTAAATGAAAAAATAGATTGCAGCTTTTTTTTAAACCTGCAGCCTTCCAGCGATGTTAACGTGTACACCGCATCTCTTACGATACAGGCGGCAAGGCCCGTTTACAAGACATCTTACCTTTCACCGATGGTAAATTTCCAGGACGACGATATTACCTTTAAGTATGTGGAGTTTCAGCAATTGGAATTTAATGAGAACAGGGTAGGAGGAACGGATCCGCTGCAGTCTAATATTACTGCCATATTTGCCTATTATGCCAATATGATCATTGCATTTGATTATGATTCTTTTTCGCCCCGGGGAGGCGATCCCTATTTTTTAAAGGCACAGAACATTGTTAATAACGCACCGGAATCACGCGGCATTTCCGGCTGGAAAGCCTTCGACGGGGTACGCAACCGCTATTGGCTCGTAGAGAATATGATGAACAGCAGGTATAATATCATCCATGATATTTATTATGCTTATTACCGCCAGAGTTTAGATAAAATGTATGAAGATGAAAATACTGCCAGGAATGAAATGATGAATGTTTTAAACTTGCTGAGTACTTTCAATGCCGATAATCAAAATACTATGATCAACCAGTTTTTCTTCCAGGGCAAGGCGAATGAACTGATAAAAATTTTTTCCAAAGCTCCCCCGCAGGATAAATTAAGGGCATCCGATATGCTCCAGAAAATAGATATCACCAATGCTAACAGGTATAAAAACGAATTAAAGTAATGAAACTATTGCTTGTTTCAATAGTGTTGTATTGCCTGGTGGGTTGTAGCGATAAGGATCGCGGCACATCGGGTATACTGGATAAGGAAAAGATGGAGACCGTAATGTGGGATTTTATTAAAGCCGATGTATTTACCGAAAATTTTATAAAAAAGGATTCGCTAAAAAACCCCGCCGTGGAAAACATGCAGTTACAAAACAAAATTTTCAGCCATCATAATATTTCTAAAGAAGATTTTTACAAAAGTTATGATTATTACATGGCACATAATGATGTGATGAAAATAATCCTTGACAGCCTGTCTTCCAGGGGTGAAAGAGAGCGTTCGAAAATGGTCCATCAGCGTGCCGGCATTCAACCTAAATGAGCACGTTTGCGGTTATCATGCCTATCTAATCTAATAATTAAAAAATGGCCTTGAAGGTTAAATATCCGCCATTAGTTCTATCTACCTGTTATATTTATTTAAAGCTTCGAAACTGCGGGGGGGTAGCATTATATCCTGGTTGTATCCCTTTCAAGAAAATCGAGGTAAAGTTTTTTTACATCTTTAATCAGTCTTTCTTTGGAGTAACGGTTGATAACGGTATCGTAGCCTGTTTTACCCATCCTGTCGCGCAATTCACTATCGTTTATCAACATGCTCACATAATTGGCAAAGGAATCCACGTCATTGACAGAGGTCAAAAAACCATTTTCTCCATGTGTAATCAGGTCTTCCACCCCGCCCACTTTGGTGGAAACAACCGGCTTATAAGCGGCCTGGGCCTCTATTAACGAAACCGGTGTTCCCTCATTGTAGGAGGTCAGCACAACAATATCAAGCCCGGCAACCACCTGGTCAATCTCAGTTTCCCAGGAAGTAACCACAATGTCTGTTTTTGCTTTCGGGTGCGTTACGTAGTAGGAATAGGTAAGGCCCATGGCTAAGGATTTTTGTTCAATTACCGGTAGCGATGCACCGTCGCCGATAATAGCAAACCTTACATTACTACCGGAGGTTTTTTTAATCACAGCAGCTACTTCTACAAACATCCCATGGTTTTTTATCGGAACAAGTCTCCCTATTATTCCAATTATGATTTCGGTTGCCCCGAAACCATATTTGTTACGGAAAAGGACGCGCTTCTTATCCTGGTCCAGTGAATATTTCCCAAGGTTAAACCCCAGGGGTATCGTGAATATTTTGCTTGCCGGGGCTATTTTATAAATATCAACGAGTTCTTTTCTTTGCAGGTCGCTGATAGCGATGATCGCATTGGTTTTTTTCGCAAGAAATCGTTCAAGAGAAACAATCAGGTACGAAATGGGTTTACTAAAATAAGAGTGAAACACATGTCCATGAAATGTATGCACAATCAATTTCACTTTACAGGAACTTGCCGCCAGCCTGCCGATGGCCCCCGACTTGGAAGCATGTGTGTGAACAATATCAGGCTTAAATTCCCTTATAATCTTCTTTATTTTAAAATAGGCTTTTAAATCATTGAAAGGCAGGATGCTTCTTCTCATTTCCGTAATTTCAATTGGGGTGATCCCTAATTGCTGCGCGATATAGCCTGCATCTTTTTCGTGTGGATCTTTTTTTCCTACTAATAGCTTGGTTTCAAACTCAGGGTCCAGTTGGGTAGATAAAAGCGTAACGTTCAATGAAGGTCCACCCACGATAAGCCTGTTATGGATTCTGAGTATCTTATACATATGCAGCGGTAAATATAACTAATGTATGATAATATTTATAGCTCATTAGTATAATGCCTTATTTATTATATTGATAAAACGGTTACCATTTCGGGTGCTGAAATATGCAAGCGTGACAATGCACTATCAAACAGTTCTTTACCGTCGGATAGGCGGGCCGGGTTGCTACTGGGGGTGGATAAAAGGGAATAATTGCTGAAATTTGCTTACCTTATTTCTTTAACGAGATTAAAAAATTACATGAAGAAAGTCTATAAAAATGCGGAAGAAGCCATAACAGATATACACTCAGGTGCTACTTTGATGCTGGGTGGATTTGGGCTGTGCGGTATCCCGGAAAATAGTATTGCCGCCCTCGTAAAAAAGGCTGTCAGCCAGCTAACCTGTATCTCGAACAATGCCGGCGTAGATGACTTTGGCATCGGTTTAATGCTCAGGCAAAAACAGGTAAAAAAGATGATCGCCTCCTATGTTGGCGAAAACGCCGAATTTGAACGCCAGCTGCTGAGCGGTGAGCTGGAAGTAGAATTGATACCACAAGGAACCCTGGCCACCAGGTGTTTGGCAGCGGGCTACGGTATGCCCGCTATTTTTACGCCTGCCGGGGTTGGTACCGAAATCGGGGTTGGTAAAGAATTAAGAATATTCCACGACAAGTCTTATTTACTGGAACTTGCTTTTGATGCTGATTTCGCGCTGGTAAAAGCATGGAAAGGTGACACCGATGGCAACCTGGTTTATAAGGCAACCGCCCGCAACTTTAACCCTTTGATGGCGATGGCAGGCCGGGTTACCATTGCCGAAGTAGAAGAGCTAGTACCCGCCGGCGAGCTCGATCCGGACCACGTGCATACACCCGGCATTTATGTGCACAGGATCTAAAAGGGGAGAAGTTTGAAAGAGAATAGAGCAACGCACAACCCGTAAATCAGCCAATTAGCCAAGGGGCTATTCTGCTAATTCTGTTTACTACTGTACTATTAGTGATGCTTCCAGTGAACATTAACAAATTAGCTAATCAGCACATTATCAAATCAATCGTATGCTTAACAAAAATCAGATAGCCCAACGCCTGGCCATGGAGTTACGGGATGGGTATTATGTAAACCTGGGGATTGGTATACCTACCCTGGTTGCTAATTATATACCCGAAGGTTTAAAAGTGGTATTGCAGAGTGAAAATGGTTTATTAGGCATGGGCGCATTTCCTTTTGAAGGAGAGGAAGATCCCGACCTTATTAATGCGGGCAAACAAACGATTACTACCCTCCCCGGTGCTGCTTTTTTTGATAGTGCCATGAGTTTTGGAATGATCCGCGCCGGTAAAGTTGACCTCACCATATTGGGCGCAATGGAAGTAAGTGAAACGGGGGATATCGCCAACTGGAAGATCCCCGGCAAAATGGTAAAAGGGATGGGTGGTGCCATGGATCTGGTGGCCAGTGCAAAAAATATAATCGTGGCAATGATGCATTCGAATCCGAAAGGGGAATCAAAATTATTGCCGGCCTGTACACTCCCGCTAACCGGTGTTGGTTGTGTACGAAAGATTGTAACCGAACTGGCGGTTTTGAATATTACTGCAGGTGGCTTTCAACTAATGGAAAGAGCGCCCGGCGTGAGCATTGAAGAGATCATTGAAAAAACTGCCGGTAAATTGATCGTTGAGGGATATATACCGGAGATGCCGCTTTAAAATCTTCCGGGCCCTTTAAACCATTCACAGCACAGTTGACAGGATGAAATAGCCGGATTTTTTTGTTTACAAAAAGCTCATCTCCCAGGCTTTTTACCCAATTATATAACCTGTATATTGCAACTCAAAAATCACGAATGAAATATCTTCCTTTAAACCCGGAATTGTTTATTCAAAACCGCAAACGATTTGTTGATAAAATGGACAGGGGATCCATCGCGATCTTTAACAGCAATGACGAATTGCCTATGAACGCGGACCAGTTATACCCATTTAAACAAAATTCGGATATGATCTGGCTCACCGGGATTGAACAGGAAGATAGTATGCTGGTGTTATATCCTGATAACCCGGATCCGAAATTCAGGGAGGTACTTGTTTTAGTTCGTCCGAATGAATTGAAGGAGAAATGGGACGGGCACAGGTTACGGGTAAACGAAGCTACCTCCATTTCGGGAATTCAAACTATTGTGTGGCTTGACGTGCTGGATGGTTTACTCCAGCCCTGGATACATTGGGCTGATATTATCTACCTTAACAGCAATGAAAACGACCGCAAGGCAAACCAGGTGCCGGTGAGAGATTACCGTTATGCGGAACAGATGAAATTACGCTTTCCCCTGCATCACTTTAAAAGGAGTGCCCGTATATTAAAAGAGTTAAGGGCAATAAAGACTCCTATGGAAATTGAAGTAATGCAGAAAGCCATTGATATTACCGATACCGCTTTTCGGCGGCTGCTCCGGTTCATTAAACCGGGTGTTATGGAATATGAAATTGAGGCCGAGATATATCATTCTTTTTTATCGCAGCGTGCATCGGGTCCTGCATACAATTCAATTATTGCCAGTGGCGACCGGGCGAGAACCCTGCATTATATAGAAAATAACCAGGAATGCAGAGACGGGGAATTGATTTTAATGGATTTTGGTGCCGGTTATGGTAATTACTGCGCCGACCTTACCCGCACAGTGCCGGTGAATGGCAAGTTTACCCGCAGGCAAAAAACGGTTTACAATGCCTGTTTGCATTTGCACCGGTATGCCGCGTCCATTTTAAAACCCGGCATCACTATCCTGGATTATACTGAAAAGGTAGGTGATGAAGCAACCATTAGATTTCAACAAATAGGGCTGTTAAAGAAATCAGATATAAAAAACGAAGATCCTGAAAATAAGGCGTATAAAAAGTTTCTATACCATGGCATTTCTCATCATTTAGGGATCGACGTGCATGACCTGGGTACCCGTACCGAACCAGTAAAAGCAGGGATGGTATTTACTATTGAACCAGGTATCTATATTGAAGAAGAAAAAATGGGCATACGGATAGAGAATAATTTCTGGATAACAAAATCAGGCAATAAAGATTTAATGCAACACCTTCCCATTACGGCAGAGGACATCGAAGCCCTGATGAAACGATAAATACCTTGGTGTTTTTGCGGAAGTTTGATTATAATTATAGTTTAATTTTACAGTTACTTTTATATTTTATTATTACATTAACCGGTTTGCAGCGTTAACAAAAAAAAATCGGGACGTCATAGTTTAACCCACAAATGGTCTTCATGGCCGGCGTTTTACACGGTTGTACCGGATCTTATATTTATGAAACAAATACCCAATATTTTCACCCTGCTCAATCTTTTTTTTGGATGTATAGCGATCGTATTTGTACTGCAAAACGGGATTGATATTGTTTATACGAATGAGGGGGAGCAGTTCATAATGTTAACAGAGAAAATTTGCCTGGCCTCTTTATTTATTGGTATCGCAGCGGTGGTAGATTTTTTGGACGGATTCGTTGCAAGGATATTCAAAGTGCCATCAGAAATGGGCAAACAACTGGATTCATTGGCCGACCTCGTAAGTTTCGGTGTGGCTCCGGGCCTGATCCTGTACCAGTTTTTAAGGATGGGGTTGATAAGAGAAAACAACGGGATCGAAGCATCTGCGCTTTGGTTATTACCCGCCTTTATTTTTAGTTGCGCTGGTGCCTACCGGCTGGCGCGGTTTAACCTCGACACCACGAAAAGCTTTGGGTTCCGGGGACTACCAATACCTGCTGCAGGACTGTTGGTATCATCGCTTCCGCTGATTCATTGGTTCAATAGCAATGATTTTATCTACAACCTTTTATTGAATAAATGGTTTCTTTATTCCATCATTCTGTTATTAAGTTGGTTAATGGTGAGCAGGGTGCCAATGATGGCTTTAAAATTCAATGACTATACCTTACAGAATAATATGCCCAAGCTGGCATTGCTTGTCACATCCCTGCTGGCATTCCCCTTTTTACAATGGCTCGCAATCCCGGTTATTTTCATTGCCTACATTATTTTATCTTTGCTCCTTAAAAATAAACCAACAACATGACCTTCAATGCACAGGTAAAAGTAATGCCGTTAAAAGAATTGCTGGATCCGCAGGGTAAAGCCGTATTGGGCGGATTTCAAAATTTAGGACTGGCTACCATCCGCGATGTGAGGGTAGGGAAAAATATCAGCCTCCAAATAGAAGCGGATACGGAAGAAAGCGCCAAACAAATTGCCGGCGAGGCAGCCAGAAAATTGTTGGCAAACCCTGTAATGGAGATGTTTGAAATAACTATCAATTAATTAGCTAATCCGATAATAGGCTACTGTGCCAATGTACATACTTCTCCCGATAAGCACATTAGCAAATTAGCACATTATCACATTGGCTTATGCTTTACATCGTCCCAACCCCCATCGGCAACCTGGCGGATATTACTTTTCGGGCAATCGAAATATTGAAATCTGTGGACCTTGTCCTGGCAGAAGATACCAGAACATCTGCTGTTCTCTTACAACATTACCAGGTACAAAAGCCGGTCACACCCTATCACCAGCACAATGAGCA
>JBBJMD010000302.1:0-3506 GCA_037719925.1 Ferruginibacter sp.
TGCGCCCGTTAATTCAAAACCCGGTTTCAATATGCATTGGATGGACGGCGGTATACAACCGGAACGCCCCGAAGAACTGGGTCCCAATGAACAAATGGGAGATGGTGGCAACGGGGTGATATTTACCGGCACCAAAGGTAAAATGATGTGTAATACCTATGGTGAAGATCCCCGCTTATTACCGCTATCGAAGAATAGTGAAGTAAAAGTGCCGGAAACGATCGCCAGGGTTCCTAACGGGGCAGGAGGGCATTATGCTCAATGGGTGGAAGCTGCAATTGCCGGGTATAATAGTCCAAAAGCCCAGGCACTTAGTTCTCCTTTTGAAATTGCCGGTCCTTTAACCGAAACTGTTTTAATGGGCAACCTGGCAATCAGGAGTTATGATATTCAAAAAGCCGGGAAAAAAGATCCTAAAAGAATGGAATATCCCGGGCGGGGAATTAAGCTGTTGTGGGATGGCCCAAATATGAAGATCACCAACTTTGACGAGGCCAACCAGTTTGTGAAAAGAAAGTACCGGGAGGGATGGAAATTAGGCGTATAAAACATACAACCATTCATATCGAAATAATAAAACAGGGACCCAGATAGGTTCCTGTTTTATTTAGTACCCGCAAGAAAACTCCGGATTTTACAACTGGTAAGGATTGTAAAGGTTTTGTTTTTCCGAATTTTCATAACATTTTAAAATCAATTGTTCAATATATTTTACGTTGACGAATTCGAGGTCGGCCATGGAGGAAACCTTACCTGGAAAAAAGACTTACTATAAAACAGTTGATCCGCAGGGAACATACGATCAAATATATTGTGGGGCTGCGTTACTGCAACGCCGCTACTTTTGCTCCCCAAAAATATGATTCGCTTTTTTTAAATACCGACTTCCGGCGCTACCGAACCAAAAGATGCGGCTTATCCAGTTACAGTTTTACCCCCAAAATAAAAATAGGAAGACCCAGGTACAGATAAATAATACCGGCCAGGTGCAATAAAATTTAAAAGAAAATTTTATAAACTTTACGCAAGAAGAATATTTCAATTTTTATTCAAACACCTTTCGGGTCAAATCCAGATGAAAAATACTAAACAACAATGCTTTATAAGCCATCCGATTGGTGGCATTATAAAGCATGGCTAATTATTTATTTCAGTGAATTATGAAGTAGCCCAGGCCTTGTCACCTTTTTTATAAGGATAATTACCATCATATTTACCTGGTACCGGCAGATAGCGTAAAGCCATGGTTGCACCTTCTTTTGAAGTAAAATAACCCAGCACGGTTAATTGTTTCATCATCAGGAAATAGTGGGTCGAATCATCTTTGGCCTTTTTCCCCTGGTAATCTTTTTGTTCATTATCAAGTGTGGTCAATAATTGCGTCCGCTGGGCAGGGGCGGCTTCTATAAAAGATTTGTCAAATTGTTTATCGCTCAGTTCATCAATCTTCTTCAGGCCTTCCTTAAATATTTTCTGGTCTTGCTCAGTATAGCAATCCAGTACCATTAGTGCCATGAAATTGCCGACTTTTGCGGCTTTGGCACCCGGAGTACTTGTGGTGGGCAAAATAGTATCTGCAACTTCATTCATTAACGCAAGCTGGCTTTCAGTAAATAGGGCGTTTACCTGCCTATCTGTTGACTTGCACCCGGAAACACTGAAAACTGATCCACCTACTATCGAACCGCCCAGTAAAATTGCTACATTTTGCAGCAAATCCCTTCTTGTCATATGCATACTTTTATTTTTAAGATTTTTACAAATTACCCTTTTTCAATTCATTCACCGCAAAATCCGCCGCCCTTGCCGTTAAGGCCATATAAGTGAGTGAAGGATTGACGCAAGAAGCGGAGGTCATGCACGCGCCATCCGTGACGAAAACATTCTTGGCATCCCAAACCTGGTTATGGGCATTCAATACGGATGTCTTGGGGTCCTTACCCATTCTTGCCGTACCCATCTCATGTATGCCCCGGCCTGGAGTACCGTCGCCATCATGACCCTTTACATTTTTCACTCCTGCCGCTTCCATCATTTCGATGCCATCATTCAACATATCCTTGCGCATATTTAACTCATTGGCTTTCAACTCACAATCGATAGCCAGTACATTCAACCCCCATTTATCTTTTTTCGTTTTATCAAGGGTCACTTTGTTCTCCGGGTAAGGTAATATTTCTCCAAAACCACCCATTCCCATGGACCAACTACCGGGTTCAGTCAAGGCATCTTTGAGATCCTGCCCGATATTCAATTCAGCTACCTGCCTTTTCCACCCTTCGCGGCTGGCGCTTCCCTGGTATCCGAAGCCGCGAACGTAATCGCGTTTTTCCCCACCTGGCAGGTTTCTGAAACGGGGTACATAAATACCATTGGGGCGGCGCCCGTAAATATATTTATCTTCATAACCTTCTACATTACCGCCGGCATTTACCCCCAGGTGATGATCCATCAGGTTATGTCCGAGGGCATTGCTGGTACTGCCTAATCCGCCTGGCCATATATCCGTAGCGGAATTCATTAGCAACCAGGTTGAATTCAAAGCAGAAGCGTTGACGAAGACGATCTTACTAAAAAACTCATAGGTCTTGTTTGTTTCGGCATCGAGTATTTCAACTCCCTTTGCTTTTTTAGTATCTTTATCATAGATAACCTTTGTGGCGATGGAGAACGGCCTAACGGTAAGGTTGCCCGTTTTCATAGCTGCTGGAAGTGTGGCGGACTGCGTGCTGAAATAAGCCCCGAAAGGGCATCCCAGCGAACATTTATTTCTATACTGGCAGGCAGTCCTTCCATTGTGTTGTTCCGTTAGGTTAGCAGACCTGCCAATGATCATCGTGCGTTCATTCTTATAATGCTCCTTTAACCTTTTCGCCACATCTTTTTCCACCACATTCATTTCCATTGCGGGTAAAAACTGGCCATCCGGAAGATGAGGGAGTCCTTCTTTTGAACCATTCACCCCTGCAAATTTTTCTGCATGGTCATACCATGGAGCTATATCCTTATACCTGATCGGCCAGTCTACACCAAAACCATCTTTGGAATTAGCTTCAAAGTCGAGGTCGCTAAAACGGTAACTCTGGCGGCCCCAGGTTAATGAACGGCCACCTACATGGTAACCCCTGAACCAATCAAACCGCTTGATCTCGGTATACGGACATTCACTGTCTTTGACCCAATATTCAAGATTCTGCTCGCTAAGCGGGTAATCTCTTTTCAGAACAGGGTAATCGTTAATCATTTGCTGAGTCCTCCCGCCGGCATGAGGAAAGTCCCAGGGATCTTTATTGGCGTTGATATAACCCGTTTTGTGCTCAATATCCCTTCCCCGCTCCAGCATCAGGACCTTCAATCCCTTTTCTGTAAGTTCTTTAGCCGCCCATCCTCCACTGATTCCGGAACCAACCACAATTGCATCATACGTATTTTCTGGCATTGTTTAAATTTTTATAATCAGGATTATTTTTGCTAGTTAGTAAAGTCAAAATTATACATCGCATAAG
>JBBJMD010000303.1:0-3491 GCA_037719925.1 Ferruginibacter sp.
TGCCCGGTTTGGTTGTAACACAAACTAATGGCCATGCCAGCGCTCCGTTTAAAATCGAGCTAAGGGGCAGGACTGGGATATCTGGCGAAAATCCTTCTGATCCCTTATATATTATTGATGGGGTGCCCCTAACCGTACCCATCGGTACTGGTAGCTATCGTTCTGGTTCCAAAGGTTTTGACTTTAACAACATGTCACCTGCCGGAGGCCAAAGTCCTTTTTTCAGTATAAATCCCGGGGATATTGAAAGCATTACAGTACTCAAAGATGCTGATGCCACCGCTATTTATGGTTCCCGTGGCGCCAACGGTGTCATTCTTATCACCACAAAAACAGGTAAAGCAGGCAAGACAAAACTGGATATTAATGTTTATAATGGTATAAATGTAGTTACCGGGCAATACAACATGCTAAATACACAACAGTATTTTGATCTGAGAAGAGAAGGTTTTAAGAATGACCAGGCTAAATTTGGACTTATCCCTTTTCAAACAATCCCCTGGGTGGGTAATGCCCATGACCTTTTAACCTGGGATACTACCCGCTATACGGACTGGCAAAAGTATTATTATGGAGGAACGGGGCGCACAACTGACGTGCAATTAAGCCTTTCAGGTGGCGACAAACAAAATACTTTCCGGCTTGGAGCCGCTTATCATCATCAGTCAAATATATTCACCGTACCCGGCACGGACCAGCGGGGATCAGTACAGTTTAACTACAATCATAAAAGCCTCAATCAACGTCTAAGTCTTTCTTTCACCAGCACCTATTCATTTACCCAATCTAACCTTGAAGACGAATCAATCCAGGGAATAGTCGGAAAAGTGTGGGAAGTTCCCAATGCTCCAGCCATATTCGATTCTGAGGGTAAGCTAAATTGGACCGGCTGGAATCCGGCAGCACTTCTTCTATATAACTGGTCAAGATTTTTGAACCAATACGAGGGAAAAACAGCGTTCTTAAACAGTGAGTTTTCTTTTAAATATACGATACTGAAAGGACTTGAATTTTCTACCCAGTTAGGCTATTCTTTCCATCACGGCTCACAAACCACATTTACTCCAATAATTTCCCAGGATCCAAGGTACAATCCCACAGGCAGGGCTGTTTTCGGCAATAGCAATTCTGTCAACATCATTGTACAGCCCCAGGTGGAGTATAACAGGTTAATTGGTAAAGGGAAATTTAGCATCTTGCTTAGCGGCAGTACCCAATTTAATGAATCGAAGGGGAATTTTGTATTCGGGGAGGGTTATACGAACGACTATTTATTAGGCTCTATTGGCAACGCTCGCTATCTAAGCGGGGGGGATAATCACGGGCAATATAAATATGCTGCTGTATTTGGCCGTATCAATTATAACTGGAAAGATAAATATTTGTTGAATCTATCCGGCAGGCGGGATGGCTCAAGCCGGTTTGGCCCAGACAATCGTTTTGGCAATTTTGGCGCAATTGGCGCTGCGTGGATTTTTACCGAAGAAAACTGGTTAAAGGAACATGCTCCTTTTTTAAGTTTTGGAAAATTACGCGGCAGCTATGGTATCACCGGTTTAGATGGCATTCCGGATTATAATTACCTGAGCCGGTGGTTCGGTAATTATTTGACAAATTACCAGGATTCCGGCACGTATATCCCTTTAACACATGCTAATCCTGATCTGCAATGGGAATCAACTACAAAGTTAGAGGTTGCCGCAGATCTTGGATTTTTTAAAAACCGGGTATCGCTTGGCATTGCCTGGTATCAACATCTTAGTGGTAATCAATTAATATTTTACCCTTTGCCTACTACAACCGGGGTGGCAGGTGTGTATTTAAATTATCCTGCTTTGGTGCAAAACAGAGGTTTGGAAATTGCACTGAATGGAAAAATAATTGAAGCCAAAGATTTTAAATGGTCTTCTACTTTCAATATAGGCATTAACCGCAATAAGCTTCTTAAGTATCCGGATCTGGAACGAAGTTCATATGGTGCCCAATATCAAATCGGGAAATCTCTTAGTATCGAACCATCATTGCATTATTTAGGCGTGGACCCTCTCACCGGTGAATATGTTTACGAGGACTTCAACCATGACGGACAGATTTCAGCATATACTCAAACCGGCGGCAATGCCGATCGGTATCACAATGTTGATAGGGCTGTAAAATTTGAAGGAGGATTTGGAACCGACTTACAGTATAAAGCGCTGCAGTTGAGCATGTTTTTTAATTACCGTAAATGGAATATACCCAACGTAATTTATGCGAACATAAATAATGAGATAGGTAACCAGCCTATTCAGTTGTTAGATCGTTGGCAAAAGCCGGGGGATAATGCCCGGTTTTCACGTGCTACCGGTGAAAATGAGGATCTGTTTCAGAATTCAGACGGTGTTATTTCTGACGGTTCCTTTATCCGTTTGCGCAATGTTTCTTTATCATATAGCTTACCGGGGGCATGGTTAAAAAGGGCAGGGGTGCAGGGAGCAACATTATACATGACCGGGCAAAATTTATTTTTGCTTACAAGGTATGAAGGGCTTGATCCGGAAATTATATCTCCGTCAAGAATGCCCCCTATAAGATCAATTACAGCCGGTATTAAATTCGTTTTTTAAATTTTTAAGTATGAAATTATATAAAAAACATAATCAGGACTGCATGACTACAGTTGGCCGTTTAATAAAATATAGAATAATTATTTATTGCTTTTTGCTTTTAACGTGCTGCATAAGCTGTAAAAAATTAGTGGATATTGACCCTCCGGTCAATTCGATTACTACTTCCCAGGTCTTTTCAAATATTGAGGATGCCAGAAAAGCGTTAATTGGCATTTATTCAAATATGGCGCTATCAGGGGCAGGCGGAGATGGCCTTGATAATCCTACAAATGGCGGCCTTACCATTTCAGGTGGAATGTCTGCCGATGAGCTGATTCCTTTCAACGCGGGGGGTGCGGACCCGGACGTAACGGATTTTTATACAAATACGCTATTAGGCACCAACTCAAGAGTACTTCAAATCTGGTTCCAGCTATATCCTTTTTTATTCCACACAAATGCTTTTTTGGAAGGCCTGCAGGCTTCACCGTTACCCCAAAGCGTGAAAGACCGATTCACCGGCGAAGCAAAGTTCCTGAGGGCGCTTATAAATTTTTATTTAGTCAACCTGTATGGAGATGTTCCGCTAATAACCACTACAGATTATGAATCCAATGCCCTTTTACCACGAACACCATCTGCTGAGGTATACCTGGCCATTATTAATGACCTAAAAGATGCCAAAAACCTTCTGCCAGCGGATTATTCTTCCCAGGCCGGTGAAAGAGTAAGAGCCAATAAATGGGCTGCTGCAGCCTTACTGGCGAGAGTGTATTTATATACAATGGATTATGCAGGTGCAGAAGCAGAAGCAACTTCCATCATTAGCAATACAGCTATGTATTCTCTTGCAGGCGAACCGGAAGATGTTTTTTTAAAAAATAGCTTAGAAGCGATCCTGCA
>JBBJMD010000107.1:0-13830 GCA_037719925.1 Ferruginibacter sp.
TTTTGAACCAGCCCTGTAAGATCGCCATTACCATGCACCAGAAGCCGGATGCAGATGCTATGGGTTCTGCTCTTGCCTTATATCATTTTCTTTTGCAGTTTGGGCACGAGGTTCAATTGATTTCTCCCACCAACTGGGCACGCTGGCTAAATTGGATGTCTGGTGTAGATACCGTATTTGATTACGAATTACACAAAACAAAAACCGATGAAGCTTTGCAAAAAATAGATTGGCTTTTTTGTCTCGATTTTAACCACATGGACCGGGCAAAAACCCTTGCACCAGCCTTGCAAGCCATGAACTGCACAAAACTTTTGATTGATCATCACCAGGAACCAGACTTGGAAGCATTTAATTATGGTGTTTCAAGCACAGCCAAAAGTTCTACCTGCGAAATGGTATATGACCTCATTATAAATTCCGGCAACGACGACAAGATAGATGGATCTGTGGCAGCGTGTTTATACGCAGGGGTGATGACAGATACCGGTTCTTTCCGTTTCCCCATAACCACTGCGGAGGTGCATAGGATGGTTGCTCATCTGAAAGATAAAGGTTTGGATCACAGCCGGGTGCATGAGGAACTGTTTGATAACTATCTTGAAAACCGGTTTCGTTTTATCGGCAATGTTTTGCAGAACCGGATGCAAATTTTTTACGAATATAATACGGCGTTGATTGCCGTACCCCAGCAAGACCTGCTGAAATTTAACGTTATAACGGGAGATACGGAAGGACTGGTAAATTATCCTTTGAGTATAAAAGGCATTAAACTTGCTTCCATTATCATTGACAGGGGGGAAGAACGTAAATGTTCCTTTAGAAGCAAGGGTGGTTTCGATGTAAATACTTTTGCGCGTAAATATTTCAATGGAGGCGGGCATTTTAACGCGGCAGGTGGGCAAAGTAAAGCGCCTTTGGAAGAAGTGGTTGCAAGTTTTATTCAGGCTATGAAAGAAAACAGGGACCAATTAAGTAATTATCAATTTTAAACCTATACAAATGAAGCATTTTTTTTATTTAATAGCATTAACGGTTTTTGTTACGAGCTGTACGCAACCCTTTAAAAAAGCAAAGGATGGTACTCAATATAAGGTCATAAAAGGTAAGAATGGCAAGAAGGTGTTACCTGGAAATTTTATGGAAGTGAATGCCGTAGTCAAGAGTAATGACAGTTTGATAATAAGTAGTATTGATGAAGGGATGCCACAATATTTTCCTTATGATACCGCCCAGTTTCCTCCATTATTTAAAGAAATTTTTAAAGACATCAGTGTGGGCGATAGTATCGTGTTAAAAGGTCTACGGATTCTTTGATAAACAAAGGCCGTGGAGCTCCCTTTATGAAAAAAGCCAGTTCATTTTTCAATCTTTTAAGATAGAAAATGTATATGCCACCAAACAACAATCCGACAGTGCAGCAAAAACTCATTTCGCTGTTGCCAAACTAAAGTCGTATAAGAAAATTTCCGAGCAAATTGAGAAAGAAATCGGATCCACGATGGCACCGCAAATGAAAATTGATGACCAATTGCTAACTGATTTTATGAATAAAAATGGCACCAAGGCTACCAAAACAAAGTGGGGCACTTATGTGGCGATTACTTCTCCGGGAACCGGCGAAAACCTTACGGAAAAAAGTATCGCATTGATTAATTATACCGGGAGGACGTTGGCAGATTCTGTTTTTGATTCAAACATTGATCCTAAATTTAATCATGTGGGACCTTATAATGTAGATATGAGCCTATATGAGGTGATCCCAGGATGGATCGATGGTTTAAAAATGTTGAAAAAAGGAAGCAAAGCAACGATCATTATACCTTCATCGCTTGCTTATGGCAAAAGTGGGCGGCAGGGTATAAAACCAAATGAAAACCTGCTGTTTGACATTGAAGTGGTTGATATAATAACCCCGGAACAAAATGAAGCCATAGAAACTGCCAAACAACAGCAGCAAATGCAAATGCAACAACAAATGCAACAACAAATGCAGGAAGATGCAATGAAGACAGCTCCAAAAAATCCTGCCGATACAAAAAAATAAGTTAATCAGCGTATCAGGGGCGTTCCTTAACGGGAGCGCTTTTTTTTTGCGTGATACTGAGGTAAATATTAAGCAATCGTATAGGCAGCAACGAGGTCGATTGCTTCTTTTGCCTCTTTAACATCATGCACCCGTAAGATTGATGCACCGTTCAACAGCGCCAGTGTATTCAGCACAGTAGTGCCGTTTAATGCCTGGTCCACCGTAATACCAAGTGTTTTCTGAATAGTGCCTTTCCTGGAAAGGCCGGCTAATATTGGCTTACCCAGCATTTTGAAAATGGCCAATTCTTTCAGAAGCCGGAAATTATGGGAAATGGATTTTCCAAAACCAAATCCCGGATCGATGATCACATCGTGAATACCTGCCTTTCTGCATTCATTTGTTTTTAAAATAAAATAGTCAAGCACTTCTTTTATCAAGTCATCATATACCGGTGCTTTTTGCATGGTTTCAGGAGTGCCCTGGATATGCATACAGATATAAGGAACCTTCAAGCCTGCCACAATAGCTAACATTTCAACATCCATCGAACCGCCACTGATATCATTTACGATGGAAGCACCGGCCCGCACCGCCATTTCGGCTACGCGTGCCTGGTAGGTATCTACCGAAATGATGCACTCCGGGTATTCTGTCCGGATCCCTTCAATTACTGGTAATATTCTCTCAAGTTCGCGGGCTGCGGATATTCGTTGACTACCCGGCCGTGTACTTTGACCGCCAATATCAACAATAGCAGCGCCTTCCGCTATCATTTTGCCGGCTAATAAAATTAATTTATCGGGACTGGGTTGAGCATGTACTTTATAAAAGGAATCAGGAGTAGCATTGATGATGCCCATCACAAGGGGTTTATCCAGTACTAATAATTTTCCATTACAGTTGAGTGTGAACATCAGTTAGAAACGGTATTTTTGCCAGCTACAAATTTATATACTTACAGCAGATAATGAACACAGACTTACAATACGATGCCGCCGTTCAAAGCTGCAGGGATATTTTTTTAAAGAAAACCATTGACTATGGCACTTCCTGGAGGGTGTACAGAACCATATCCGTGGTGGATCAGATTTATATTAAAGCCAAAAGGATACGCACCATCCAGGAAAAAGGCAAACAAAAGATCGGGGATGATATAACGGGGGAATTTAAAGGAATATTGAATTACAGCATCATAGGCCTTATACAACTGGATCTTGCAACGGATGAAACTGAAGATTTGCCTGTGGAACAGGTAGAAGGTTTATATAATGAAAAAGTTGGTATCGCCAAAAAACTCATGGAAGATAAGAATCATGACTATGGCGAGGCCTGGAGGCAAATGAGCCAGGAAAGTTTTGCAGATCTCATTTTGGCAAAGCTCCTTCGCATTAAACAAATACTGGTAAACAACGGCCAAACCCTCATGAGCGAAGGAATTGACGCAAATTATTATGACATCATGAACTACGCCCTTTTTGCCTTGATTTTATCAGATGAGTTGGTTCATGTTTCTTAATGCATCTTGTCTTTTTCGCAATCGTTAATTTCTCAATGCAGCACTATTCATCTTTGATTAATTTAATATGAAAATAGCAGTAACTATTGCAAGAATCCTGGTAGGATCATTGTTCATTTTCTCCGGCCTGGTAAAAGCCATCGATCCCTTAGGTTTAAGTTATAAGATGCAGGAGTTCTTTGAAGTATGGGCAGGCGATGGATATTTTCCCGCACTAATGAATTACCTGCACGGCCAATCCCTCTGGTTTTCCATAACTATGATCGTATTGGAAATCGTGGCGGGCATTGCCTTACTGATTGGCTGGAAAAAAAACCTGGTGGTATGGTTTTTATTTATGCTTACTTTATTTTTTACATTTTTAACCGCATTTGTTTTATTTACAGGAAAAATAAGGGCATGCGGCTGTTTTGGGGATTGCATTCCTTTAACTCCCATCCAAACTTTTACTAAGGACATTATCCTTACGCTGCTCATCATTTTCCTGATCATCTATAAAAAACATATACGTCCCTTATTTACCAATACAGCAGGCACGGTAATTATCTTATTAAGTATTACTGGCGCAACCTTTTTACAACTCTATGTTTTAAAACAGCTGCCGTTAAAAGACTGCCTTCCTTATAAAAAAGGGAACAATATACTAGAGCTCCGGAAGATGCCTGCGGGTGCTATACCGGATAAGTATGAATATATTTTTGTGTATGGCAAAAACGGCGAAAAGAAAGAATTTAATACAACTAACCTGCCTGACAGTAGCTGGAAATTTAGTGAAAGAAAACAAAAGCTCGTGACTGCAGGCGTAAATAATATCCCTGCCATAAACGATTTTTCATTAACTGATTCTTCCGGGGTTGATGTAACGGAAGCCATACTTGGCCAACAGGGAGACTATTATTTATTCTTTTTACAAAATCTAAACAATGGAGTTACCCGGTGGTCAGCTGCGTTTAGCGACCTCTCACAAAAAGCCAGGCAGGAGAACCGCCCCATCTTTATTATAACATCGGATAAGGAAACGGTTAATGAATTTTTCAATATCACCAATTCTTATAATATACCAATACTTACCAGTGATGCTACGGCAATAAAAACGGCCGCCAGGGCCAATCCCACTTTGTTTGTTATGAAAGGCCCGGTTGTGCAGGAGAAATATAGCTGGGCAGATATTGGAAAAGCTATCCGTTCATTTTAGACTTGTCATTACTTATAAAAAATACCATTGGCTTACTTTTTAAAAAAAATAGGTTATTCGATCCTGGTGTTCCTTGGTGTGGTGGTGTTAGTATTTATTATGTTCCAGGGATTTGGTGACCCGGCCAGGATGATTGTTGGCCAGTCAGGTGATAAAAAAACAATGGAGAATATCAGGCGTGACCTTTACCTGGACCAGCCAAAATGGAAACAATTTGTACGCTATTTAAATGATGTTTCACCGGTATCAATTCACACCAGGGGGGATATTGTTAAAAAAGAACTGGTTGGAGTGTTTATTGGCCATGGAACAATGATTGGTTTAAAGATGCCTTATCTCCGTAAAAGCTACCAAACAAAAAAGAACGTAGGTGCCATGTTGATTAGTGCATTGCCGGGCACCTTATTGCTTGCGGTAGCAGCCATGATATTTGCAACATTTACCGGAATTTTCCTGGGTGTAATTGCTGCTGTAAAAAAAGGCACCTGGATGGATACAACCGCCGTGTTCACAAGTATTGCCGGTATCTCCGCTCCCTCTTTTTTTATGGCAATAATCATCGCATTTTTCTTTGGGGTTGTACTGCATCCTTTCACAGGATTAAATTTAACCGGGAGCTGGTTTGATATTGACGAAGTAACAGGTGAAAAATACCTCACTTTAAAAAACCTTATCCTCCCGGCGTTAACCCTTGGCATACGCCCGCTTGCCATCATTACTCAACTCACCCGAAGTTCAATGCTAGATGTAATGAGCCAGGATTATATCCGCACCGCCTATGCAAAAGGGCTCGACAGGACAACCGTTATTTTCAGGCATGCATTACGAAATGCATTGAACCCGGTCATCACCGCTATTACCGGATGGTTCGCAGAACTGTTGGCCGGGGCCTTCTTTGTGGAATATATTTTTGGCTGGAGGGGCATTGGTAAGATCACTGTTGATGCCCTGGAAAAATTAGATTACCCGGTGGTAATGGGTTCAGTCCTGATAAGCGCCTGTATATTTATCCTGATCAATATGCTGGCGGACGTATTGTACGGAGTTGTAGATCCACGGGTGAGGGTATGACGGTTGCCTTAAACGATGATCCATATGAATTGAGTGATGCTAATCCAATAATAACGCTTTAAAATGCACATCCTGGCAATAAGGAACAATCCGTACGGCACAAGCTTTTCAAATAAATCTTAGTAACTCAGGTTCCACGCAATTGAAAAGCAACGTTCAAACAAAAAGCTACTTTATCACCACTTCGTTTACGACTTTTTCACCCAGGGCTTCATTTACCCTTTCAATGATCTTTTCTTTCTGATACATTAGTTCGTTCTTTAATGGGGCTACGGAGGAACTTATAAACAACGTATGATTGATGATCTGGATTTTGTCCGTGTACCTGGCAATCGTTTTCCCCATAATATCTTCCCACACATCTTCTATCTGCAAAGCCTGGATGCCACCCTTTAAGCGGCTCTTTTGTAGAAATTGCTGGATAGCGTCCTGCATTGATAATTCTCCCATAACTCAAAGGTAAATTAATTTAATGCTTGAAAAGATATAAAGCTCTACGGTAAAAAGTTCCACTAAAGATTATAGTTCAATCACCTGGTAAGGAGTATCAAGCGCAACAAACGCTTCCTCCAGTCTTTCTTTATGCGTGTCGGTTATGAAGACCTGACCATCATTTTCTTTACAGACCCAGTGCAGTAAATTGTGCATCCGTACATCGTCCAATTTTTCAAATACATCATCCAGCAAAAGGAGGGGTGCGAAGCCCTTGTTTAATTTTAATAATTCAAACTCCGCAAGTTTTAATGCAAATAATAAGCTTTTTCTTTGGCCCTGGGAAGCAAAATTTTTAAATAATTGCCCGTTTAACCGGATGTCAATATCATCCTTGTGAATTCCACCATTCGTCCGTTGCAACAGGAAATCCTTTTCCCGGAACAGGTTGAGGATGGCTTCAAAATCTACACTATTCATCTGGCTTTCATATTGCAGGGAAACCAGTTCTTCGTTGTTGGCGATTTGCAGGTAAAACCGCTGTACCAGCGGTATCAATTGGGCCATAAAATTTTTGCGAACTACATGGATGTATTTAGCAGGTTGTAACATTTGGCCGTCCAGCACTTCCAGCAAAGCCCAATCCGTTTTCCCGATTTCGGCAAACCTTTTTAATAAACTATTGCGTTGTTGCAAAACCTTGTTGTATACAATCAGGTGCTGCAGGTATTCGGGATCTACCTGGCTAAGCAGTGTATCAACAAAACGCCTTCTTTCCTCGCTGCCACCGGTAACCAGCTCAATATCATCGGGAGCAATCATAACACAGGGATATCGCCCAATGTGCGCTGAGTATTTCGTGTATATCACACCGTTCATGAAAAATTCTTTTTTTCCGGCGCCCCTGAAAATACAGATAAGCTGATCCGCCTTCTTTGGTACAAGGCCGCTAATTCCTTCATCATTGACCCGGGTGCCTGGATTTTCTTCAGGTGTAATTGTTGTAAGATGCGGGTGAGCTGCAATAGTGCCTTCGATCCTGAACCCCTCTTTTTCAAACTGGATATTCATTATATCCGTTTTACCAAAATAGCTCTTTGTAAAGCACAAATAATAAACGGCATCGAGCAGGTTGGTTTTACCCTTGCCGTTTAACCCACAGATACCTATTACCCTTTCGGTAAAAGTAAAACCGGAAAAACCATAGTTCTTGAACTGTGTGATCGTTATTTTTAAAAGCCTGGGCATGAAGCTGCAAGATAATGTAAATGCCTTTAGTTGATTGTTGCTCGCGATACGGAAACCTGTAAGCAGCATGCAAAATGATGGCTTCGCCGCATATTCTCAAGCTTTTATTTTAAACCAGTTTTACTTCTGAAATACATTTCCTGGAGTAAGAAGATTTTTTGATATTGTTTTAGTTGTAATGCAGGCAGGTTGACACCACAAATCCTTCTTTCTGCCATATGTTAATTTCCCGATTTCTCCCTTATCTTTGCCGCCTAAATTATTAAACATTGGCTACAAAGTTTTCAAAAGAAACCTACCTGTACTGGTACGAATTGATGCTTTTATTGCGCCGCTTTGAAGAAAAAACCGGCCAGTTATATGGAATGCAAAAGATACGTGGCTTCTGCCATTTGTATATTGGGCAGGAAGCGGTGGCGGCGGGCTGCATGACCGCCACAAACCCTGAAGATAAATTTATTACGGCTTACCGGGATCACGCGCTGGCCATCGCAAAAGGCGTATCTCCCAAATCCTGTATGGCGGAACTTTTTGGCAAAGCAACGGGATGCAGTAAAGGTAAGGGTGGAAGTATGCACTTCTTTGGTGTGGATGTTGGATTCTTTGGCGGCCACGGTATTGTAGGAGCCCAGATAGGGACGGGGGCCGGATTGGCTTTTGCGGAACAATATAAGGGTACGGATAATGTAGCGCTTTGCTTCTTTGGCGATGGTGCTGCGAGGCAGGGTATGTTGCATGAAACTTTTAACATGGCTATGCTTTGGAAATTACCGGTAATATTTATTTGTGAGAATAATAATTACGCCATGGGAACCTCGGTAGCACGCACAAGCAACGTGATGGATCTGTATAAAATTGCCGACGCATACGATATGCCGGGAGACAGCGTAGATGGAATGAGCCCTGAACAGGTGCATAATTCTATTTTACGGGCTGTTAACAGGGCAAGAGAAAAAGGCGGGCCAACTTTATTAGAGATAAAAACTTACCGCTACAAAGGGCATAGTATGAGTGACCCTGCAAAATACCGGACCAAAGATGAGGTGGAAGAATATAAAGAAAAAGACCCTATTGACCATGTGCTGAAAGTATTGAAAGATGAATACCAGGTAACTGATGAAGAAATAGAGGTTATGAATAACCGCGTAAAGGCCCAGGTAGATGAAAGTGTACAGTTTGCAGAAGAAAGCCCCTGGCCAAATGATGATGAATTGTTAAAAGACGTTTACAAGCAGGAAGATTATCCCTTTATCATGGATTAGCATCCACCAGGTTATAACTGAGACGAATTACACAATAATATATTTTCAATTAAAAACATGCCTTTCGGGGTAGGGCAAAATAAATAAAAATGGCAGAGAAGCAAGAAAGAGTTCCGGTAACTGAATCAAATGAAATTGTTGAAAGAGCGCGCGGTTTTTGGGCTAAATTCAGTAAACCTATTATTTATACTGGAGGCGCATTGATCATACTTATTGTTGGATGGATCGCTTATAAAAGCCTTGTTGTAGCTCCCAAAGAGGCAAAATCCGCAGATGTAATTTATCCTGTGGAGCAACTATTTGATAAAATGACGCAAACCGGTTTCAATAGGGATTCGATCAACCTCGTATTAAATGGTGGTAATGGAATAGCAACAGGCGTTTTAAAAATAGCATCTGCCTATCGCGGTACACCCGCGGGTAACAGGGCAAATTTTATGGCAGGGGCCTGTTACCTTCATGGCAAGGATTTCAATAAAGCCATCAAATATTTGAAAGAATTTTCAACCGATGCCACACAGGTACAAACAGCTGCCTATAGCATGCTGGGCGATGCCCATGCAGAACTTAAAAAGAATAGTGACGCGCTGGATTATTATAAAAAAGCGGCCTCTTTAAATGAAAAAGATGAATTCATGTCATCGGAATTATTGTATAAGGCGGCGGCTTATGCTGAATCAATCGGAAAAACAAAAGAGGCGATTGATTTATATCAAAAAAATAAAGAGACTTTCCCGAAAGGATCACATGTTGGGGATATAGAAAAGAGCCTGGCGAGGCTGGGGATCGTTAAATGACGAGGTAATGGTTATTGGCCTCCGGCATTAGATCAATGGGTAAACTTTACAATTTAAATTAAGTAATTCAGTAGGTAATTATGTCTACCAGTTCTCCGGATTTAGATAATATCGCAGGCATTAACCTTCCCAAGGGTGCCTGCGTAGTCATTGTGCGTACGGAATGGAATGCGTCATCTATAACCAAGCTGGAAGAGGGTTGTATAAAAATATTGGAACAATGCGCTATTAAGTACACCATAATAACTGTTCCGGGCGCATTCGAAATTGCCTTTTGCATCAAAAGCTATTGGGACGCCCATAAATATAAAGAGGACAAACCATACGCCTTCATTGCGCTCGGCTGTGTGATAAGAGGCGGTACGCCACATTTTGATTATGTATGCCGCGCCGTAACTGATGGTATTGTGCAGGTAAACCTTACCTTGCCTGTGCCCACGATCTTTGGAATATTAACAGTCGATAATCGACAGCAGGTTGAAGAAAGAACTGGCGGGTCACATGGCCATAAGGGCGAGGAAGCCGCCATCACAGCCCTGAAGATGATCGCTTTAAAATATTCATTTAACAAGCCTTAGTAATTCCTGTTAGTTCCACAATTCTATGCGCCAGAATGTTAAGGGCTATGGTCGTAAGTCCGGGTGTAGGTATGCAAAATACTATTTCAATTCAATAAAATTTATCACCTGTTAAAAATTGTTGCCCCGGTGGGTTGTGCATGAAAGTTCAACTGTTTATACCTTGTTTTGTTGATCAGTTGTATCCCCATACTGCTTTTAATTTGGTGAAAGTATTGGAAAAAGCCGCATGTGACGTTTACTATAATACCGAGCAAACCTGTTGCGGGCAGCCTGCCTTCAATGCCGGTTTTTTGAATGAATCAAAGGAAGTGTGTCAAAAATTCATGAAGGATTTTGACACCATGGATTACATCGTGGCGCCTAGCGCCAGTTGTGTAGGGTTTATAAGAAATTATTACGCTAAATTATTTGCAGGCACCGTTGATCAGAATCAGTCGGTTGAAATAGGAAAACGGGTGTTTGAATTTACTGAGTTCTTAACGGATGTCTTAAAGATTGAAAACTTTGGCGCCGAACTTAACGCCATAGCTACCTATCACGATAGTTGTGCGGCATTGCGGGAATGCAAAATAAAGGAAGGCCCCCGTTCATTACTTCGTAATGTTAGAGGCCTTTCAATGGTAGAAATGATTGATGTGGAAACATGTTGTGGCTTCGGCGGCACATTCGCCGTTAAGTTTGAAGGAATATCAATTGGAATGGCGGATCAGAAGGTAACGAATGCCTTGTCTGCAAAAGCAGAAATCATTATTTCTACTGACCTGAGTTGCCTCATGCACATTGATGGCTTTATCAAAGGAAAACATCTTTCAATAAAGACGATGCACATCGCGGATGTACTTGCGAGCGGATGGGAGTAACCCTGAATAAATAACATATTCTACACTTTCAACTGTTTTTCAACAGGGTTCGCGCTTTGTCTAAATAGTCCTTATATTAAAAAAAGGCCGGATAGAGATCCGGCCTCACAAATCATTTATCGTTTATCATTTATAAAAAGGGATGCAAAGCGTTAGCTCATACATCGCAAGGTGTTCAACCGATCATTTAAAATTTAATAGTAAAACTTAATTTTGCCGCGAAGGGGGTACCCGGGGTAAAGCAAACCTCATCAACAGCTTCGGGTTCATTTTTCAAACGGGTTTCCGTATCAAATTGAGTTTCCTTCCAACGGGTGTTAAATATATTATTTACGACGAGGCCGATCTCATATTTCGGCCTGGAATAATTTAATACCCCATCAGTAATGAAGTATCCTTTTGCAGTAAGACTGTAATCCTCATTCGCCGACCTGTCACCAACGTAGCGATACCGGAAACTTCCGTTAAAACCATTTCTGGCCGTATAAGTTATACCCGCGCTGCTTGTCCATACAGGAGCCAGGGGAATGTAATTTGCGCCCTTCGGTTCCCCTGCCGCCCGCCCATGTGCATAGTTCACATCCAGGTCAAAATATAAAGATTTAACAGGCTCATACCTTGCTGAAAAATCAACGCCTGCGCGACGTGTTTTGCCGCTAAATTCTACAAATCCACCATCGCCGCTATATACGAATTCCTGCTGCAGGTATATGTACCAAAGGGCCGCATTGATGATAATATTATTGGCTGGTTTAAACACAGTGCCCAGGTCCGAGCTATAGGCAGCAGGCAAAATAAGGTCACCTTTTGTAACGACTACGCTTCTTGTATCATTGGAATGAAATCCCTTACCGGCAGTAAGATAGAATTGCAGGTCGTTGTTAACAGGATAGGAAAAATTCAGTTTAGGACTTACCGTATTTGCATTGGCTTTGTAAGTGCCAATACCAGGCAACGTGGTATCAGTTGCGAGTTTATTTTTGTATTGATGAAAGAACTGGTCAAGCGCAGACCGGCATTGATACTAAAATGTTCATTGAATTTAAATGTTTCACTGATGTACGGCGAGATTGACAAGGAGGTAATATCTCCCAGTTTCATTGGGAGCAATAATGTATACCTGTTTTTTGTATGCGACAATTCAGAATTCCTGGTCATATCGTATCTTACCTGCAAACCTGCTTCCGTATTCAACATAACCTTCCCGATGGTTGAAGTATGATGATAACTTCCATTATAGCCTGCCATTGATCTCGCTTCCTTTTGCCTGATCTGGTCTCCATTCACACTGTCTTCTAAAAAGAAAGTGAAGTTGGTGTGGAGGTCAAAATGGGCATTGGAATAATACAATTGATTTTTAATAATATCTCCATTGTTTAAGGAAGTGAGCAATTGGGCATTAAAATTAGTACGATAGGTGATCCCGCCTTCGTTGGGGTCAATGGCACCATAAAAACCTATGAGTCCTTTGTCTACCGCACGGTCTGGTACCTGGCCTGATGCATTCCACTTGCTCCAGAAAGTATTGGCAGACATTGACAGGTAACTATTGCCGGAAATTTTACCATTGTACTTTGTGAATAGATTAAATCTTTTAAAATGTTGCGGACTGTCAAAGTATGCATCCGAATACCTGTATTCCGAAGCAACATACCAGGATTGTTCCTTTGACCTGGCCTTGTCACCCAGCAGTTTGAACATACCCATGGCGCGGTAGGTGTTGAATTGTCCTGCTTCCAGTTTTACCATATTTTCATTTAACGAATTCCTGGTATTGAAATCGACAAAACCAGCTGTGGCAAAATCTCCTTTTTCAGCGGCATAAGGCCCTTTCTTAAAATCAATGTTATCAACCGTTTCAGGTATTAAAAAATGACTGTCGGCAAATCCCTGGCCATGCGCATGTGAAACCATATTGACCGGCATACCATCAATCTCCAGCCGGAAATCCGTTCCATGATCGGCATCAAACCCGCGCAGGAATATTTGTTCCGCCTTGCCTCCGCCCTGGTGTTGGCCGATAACAATTCCGGGAATTATCCTTAAAATTTCCTGTGAATTATTTACGCCCCGCATAGCGATATCTGTTTTGCTGATAGGCTTGTAATGGTCGCCATTGCGGGAGGAAATAATGACTGATTTTAATTCAACATTCTGAGTGGCAAGTAAAATATTATTACTATTCCTGTAGAGCTCTTCAACAGGTAATTGCTTAAACTCATAACCTATCGTAGAAACTTGCAGGATCGTATTGCCTGTTTCCCGTATTTTTTTAAAAATAAAATTGCCCAATTGGTCTGTAACCACGGAAATTTTTTCCGGAAGTAAGGTAACTGTTACCCCTTCCAATGGTTGCAGGTTTTGCACACTTACCACTTTGCCCTTGATAATTTTTTGCGCATATGTTTGTGAAAGAGGAGCTGAAAAGAGGATAATAAAAATAAAAATTACAAATCTGTAATAATGTTTCATCCTGTAAAAATTTAGCTTGAGAAAAACAAGTTAAAGCCGGGCCGGAAATGACTTTAAATCCGGTATAAAATTTTGAAACACCATGCTGTTGCGAAGGATGAGGATGTACACGATGATGCTGATTATTTTATGAAATAATCTGTCGATGTGTTATCCGGTCGAACTGGAAAAAGCAGGGTTATTTTATGAGGCAGCAGGAGGACGAAAGTTTCGATCCGGGGACATAACGGGCAGGAGTAGGTGCACCATGCCAAACGTATTACTCAATGGTTTAGGACTGGATACAACACCTTGCGAATTGAACATTATATGTTCATTGAGATCTGTCTTTTTTGATAAATTGGTACCAGTATGGTTTTGCGGT
>JBBJMD010000304.1:0-3463 GCA_037719925.1 Ferruginibacter sp.
ATAAACACCTCTTTTTTGATTTAGACCATACCCTGTGGGATTTTGATGCCAACGCAAAAATAACACTTACAGAAATGTATTCTTTTTTTAATTTGGAGTTGTTGCAGGTAACGCCTTTCGACGACTTCTACACACGCTATTTGCACCACAACGAGATTTTATGGGCCAGGTATCATAATGGGTTTATAAGCGGGGAAGAGCTCAAATGGCGGCGCATGTGGCGGACATTACTTGAATTTAAGATCGCGGATGAAAAACTGGCAAAGCAAATAAGTGAAAAATTTTTAGAACTCCTGCCTACCCGAAAGTTGTTATTTCCGCATACGATCGAGATACTTGATTATTTAGCGGGCAAAAATTACCAGTTGCACATGATCACGAATGGATTTGAAAAGATACAATGGAGCAAACTGAATAACAGCGGGCTGGGCGGTTATTTTCGCAATGTCATCACATCGGAAACGAGTAACAGTTTAAAACCAAGAAAAGAAATTTTTGATTTTGCCATGCAAAAAGCCGGTGCTACCCTGGCAGATAGTATCATGCTGGGAGATAACCTGGAAGCAGATATCCAGGGCGCTTTCAATGCTGGTATGGATACCGTATTTGTAAATCATATTAAAAGAACTACCGAATTACAGCCTACTTATACCATCACCCATTTAAAAGAACTGGAAAATATTTTTTAATTTTTTCCCGGCAGGTAATAACAAGAAGGCTCCACTAAAAGCAGGAGTCACCTTCAAATTAAGTTGAGCAATTGTTGAAATAAAAAAACCTTCCCTTGTCAGGAAGGCCATTTAAAAAAATTAAATGGTACTCAGATCTTTCCTGTCTTGATCTTTTCCTTTTCACATGATTTTTTGTCCTTGGAACAGCATGTTTTTCCTTTGGATTTGTTTTTCTTTTTCCCGGTATCGGCAAAACTTACTCCGGTTACCAGGAAAGCCGCTGTTGCGAATAGAAGTATTTTATTCATACAGTTGTTTTTTGCAATTTATCTATGGTGAATATAGTTGCTTAACCGGTACCAACAAAAGCCTGGCTGTTAAAATTTTCAAAAGGGTTCCATTTACTTTGGTTAAACAAATTATCCGTGACCAGCTTTCCATAATCAGGATTTTAATGTCGCGATAACCGTTACGCCGCCCTGTACCATCTGGTTTAAATCCACATTAATGCTGGTACCCACGGGCAATAACAGGTCTACGCGGCTGCCAAATTTTATAAAACCCATTTCAGCGGTTTGGCTCACCTGCTGGCCTTCCTGCAAATAATTGCTGATGCGTTTGGCAAGAGCACCGGCGATCTGTTTAACCAGCACTTCTAAACTCCCCTTTTTTATAACAACAGAATGGCGCTCATTATCGGTAGATGATTTTGGGTTCCAGGCTACCAGGTATTTGCCTTTGTGGTATTGGTTATAAACCACTTCCCCGCCGATCGGGTTCCGGTTTACATGTACATTGACAGGGCTCATAAAAATTGAAACCTGTATACGTTTGTCATGAAAATATTCAGGGTCTATTACTTCTTCAATCACCACCACTTTTCCATCAGCCGGCGCCACTACTACGCTTTCGTTCAGGGTGAGCGCGCGGTTGGGTATGCGAAAAAAAGAGATAAGGAACAACAGCAGCGCCAGGGATACAAAAAATATGACCCATGCTAATGAGGGCAGGGATGCACTGAAAAAATAAAAGAAGACCAGGTTAAGCGCGCCGAATATAAGCGTTCCTATCGCGATGCTTTTATGACCTTCCCTGTGTATAGTCATGCTATTGCTATTGATTGGCAAATATAGCGCACCTGCAGCAGGGTGAGGCCAATTGGCTACACAAATAATTTTATGTAGAGCCATACAATGGGGGTGGCCACCAGTAAGGAATCGAACCTGTCTAAAAAGCCACCATGTCCAGGCAGTATAGAACCACTGTCTTTCATGTTGGCCGAACGTTTGAGTTTGCTTTCCAGGAGGTCACCAACAGTACCAAAAACAGCGCAGATAGCAGCGATAATAAAATAAGTATGCCTTTCTCCACGCGGGGAAAAAAACCTTTCCGCCAGGGGCGGGAAAATAAATCCAATCGCCGCTACACACAATATAGCGCCGCCAATTGTTCCTTCCCAGGTTTTTTTCGGTGATATTGAAGAAAAGGGCGTTCTTCCAATAAAGGAGCCTACAAGATAGGCCATGGTATCGTTTACCCAGATACTAAAAATGATGGCGATGGGGATGGTATTGCCAAAATTATCCGCTGTGGTACTGCCTTCCGGATGTATCCAGTTGCTCCTGAGGTCTGTCATCATGCAGATAGGCAGCGTTATGTAAACCAGGCCCAGTAAGGTGTAGGGCAAATATTTTTCCCCATAGATCTTTTTTATTAACCTGTTAAATTCATACCAGCAACCAAAATGTATCAATATAAATAACCCCAGGAAACTCCATTCATTCCATAATAAACCAGCCAGCATTAGCGCTACGAAGATCAGAGCGGTTAAGGCGCGGGTTTTTAAGGTATCAATATTGATCGCCATCCGGTTGGAGGATTTGTTTTTTATTCATCAATGTCCGTTAAAACGGTACTCCCGCAAAGAACCATTTAACCTTTCGTGATTTAAAGGATATTCATTAGTTATGCTTTGTATGTCCAAAACTGCCGGTATCATCAAGAAAGGGATCGGTGTAGTGCCGGACCCCAGGCATCGGCAATTCTTCACCCGGGTGATCAATCTCGTTTTTACTTACTTTTTCAAAAAGCATAAACAGGGCATACACGATGGCGATGCTCACCAATCCTGTCCACAGCGGAAGGGTTTGCTCCAATACCGAGTTTTCCGTTTTACTACCTGGTTTTGAAGTAAGATAAAGAGCAGTTACACCGACTGCATTATTCAAAAAGTGGCCGATGATACTCAGCCAGAGGTTACCGGTTCGGTGATAGATCCATCCCAATAAGAAGCCAAGGGCGAAACGGCTCAAGAATCCCAGGTACGATCCATGGACGGCGCTGAAAACAATTGCCGTAATCACGATCGCCAGTAACGGTGTTTTAAACCACCGGGCCAATAAATTTTGGATACCTCCCCTGAATAAGGTTTCCTCAAATATTGCTGGTAAAAGCGCAATTACAAATACCGATAACAGGTAATCACCAAAGTCATCCATTTTTGCCATTATTGCCACCGCTTTATTGTACTCATCTTCGGCAAGCTTAAATTTGGCGAGGGCAGCTTTTGACCAGGGGTAAAGTTCCGTCAATTCCTGTAAAGCGCTTACCATCGGCAATGCCGCCACCATGATCATCACCACCACCCCGGCCGAGCGCCAGTCTATTGTTTTTTTTAGGCCTAAATGCACAAATGGCTTCTGGTGGCAGAGTAGTCCATATATAACGGGAGGGATAAAAAAGAAGAATAAATTGGTTATGGAATTCAGCCACCGGAAGGCATCGGCATTTTC
>JBBJMD010000108.1:0-13793 GCA_037719925.1 Ferruginibacter sp.
GCCTTGATTTTTTTTGTTTCTTTTTTTTATCAAGAAAAAAAAGAAAACAGGAACCGTATTCACTTGCTGTTAAAAAACTCTGCTTAGATTAAGAATAGCTTGTTCTTTTCTTTTTTGTTTCGCCAAAAAAGAAACAAAAAAGGCACCCCGAAATTGATATACAGCCCCATTTTGGGAAGGAGTTGTGATGAAGCATTTTTACTGGAGTAATGAACAACAGTTAAGCAAGGGTGAACTGTGCGAATATATTCGCATTGATAGGCTCCTGAACGGCCTCAACTAAAAAGTGCCAGAAAAATAGCTCCTTGGGCGTTAAAAAATCAAGGCTGTTTGAGCCAGCATCGTCTGCAAATTATTATGCTCTTACGGCGAGTTCTTTAGGAACATATTAAAATTTTCAGCCTTTTTATTCGCAGCCTTGATTTTTTTTGTTTCTTTTTTTTATCAAGAAAAAAAAGAAAACAGCGTAAAAAAGTCAGCTTATATATTGTTAAACATGACAATAGTATAACAATCCACGAGGAAGGTTAGCCGTAATTATCCTGCGTGAAACCCTTGGTTTCAGCGCATGTCCTACCTGTATTGAGATTCTCGCTTTTATTTATATATCAATGCGGGATAATTATTTATCTTTTATTAGTGTCCGATACTGTACAGTAAACTGTCCGTTTTCGTACACCTGGAATAATTAGAAAAAGACAGAAGCTTTGCCCATCAAGGCTTTGCCTATTGGCATAAAGATTGACAACCATTAGAATCCAGCCCAAAAATGGCAGGAGGAGCCGCTCGCGAAAATTAAAATAAACAAGTACAATGATACAACTACGAAAAATTTTTAAATGGGTCAACACAGGTTCCAACAGGACATTCCTGTTAAAAGATATCAATCTCGATATCATGGAAGGAGAATTTATTTCTATCATGGGGCCTTCCGGTTCAGGTAAATCTACATTGCTGAATATCATTGGTATGCTGGACGAAGCGAATGAAGGTGAATATAATTTTCTACACGAAGCAGTACATAAATTAAAAGAAAAAGAAAAATCTGGCTTGTATAAACAATATATAGGCTTTGTGTTCCAGGCTTATCACCTGATCGATGAATTAACGGTGTATGAAAATATTGAAACACCGTTGATCTATCAGAATATAAAGGGTTCTGAAAGAAAAGCAATGGTCGCCGATATACTGGACCGGTTTAACATTGTAGGAAAAAAAGACCTTTTCCCGGCTCAGCTTAGTGGCGGGCAACAGCAACTGGTAGGCATAGCCCGCGCATTGATTGCCAAGCCAAAATTGTTATTGGCAGATGAGCCTACAGGAAATCTGAATTCAAAGCAGGGCGAAGAAATAATGGAGTTGTTCAAGGTACTTAATGACGAAGGGGTAACCATCATCCAGGTAACCCATTCCGAAAAAAATGCCAGTTATGGCAAAAGGGTCATCCATTTGCTGGATGGAAGGATTCAGAATTAATAAAGAATACTAAACAACCTGAAGAAGCCTTAACATAGATAAGGCAGCGGGTAACCGGGTAATGAAAACCGGTACAACAGGGTTGAATCCTGCAGACCAAAAACTTCAGGCTTTGATCCTGAAAATAAAAAATGAAAAAGATGAAGACGAGGATTATTATTTTGTGCAGCCTGCTTTTTGGCGCATCTTTTATAAATGCACAAAGCAGGAAGTTTACCTTGCAACAGGCCATTGATACGGCTGTGAAGAATAATTTATTAACGAAGCAAAGTGAATTACAAAGGAGTAATGCAGAGATCAATTACAGGCAGTCGAGAAATAACCGGTTGCCCCAGGTACAGGGCGGCTATGATTATGGCTTTAACAGTGGCCGTAGTATTGACCCCTTTACGAACGGATATATTAACCAGAAGCTTACCTCAAGTAATGTAAATGCACAGGGTAATGTTCCTGTATTCAGCGGCTTTCAATTGAAAAATACTATCCGCCAAAATGAACTGGCCTTTGAAACGGCGACAATGCAATGGCAACAAACCAGGGATGAATTAACACTGCAGGTAATACTGGCCTACCTCCAGATTCTAAATAGCGCCGATGCGCTGAGGCTGGCCAAGCAGCAGGCAGATGTAACAAAGCAACAGGTCGACAGGCTGGAAATAGTGTCTGCTGAAGGGGCCACGCCTCCGGCCAACCTGAGTGATCTGAAAGGACAATATGCAGGCGATCACCTTGCTATTATCTCGGCGGAAAACACGCTGGCGAATAGTGTATTCAGCCTGGCCCAGTTGATGGCTATACCCTATGATGCTAACCTCGAAATCGACAGGTCAGGATTTAATGATTCAGTCAAAATGTATGATGTGCTGCCTGCCCAGATCTATGATTCTGCGGTGCAAAAACTGGCCTCTGTAAAAGCAAGCGAATTGCAGATAAGTACGAGCAAAATGGCGGTGAAAGTTGCTGCCGCTCCTTTTTATCCATCGGTTTCACTTTATGGCGTATTGAATACAAATTTTTCCAGTGCGGCCATGCTGAATAAGAATTTAGGTACCATCGAAATTCCAAGCGGCGATTATGTGGTAGTAGGTGGAAATAATGTTCCGGTGATCACACATCAAAATAATTTTAGCAGCCAGAAAATCAGGTATGGCACCCAGCTTAACAATAACCTTTCCAGCGCCTATGGGATCAGCCTCAATATACCATTGTTCAATTCCTTCAGAACAAGGGCAAATGTGAAGCTTGCTAAGAACGAGGAAAAAAACTACCAGTTTATCGCAGATAATATTAAAATTCAATTAAAACAGTCGGTAGACCTGGCTTATACCAATATAACCACCACGTATAAACGATACAGTGTACTGCAGGAACAATCTGCTGCATATGCGGAGTCGTTCCGGATCGCGGGCATCCGGTTTGAGAATGGTGTCATTAATTCGCCCGAATACCTGATAGCCAAAAATAACCTGGACCGTACCAACGCCAATATCATTACTACCCGTTACGAATACCTGCTACGGATGAAGGTGCTTGATTTTTATATGGGGAGATTATAGTAGGCCGCTCACGAACCGATAAAAGGACAGCTGCATCACCTCGTATTACTTTTTAATCAAAGGTGACCGACTCTTTTAATTCCCTTTCGCTATAGGCCATATTGTATTGTTTTAATACCTCATCCGGCACACCTTTCCATTGGTTAGGCGTATTACCCAGGTACCCAAGATCCTTAACGCCTATTTCCGAAGTATAAAATCCTGTGGCTGTGAGATTGCGCATCAGGCTAAAGAAGGCAACCCCCTGGTTCATGTTTGGATTTGCTTTTCTGGGATAAGCGATTTCATCCACTAATGTTATCCGTTGTTGCGCGGTGATCCCCGTAAACGGTTTTTCAAAACGTCTTAGCGATTGCATATCCAGCCAGCGTAATCCGCCGCGCATTGGTGTCTGGTGAGCGGGCATGTCCTTTACAATAAATTCTATAAAATCAGGCACTTTCGCATCCGACGCGCTGCCGCTAACTTCATCCTTAGGTATGATGATATCTGCCAGGATTGTAATGGTGGCCATTTCTTCGGATGTAAAAAAAGTGGCTTCTTTCAGATCTTTATTGTTCACTTTTTCTTCCGCCATGCGATCGTCTTCATTCACCGTTTTAGCAGCGTCTTTTACGGTGGGAGCTTTTTTATCGGCCGTGTCGCAGGATTCAATTAATACAGCGGCGGAAGCGGTGCCGATCAATAATGTTTTGATTGATTTACGTCTGTCCATATAATTCTTTTTAGAGGGGCACCTTCCGGCCAAAGGAGGATGACCCAATATGATTAATTAGATATTTTGCTTTTTCAACTGGTCCACTATATATTCTGAAGCCCTCATTGATAACGCTAAAATCGTCCAGGTAATATTTTTATCAGCCTGTGAAACAAACTGGCCACCATCTACATTAAACAAATTTTTGCACTCGTGCGCCTGGCTGAATTTATTAAGAGCCGATTTTTTTGGATCATCGCCCATCCTTATTGTTCCGGCTTCATGAATAATATTACCCGGGTTGGCAAGGCCATATTCATTTTCGGGGCCGTCTTTATCGCCCGATGTAATAACGGCGCCCATACTGTGCATGATTTCCGTAAAAGTTTCCTTCATATGCTTCGCCTGCTTTACCTCAAATTCACTGTTTTTAGTATTGAAGCGTAACACCGGGATACCATATTTGTCTACTACCGCGGGGTCTATTTCACAATAATTTGATTCAAAAGCGATGCTTTCACCCCTGCCTGCCATGTGTACCCCAGCACCATACAAATACCGCAGGTCTTCTTTCAGCGAGGCACCATATCCCCCTGGTTCTTTTGTTTTACCGTTGATAGGAAACTGGCCGTTCCTGTTTTCAACACCAAACCCAAATCCATAGGCCGGCTGGCTCATACCGCCGCCGTACTCAATGTGGTAACCACGGGGGAAATCAAGTTTTTTATTATCAAGCCACCAGGGTGAATATACATGCATGCCGCCAACTCCATCCTCGTTATATCTTTTTCTCCCAAAAAGGTTAGGCAATACACCGCTCATCGATGCGCCCGTGGAATCATGTAAATACTTGCCCACCACATTACTGGAATTGGCTAATCCATTAGGGTGTTGCTCCGATTTTGAATTGAGCATCAATCGGGCACTTTCGCAGGTGCTTGCTGCTAATATTACCACCTTGCCCTGTACCTGGTATTCCTGCATGTCTTCCTTATTCACATAAGAAACGCCTGTTGCAAGCCCTTCTTTATTGGTTAATATTTCGCGGGCCATTGCATTGGTTACCAGGTCTACATTACCGGTAGCAACCGCAGGTTTTACTAAAACGGAAGATGAAGAAAAATCAGCATATACTTTGCAGGCGCGGCCGCATTGAGCGCAATAAAAACAGGCGCCCCTTTCTTTATTCACCTGTTTGGTAAGTATTGATAAACGTGAAGGTATAACGGGAACGCCTACCCCGGTAGCTCCTTTCTTGATGAAAAGTTCATGAAGGCGGGGTTTAGGAGGCGGTAAAAATATTCCATCCGGGTCATTAGGCAATCCTTCATTGCTTCCAAATACACCAATGAGCTTATCTATTTTATCATACCAGGGCTTTACATCATCGTACCCGATCGGCCAGTCATCACCAAGGCCGTCAATACTTTTTCTTTTAAAATCTTTAGGCCCAAACCTCAGGGAGATCCTGCCCCAGTGATTGGTTCTGCCGCCAACCATTCTTGCCCTCCACCAATCCCATTTGGTTCCCGGTGCATGCGTGTACGGTTCTCCGTCAATCTCCCATCCCCAGTAAGATGCGTCAAAATCGCCGAAGGGCCTGAATTTGGTACTTGCCCCCCTCCGGGGAGAGTCCCAGGGGTTTTTTAACTGAGATGAGTTTTTGGCCGGGTCATAATCGGGGCCGGCTTCCAGCAGGCAAACCTTTAACCCGGCATTAGCCAAAACATATGCCGCCATTCCTCCACCTGCACCGGAACCAACGATCACCGCGTCATATTGTTTGGCCTGTTTTTTAATTTGAAGCGAATCTCCCATATAGATTTTATTAAATGAATGAGTGTTAACAGAAATTCAAAATTGGAAATAATATTTTTTAAATTAATAAGTTGAGCCTGCCGAAAAACTGTAGCTGGCTGGTTGTTTGTTATTGTATAATTTTTATAATCTCCTTCAATTGTAACCGCATTTGGCAGGCGGACACAAATTAAAGCGTGCCTTCAATGCCTCCACGCAACTTATTTTTTGATCGCATATTTAATACCTCCCAACAAATGCTGCAGGTAAACCGGATCCGCATAGGACTCGTCCGTATGCCCAAGCGCCGTATAAAATGCCCTGCCTCCATCATATTCATGATACCATGCCATGGGATGGTTATCGCCGTTCTTTCCTCCTTTATAAGAACTTTCTTCAATTTTCAGCAGCACATGCACATCGGGGTTCATGCTTTTGAAATTATACCATTCATCCTTTCTTTCCCAGGTTGCGGGTAAATGTCTGGTAGCCATATTTTTGTTATCGGTAACAGTCAATTTCGCCACCTGTTGTTCGGGGTGTGATAAAAAACTTGCACCCACCATTTTAACATACCAGGGCCAGTTATATTCACAATCAGTAGCGGCATGTACGCCTACAAATCCGCCCCCTTTCTGCATATAATTTTCAAGTGCTTTTTGTTGTTCATCCCCCAGCACATCCATGGTGGGATTGAGAAAAATAACTGCTTTGTACTTTGCCAGGTTCTCAGTTGTAAACGCCAGCGAGTCTTCCGTGGCATCTACCGAAAATTTATTTTCCATGCCCAGTTTTTTAATCGCTTCTATTCCCCTGGGAATACTCTGGTGACGGAATCCATTGGTTTTTGAAAAAATAAGTACGGCGGGGTCATCTTTTTTAAAGACAAAAGCAAAACTGGCAATTACGGCTGCCAGGAAAAAGACTTTTCTGATAAGTTGATTTGAATGCATGGTCAATCGTTTTTTGTTTGGATAAGTTAATGAAAATCTGGTATATCCTGATAAAAGTTTTGATCCTTGTTAAGCCAGAACCCGGGCTCCTGCGGTACCTGGTATTTTTTTTATTTAATACAAAAATGAGAAGGATAACCTGTCACTTTACAAACAAACCCGGAACCTTTCAATGATATATTGCGGATGATCAGTAATCAGAATAGGCTGTTGCACGCATCAAAATGATATCTATTTTGGAAACATTGCCCTGGTATTCCGGCAGGGAAGATGTTTTCTTCCATTCCGGGGCAGCCGAAAAACTCTTCCAGTGCGCGTCCCGTTCAGCCAGGCTTTCAAAACTCGTCATGTACATCAGGTTTGGCATGCGCCCACCAGCAATTACGGATGCATAAAAAACCGCATTAAAATTCAGTTGTTTGAATAATGCTATCTCACCCCCTTCATTAAACATATGAACCTTGTTTTTGAATTTCTTTTCAGTAGCACTTTCATAGCTACGCAATTCGTATACTTTTTCCGTGTTCGGGGCGGTTAATTTGGGCAAAGTTAAAGAAGGAGCGAGCGGAAAAGCTTCCAATAATATGTTCTCCATCAGGCTGTATGGGGGATTTTTGTCTTCTGCGTCTAAATATGATTTCCCACTGTTCAGATAATCGTTATCCTTTGTAAGGGATTCGCTTATTTTTGCAACCTGCTGCAGCGACTGCACCGGCAATATTATGTATAAGCGTTTGTCCGATGCCGTATCATTAGCGATTGGGGTAAATATACCTATTTTTTTTACCTGTTGCCTGTGGAGTGCAGGAAGGAAAGCATCTTTCAGGTATTGCTCAATTATTTTCTGTTGATCCGCATTGGCAAAATGGTATACTGTTATCTGGTAAAATTCGCCTGATTTTTTTGGCGGGTTAGCGAATAGAAAAAACGGGATACAAAATAACGTTAAGAATAAAATATTCGCAGGATGCTTGTTCATCGAATGATAATTTTTAGGTGTTGAAGATAGTATAATAAGTTTAAGTTAGAAGGCGAAAAATTTATTTTTTAACTGTAGGTTATTTATGATTCAAATTATTGTACAAACAGGCTTAACACTAAAATACCTCCAAGCCCAACGACACCAATGATGGATTCCATGGCAGTCCAGGTACGAAAAGTATCCTTTAGTGTAAGGCCAAAATATTCTTTAAACATCCAGAACCCGGAATCATTTACATGAGAACACATAACGCTGCCCGCGCCAATGGCGATTACCATTAATTCGGGGCTCACATGCATGCTGGTTACCAGGGGTTGCACAATCCCCGCCGCCGTCATACCCGCTACGGTAGCTGATCCGATGGCAATGCGTATAAATGCGGCGATCATCCAGGCGAGCAGGAGCGGGGGAATGGAGGATGACATAAAATATTCGGCGATGTCATTACTCGTCCCGCTATCTATCAATACCTGCTTGAAGGCGCCCCCGGCTGCAATGATCAATAAAATAAGCGTCACGCTATTAACGGATTCAAAGGATTTGTTCATCAGGGCCTTGAAACCTGTGCCGCTTTTTCTACCTAAAAAAACAATGGCCAGGAATGAGGCAATCAGTAAGGAAATACCCGGATCACCTAGAAATTTTAACAGGCTCCCGGCAGGGTTGCCGGCTTCAATAAAAATTTCGGATAAGGCGTATAAAGCCATCAACAAAACCGGTACCAGGGCGATCAACAGACTTGCCCCAAAAGCGGGTAGCTGGCTTTCCTCAAAGTTTTGAACGGGAAAAAATTTTTGCTCTCCTGCAGGCCTTATCTTTTTTACAAACCCCGGAAATACCAGGCCGCCCGCGATGAGTGCAGGAATACCGGCAAGGAGGCCATATAAAAGTGTTTTGCCGATATCCGCTTTAAATATGACGGTTAAGGCTGTAGGGCCCGGATGGGGTGGGAGAAAACAATGGGTTACGGAAAGCCCGGATGCTACCGCAATACCGATTACAATCAGCGGTTTGCCGCTTGTTGCGGCTACGGAGAAAACCAGGGGACAGACCAGGAAACCTGCATTGTAAAACATGGCGATACCAACGCTAAAGCCGGTGATCACCATCGCCAGTTTAATATATTTTTCTCCAAAGAACCTGATCAGTTTCGTGCTGATTTGTTGTACGGCCCCCGTTTCAGATAAAATTGTGCCCAACACCATTCCGAATACAAGGGTCAGGATCAGCGGTCCCATGGTGGTCCCAATGCCGCCGTTGATGGAACCGACGAGTTTATTCAAGGGCATACCATTGGCAATTCCTACAAAGAAAGCGGCTAAAATTAATGAAACGAAGGGGTTGACCTTCAACCAACCGATCAATACCAGTAAAAATAAAATGCCAACAATTAATACGATGATGGACATACCTTTATATTAATGCCTGTTACAGTTCTTTGATCTTTATATTACGAAACCATACCGCACCCCCATGATCCTGGAGGGCAATTTGGCCTTTCCCCGATTTGGCAAAATCAGGCATATCTTTAAAGTTACTTTCACTTACCAATTTCTTCCAGGCTTCATCCCATAGCGTGATAGCGACAATTGTGTGGCCGTTTTGACCCAGCTTCAACTGGCTCCTTTGAACGATGATCTCGGCGAGGTTCCACTCCCCGGCGGGTTTTACGGTTTTTATACTGCCTTCAACCAGGTCGTACAAATCTCCCGCACGGTGTTTTGCAAGCAGGCCATCATGATGGCCATCGTTGTCCAACAATTGCATCTCCGGCCCGGTTAGCCAGGGAGTGCGGTAGATGGGCCCTTCCTGCACATGGAACATAATACCACTGTTACCATTAACAGAAATCTTCCATTCTGTTTTCAGGTGAAAGTCGCTGAATATTTTATCAGTGATGATATCGTTACAGATCGGCCTGGATTCCCCAGTTTTATCGCCGCCGTCAAAATGGATGGAATTATCTTTTACCTGCCATCCCTGGCCGATGTGGTCTTTATTATAACCATGCCAGCCACCAAATGATGTCCCATCAAATAACAATTGCCAGCCATCCTGCAGTTCGGTTTGGGAAAGTGTATTCATATAGATCGCAATGTTATTGTGGGATTAGAAGGAAGTTTTTCCCGGCTTCCAACACATACGCTGCAACAGTAGCTGGTCCGTTCCCGAACCCAGTGATTGGTGAAGCTATTGCTTGCCAACCAGCCAAGAATTGCCCAATGCATCTTACCCGTTGGGAGTAAGCCCTAATAAAGCGCTGTTAAATACTTCATCGCTACCACTGCCTGCAAAATCATCAAAAGCTTTTTCAGTAACCTTGATGATGTGGCTTTTTATAAAAGGGGCGCCCTCGGCCGCCCCGTCTTCCGAATTTTTTATAGCACATTCCCATTCCAGTACAGCCCAGCCTTTGTAATCATAAGCAGACAGTTTGCTGAATATGGATTTAAAATCAACCTGGCCATCGCCCAATGAACGGAATCGGCCTGCCCTGTTTACCCAACTTTGGTATCCCCCGTAAACACCCTGTTTGCCGGTAGGATTAAATTCCGCATCCTTCACATGAAAGGCTTTTATGCGTTGATGATAGTGATCAATATAGGCAAGATAATCGAGGCATTGTAATACAAAGTGTGAGGGATCGTATAACAGGCAGGCGCGGGGGTGGTCATTTACTTTCTCTAAAAACATTTCATAAGATATTCCATCGTGCAGGTCTTCGCCCGGGTGAATTTCATAGCAGCAATCTACGCCGCATTCATCAAAAACGTTTAATATGGGCAGCCAGCGATTGGCTAATTCAGTAAAACCTGTTTCAACTAGTCCTGCGGGTCGCTGTGGCCAGGGGTACACAGTAGGCCAGAGCAGGGCTCCGCTGAAAGTCGCGTGCGCATTTAATCCTAAATTTTGAGAAGCTTTCGCAGCATATTTTAGTTGCTGAACGGCCCAGGCTGTTTTGCCTTTGGGATCCCCGCTTAGTGCGGCAGGTGCAAAGCCGTCGAACAAGGTATCGTAAGCGGGGTTTACTGCAACAAGTTGCCCTTGAAGGTGAGACGCCAATTCAGTTATTTCCAGTCCTGCTTCCTGGACGGTGCCTTTTATCTCATCCGCATAGGTTTTGCTTTCAGCTGCCTGTTGCAGGTCAATGAACCTGGAATCCCAGGACGGTATCTGTACCCCTGTGAAACCTTTTTCTTTTGCCCACTTACAAATAGCGGATAACGAATTATATGGTGCCGCATCACCGGCAAACTGTGCCAGGAAAATGCCAGGGCCTTTAATGGTTTGCATGTTGTATATATTGATTATTAGGAAAATATTTGAAAGATTCCCCAGGGTTTATAAAATTCCGGAGCCGCGACTTTACAGGTTAACCGGGAACATTTTTAATTTTGTACATACTATTGCATCTTCGGTGATCATCTATGCGTATTAACCGGGTTTCTGACAGAAGCGCATAAAGAATGCCGCTTAAAAAACGCGAACATGCAGGATCCATAATGTGCCTGTTTATCTCCCCGCGCTTCAAAAAATTGAGAGTACGGTTTAAGTTTCAAGGTTATTAAAAAGACGGCTATACGATATGTTCTGTCCACTTTTTATCCGACTGTGCAGAGAGCACCACGTTATCAATAAACGCCATGCCCCTTACCCCTTCCTCTACTGAAGGGTAGTCAAGTGCTTCTTTGGAAGGTTCGGTGCCCTCTATCCTGGCACCCAGGGTAGTGGCGAAATTTTTATAAATATTGGCGAAAGCTTCCAGGTAACCTTCGGGGTGCCCACCGGGTGTGCGGCAATTACTGGTAGCAAAAGATGAAAGCCTGCCCGTATAATTTGCACCGGCGCGGAGTATTTGTGCCGGAGCGTCCAGCCATTTCACCAGCAAAGTATTTGGTTCATGCTGTGCCCATTCAATGCCACCTTTTTCTCCATAAACCCTGATCTTTAAGGCATTTTCTTCCCCTGCGGCCACCTGCGAAGCCATCAATACACCCGCCGCGCCGTTATCAAATTTCAGCAATACATTTCCATCATCATCCAATGCCCTCCCTTCAACCAGTATATTCAGGTCGGCGCAAAGATGCGTAATCTTTAGGCCGGTTACATATTCCGATAAATGGGCAGCATGTGTTCCAATATCACCCATCGCGCCACTCTTACCACTTCGTTTGGGATCTGTTCTCCAGGCGGCTTGTTGGTTTCCCTCTCTTTCCGATAATTTGCTTAGCCAACCCTGGGGATATTCAACCCATACTTTCCTGACCTTTCCTAATTCACCCGCACTTATCATAGCCCTGGCCTGCTTAACCATGGGGTACCCGGAATAAGTATGTGTAAGGCAGAGCAGCAAGCCTGTTTCCTCAACGATTTGTTTTAATTCTTTTGCCTCTTCCAGGGTAAAACAGATGGGCTTTTCGATCACTACATTAAAACCCTTTTGCAGTGCCAGTTTTGCAGGGGCGAAATGGGCGAAATTTGGCGTAACGATCGTAACAAAATCCATCCGCTTTTCTTCAGGCATCAAACTTTCCTTTTCCATCATTTCTTCATAATTCAGGTAATTCCTGTCGTCCGGAAGAAATAATGATTGACCTGAGTCCTTAGCTATTTCGGGATTGATGCTCAGTGCGCCGCAAACTAATTCTACGAGCCCGTCCATGTTAACCGCAAAGCGGTGAATAGCACCGATAAAGGCATCCTTTCCGCCCCCGATCATTCCCATTCGTAATTTTCTTTTCATATGAATCGTTTTAAAAATTGGTTGCGCAGATATGTTATATGAAGAAATTTTTTACAATTTTACGGATAAAATTTTTGTACATTTAATAAAATATTCAGGGGGGTAACAGAACTATTGAAATGTACCCTGTTTAATTACCACCCTTTGTAAACGGGATCTATGTTGAAATGCACCCTGCCCGGCAAAGTAAGACGCTTTTTTTATCCCGTCATATCAAATATGAACCTGCGCCTCAAACCGGCTTTGCCCGCTAAACAGCCTTAAATAAAACCCCCGTTAATGCCAGCACCCGGGTGTGGGAAAATCAAATATTACCTGAACAAACTCATTAAGACATAAAAAACAAATGTCAATTTAAATTCGTTTTTACTTAAAATTCAATAATATTACATTTCTGTTTTCAGTAAGCTGTATTGAAATAAAAAATTTTTAACGGGATGCCTGCCGATTTTCACATGGATAATACTTTCGCATGTTATTTTCTCAGGAGTTCATCATGCTGGTTATGGATGTGCGGCCTTCAACAAATTTTATCGTATCACAGGCAGAATTTTAAAAGACTCATCTCCTTTCAAAGCCATAAGCCTTCGTTAGAATAACCATCGGCCAACAAATTATTGAAAGGTGTTTGCAACCAGGTATTAAGCAAAAAAAACAATCACAGCCAAAAACTTATTATTCTAAATAAATCGTTTAAAAACTTTCTATGTCAGATCATCAAAACAGGCGAAATGCAATCAAGAATATTTTGGTTGGGTCAGCGGCACTTGGGAGCACCGGGATGTTATCCTCATTCACTACAGAAGACAATAAAAATCATCAAACATTGAAACTAAAAGGAAACATTAATCATTCAGTTTGTCAATGGTGTTATGGTTCTATTCCCCTTGAGAAACTCTGCCAGGCTGTTAAGGAAATCGGTTTTGGCGCTATTGACCTGATTGGGCCGAAAGACTGGCCCATGCTGCAAAAATATGGTTTATACAGTTCCATGTGTTACAATGGTGGCAAAGGCAATGGAATACCTGATGGTTTCAATAACAAAACCTTTCATGAACAACTGGTTAAGGATTACCTGGAGATCTTTCCTTTGATGGTGAAAGCCGGCTATAAAAATGTTATTTGTTTTAGCGGCAATCGCAATGGTATGGATGATGAAACAGGTTTAAAGAATTGCATTGAAGGCCTTCAGAAAATTTTGCCCCTGGCAGAAAAGAATGGCATTACGGTTCAAATGGAATTGCTAAACAGCAGGGTGGACCATAAAGATTATATGTGTGATAAATCAGCCTGGGGTGTGGAACTTTGTAAAAGGCTCGGATCAGAAAACTTCAAGCTCCTTTATGATATCTATCATATGCAGATCGATGAAGGGGATGTCATCCGTACCATCCGCGATAACCACCAGTATTTTGGCCATTACCATACCGGCGGGGTACCTGGCAGGCACGAAATTGACGACAGCCAGGAATTATTCTATCCCGCTATAATGAAAGCGATTGTGGCCACAGGATTTAAGGGCCATGTTGCACAGGAATTTATCCCTGCAAAAGAAGATAAACTGGCATCGCTAAAAGAAGCGGTTCTC
>JBBJMD010000109.1:0-13683 GCA_037719925.1 Ferruginibacter sp.
CCTGCAAAATCTACTGCAATCTACTATTCTTTCATTGCTCCCTGGTTAGTAAAATCGCTTAACTTCTTAAGCAATCCGTGTAAGCGTTTACCTGCTGTCAAAGAAAAAGGGGCGCTGGCCTAGTTGATTAAATCCGTACTGGATCTTTAAATTGATATCGTATAATGTAAGAATGTCGATACCAATACCCCCGGTATACAAAAGCCGGTTATTTAGCTGCGTATCATATTTTTTCTTATTATACGAAAAACCCGCATCCGCGTAGGTTTTAGCAAATAGGGTAAAGGGAAGGTTCGGTACCAGCCTTGATTTGAAAGGCATGGGGATCGTAAAGGAGAACAATTTTTTTTTCAACGTAGATTTAACGATACCAAAAGCTACGCCGTCAACCACAAAAAACTCAAGTCCCCGCAGATTAGCGCTGCCATAACCGATGGCCCTTTGATTGATATATGGCTGGTCAAATGGAAGTTTAATATTTGCTATCATTTGTACACTGGTAAACCAGTTATTTGCATGGGCCCAGTATTTATTATAACCTCCTTCAATTAAAAAATAATTGATGCCCCCGGTTAGGCCCAATCCTCTTTTGGATAAGGTGGTATAACCTGTTACCCCTTTCAACGGGTAAGCAACATTATTTACATTGGTGTACTGGTAAGTATAGGTAAGATCAATTATTCCCCTGGTGGCGTCCGTTGAATTAAAATAATTCGGATTGTAAAAAGAGATGACCGAATCGTTTACCGCGAGCCTTGAAAAAGCCATATTGAGCACCTGCCTCGATAGTATACCTTTTTGTAACCGCAAACTGGTGTTGAAGAAAATATTCTTATTTACAAAATTGTTATTCCTGAAAAAAAGGATCTTGTTTTCATGAGATGTTTTGTAGGCCATTTCCCGGCTTTGAGAAAAGCCCCCGCCAACACCAAAACCTTCGGTTAATGATTTATTGCTATAGGGCTGGGAATAAGAAAAAGAAAGATTTTTCGTGTAGCCGTTAATAAGAAAAATACGAAGCGGGTCGCGCCTGCCACTAAAATTATAGTGTATAAATTTTAACCCGTAGTTTACCCTCGACAGGTCGCCCTTATATTTCACCAGCCATTCATTAAAGCTTCGGTCAACAATTTGGAACTGGGGAGTGGGAAAAAAATACCAACGCTCTTTTACGGTTACAATAACGTCGATTTCGCGCGCCGAAAGCATTGCCAGTTCAACCTTTACTTCGTGAAATAAAGTAGTATTGTAAACCTGTTGCCGGGCAAGCTGAAATGTTTCATTCAGTTTTGAGATTACCAGGGAGTCACCGGTTTTAAATTGTACTTCCCGGAGGATCATGTAGTCCTTTGTTTTTTTATTGCCCCGGATAACAATACTTCGGACTGCTAACCTGGCTGTCGAATCTTTTAAAGCAAAACATAATTTATTTGCAGGCTGCATCGAAACTTCAACATTTTGTGCCGCAGCATTGCCGGTAAACAGTATAAGCAAACAACTATAATATATTTTTTCTATAACACTCATTATACTACACTTAACCTGCACGCCGGTTTTTGAAATCATTCATATTAGCTGTGAGCTGTGAGCGTTAACGGGATTAAATATCAAGATAACTCATTAGATGGCGATAGTTGGTATGTATCTCGTTCTCGAATTTTTCGTCACCGAAATAATAAATGATGTCGTATTCATATCTTTCAAAAGCGGATACGATGGCAGCTATTTCTTTTTTGCTAAGATGGAGCGACACAGTGAACAAACCTGTATCTGGTTGTATGGTGGTATTAAGATGAAGAATGGTTGCGTCATTACTCTCTACGATACGGCTGATCTCAGAAATCGCAAACTGTGACCGTTCCATTTCGATCACGATGATTCCGCCGATCTCGTTGGCACCCGAAAAACTACCCAACGCTTTTAAGAGGTCGGTTACAGTTATAACACCCACTAATTCGTTTTCCTCATTGATTACAGGAACTATGGAGGTTTCATATTGATTGCTGCAATTCACCGCATTGAGAAAGTGTTCATTTTCTTTAACAAACCCAAGGATAAAATGTTCCTGGAGAAATTCGAGGCTGCCTTTTTCTTCTTCCACATCAAGCAGATCATCTTCGCTGATCATCCCAAGGTATTTATCATCAGCAACTACGGGTAAATGGGTAACCCGGTAGTCATTAATTAACTGCAAAGCTTTAATAACACTATCCTTCAGCTGGAGCCGGGGTATATTATTATTAATAAGTTCTGCTGTTAGCATTATAAATATTTATGGGAATGTAGTGACCAAAAATTAAACCAACCAGGGGCTTTAACGAATAAAGACAATTAATATTATCAAACTGTTGCAGCAGGCGTTTTTTGTTTGGCCAGAAAAGCAGATAATATACTGTTAAAATCTTCCGGTACTTCCATCATGGGGGCGTGACCGCATTTATCAACAAAGTGCAATTCACTGTTAGGGATCAGCCGGTTAAACTCTTTACCGACGAAAGGTGGGGTAATGGTGTCGTTATTTCCCCAAATAAGGCAAGTGGGTTGTTTTATTTCATTTAGTTCTTCACCAAGGTTATTGCGGATCGCACTTTTCGCAAGTGCAATAATTTTGATCACTTTTAACCTGTTGTTTGTGATTTCAAAAACTTCATTTACTAATTCTTCCGTTGCCATCGCAGGATCGTAAAAAGTAAGTTCAGTTTTTTTGCGGATATAGTCCCTGTCACCGCGCTTTGGGTAAGTATCTCCCATGCCATTCTCAAACAGCCCCGAACTGCCTGTTAGTACAAGGGTTTTAATTCTTTCAGGATTTTTCAATATATGTACCAGCGCCACATGCCCCCCTAAAGAATTACCTAGCAAATGAATATTGTTATAACCACGGAATTCGATAAACTTTTGAACAAATTTCTGGAGGCCACCAACTGATGTATGCAATAAGTCGAGTTCCAGTAAAGGAAGCATCGGAACTATTACTTTGTGCGTTTGTTTAAAATGTTCAATCAGCGGCATAAAATTACTTAATGCACCAAATAATCCATGAAGCAGCATAAGCGGTTCACCGTGGCCCTCTTCTATATACTTGAATTTCCCGTCTTGTTTAATTTCGTAACTCATTATGATTGAACTAATAATAAATTCGCTTCAATATCTGGTTGCTAAAGTAAGTAATACAACTAAAATTACATTAAATAAAATAATGCCTCAAATTTATGGTTGAATTTTGTTGGATACATCGCCAAAAAAAATTTCCAGTTGGTTAAATGTATCTTTAAAAAAGGGGATCGACCGGCCAAGCCCGGTAATAACTTTTGGGCCCATGGGCGCCACTACAGGATAGGCTTTGGATGCTTGAATGGCAGATCTTTCGAATAGATTTAATTTAGTAGCATAGAATAAAAGTATACTGAAAATGAGGGTATACAAAAAGATATAAAGCAATGCTCCTGCCACCCGGTTCAGCCATCCCAGCATCGCCATTTCAAATGTTTTTTCAATGAGTTTTCCTCCCAGGTGAATTACAATAACTACCAGGAGAAACACCAGAGCAAAAGAAATAACGGGTAACCATTTGGAGGATACATTTACATTATCCTGCAAACGGACCGCAACAACTGCAGATAATTTTAAAGCCGCAGCAAGCCCGACTATAAAGGCAATTATGGAAAAAAGCGCGATAATGAACCCCTTCTGGTAGCCTTTAAAAATGGCAACGATAAGTAGGATTGCAAAAATAATATCTATCATACGATCTTGGTAGGGGGTATTTGCTTTTTATTAAAGCACGCTATTAGTTGGTAGCTTAACAATGTCCTTATGTACTCAACAAAGATTTCACTATATTACTGATGGCCTTGCCATCCGCTAATCCTGCCAGGCGCTTACTGGCCATCCCCATTACCTTACCCATATCAGCAGGAGACGAGGCCCCTGTTTCGGTGATAATTGCTGCAACAGTTTCCCTTATCTGTTCTTCGCTTAACTGCTTAGGAAGAAATTTTTCTATTACTTCCATCTCTTCCTTTTCTTTATCAGCCAGGTCAGTACGCCCTTGCTGCTCAAATATTTCAAGGGAGTCCCTTCTTTGCTTCATCATCTTTTGTAAAAACTTTTGCTCCGTAGCCTCGTCTATTTCACCCCCGGCACCTGGTTCAGTTTTGGCTTTGATGATCTCTGCTTTGATAGCACGCAGGCTGCGTAATACGCCCTCATTTTTCGCTTTCATGGCCTCTTTCATTTCAGCCATTATTTGTTGTTCTAAACCCATGTTATTATTTTTATTATTGATTTACGAGCATTGGCCTGGTAGTTATATACCTGCTGCGCTTTGTGCACTTTATTGGATATTTTTGTTACTGCTGTTGTTTCATTTGGGCCAAGCGGAATTTATCAAAGAATTCACGGGCAAATTTCTTCATATCATCACCCAATTCCTCTTGCTTGGTAGCCCTCTTAAATGTATCAGCCATTGTCATCAGCATCTGGTAATAAAAATCGGCCATTTCATCCATCATCATATCTTTAGTCCAAAGATCAATACGCAGGGCGGTTTTATCAGCTCCGTCCCAAAATGCAATACACATGGCCTTGGCCTTTTGGTTCATGCCTGCAGTGCTGTCAGTGGCCGTCCAGTTTATTTGTTCGGGCACCTTGTCGGGGTCCAATAATACATCAATTTTTATCGTAGACTGGTTCATATTTTATCGTTGATTTTACCTTTAGCTGATTTGCTGAATAACGAACGCAAAGGTAATACCTTTATCAAATAATCAGCAGCAGGCTATAAAGATAAACCGCGCCGTGATGATTCAAAATCCAATAGCTGTCCTCTAAATATCAATTGATTTAAAGATGGAATCAAACATTAGGGCATTCGACTGATCATCCCCCATGTTTTGTATAATAGCATTTCCCCGGGTGATCAATTCCCTGCGCTTTGTTTCATCTTTAAATAGTAGCATCATCTTTTGAGCGATGTCTTCAAAATTTTCCGGGTCCGCATATAAAGCGGCATCATTCATTATTTCTTTCAAATTGCATGTAATTCCGGTAAGTACAGGTATGCCGGACTGGATGGCGCGGAGCGCAAAAAGGGGCATACTGTCATAGCGGGAAGGATCTATAAAAGCATAGGCAGCCGCATAGATCTTTATAAGATCCTGGTCGGACAGACCGGTTAACAATTTCACATCACCGCGATATTTATATGTTTTCAGGTTTTCAATAAATGGATCATTTACTGAAATAGAATGAAGGGCAATGAACAATTGCATGTTACTTTTTTGCCTTTTTTTGAAAAAAGAAAAAGCTTTTAATAAGTTCAGGAGGTTGCTCCTTTCGTTGAGCTCTCCATGGAATAAAAAATATTCTCTTCCTTCTGCAAAGGTTTCCTTTACCGATTCTTTTTCTTCAAAGCTGATGGGTTTGTATGGTTCACCAGCCTTTAATTGAAACTGGTTTATTTTTTTTTCATCAATTGCATATTGGCTGCTGATTTCATTTGTAAGTCCGGCAGACACCGTTACAATTTTATTTGCCCGCGCGAGGAAAGCGGGCATATATTTTTTTAGAAAAGATACCTCCTTTTTTAAAAAAAACTGCGGGAACGCTAAATAAGACAGGTCACTGAGAACAAGTGCTTGCGGTATCCTGGTACGAAGAGAACATACACCGGTTGTATTGATCAATATTTCTGCCTTATGCTTCCGGGCAATCTTGGGCAATGTATAATTGAGCCAGGCCTTCCACAGAATTGTATTGTTTGCAAGCGGGGAAGAAATTACAAACGTTATATTAGAACAGGCATCGGGGGTTTTATCAGTTTCAGTAGCAATAATAATGATGAAATGATGTTCCGGCCTGGATGCGGCGATCCTGGAAAAATACTTTAAAAAATAATCGTTGCCGGCAAACTTTATAAGTTGGATGGAATTTATGGCGATGGTCATCCAGTCAAAATGATTTGTTTAATTTACGATGAAAGTTAATATTAAACCGTGTGCCGGTTGCAATATAACCATGGAAAAAAACCAAGGTTATTTTAACACTTTCATCTTAACTGTTTCAATCCTTGTATCGCTGACATTTAAAATATCAAACTGGTAATTGCCTACCGTAAAAGTTTCTTTTTGCTTGGGTATTTCATCGCGGTTCTGGATAATAAATCCGCTGAGTGTTTCTGTTTCCTCACTGTCAGGGAATCCGAGGTCATATTTTTCCGTTATGTAATCAAGTTCGAGCCGCCCGCTGAAGATGAACTCATTGGTGGCCAGTTGTTTTTCTACGAATTCTTCGGCATTATCATATTCATCTTTTATATCACCAAAGATTTCTTCCAGCAGATCCTCCATTGTTACGATACCCGCAGTGCCGCCAAATTCATCCACGACCCATGCAATGCTTTTCCTTTCTTTGCTAAACTTGGTCATCAGGTCCGTGGCGCTCATACTTTCCGGAACAGTTGGAATGGGTAAAAGGATGGCGCGAATGTCGGGCGGGTTTTTAAAAAGGTCAAGCTGGTGTACATAGCCCACGATGTTATCGATATTTTTTTCGTACACAACCAGCTTACTGAGTTTGGTTTGTATGAACCTGTCTTTAACCGTTTCTATATTTGTCTTCATATCTACCCCGTCAATTTCTTTCCGCGGGATGAGGCATTCCCTTATTTTTTTATCACTAAGAGAGAGGGCATTTTCAAACAGCTCTTTGTTGATTTCGGTAGTATATTCCTCATCGTGGTTTTTACTTTGCTGAATAAAATGCTCCAGGTCTATTTTGGTGAACACATCTTTTTTCTCATTTAGTTTCACATTAAAAATATACTTCAGTATCCATTCAGCGATATCCACGAAGAAAGTTGCAATGCCTGAAAAAGCGGTAAAAAATAGTTGCGTGATATAGGTAATAAAACCACTGCTCAGCATGGTCTCATTCTTTGCCCTGAAATACGCTTTGAAAATGAATTCAAAAAACAACAGGCAAAAGGTGGAAGCAAGGGTTTCGATGATCAGGTGTAAATATGGATTTTCTAAGTTCCAGCTATAATTGCCGATCTGGTTGTGCCAGATACCCGACATAAACGTACTCCATAATAAACCATACACCACCAGTAAAACGTTGAAGCCGATAAGGATGGTGCCAATAAACCGAGCAGGCCTGTCCGCATATTCTCCCCATATCCGGCCGCTGTAGGTGCCCTGCTTTTTTCTTAATTCAATAGATAATTTATTGGCCGAAACGAAAGCTATTTCAACTCCTGACAAAAAGCTGATGAGGATTAAAGACAATAATATGGCGAAAAGTGCGATCCAGTCCATGTAGTAAAAGTAATGAAGATCATTGATTTTTTACGTAAACTAAATTATTGTTTCAGGAAATGGCTTACTATCGCCGTGGCATCTGTACAAGCTTTTTGCAGGTCTTCGTTTACGATCAGTTTGTCGAAATGTTCTTTGAAAGATATTTCGTAGGCAGCTTTATTGATCCTTGCCGCGAGTGACTCAGCTGTTTCGGTGCCGGCTTTCTATGCTTTTTTTTAATTCAACCACAGAGGGTGGCTCAATAAACAGGGTAAGTGTGGATTTTGGGTATTGTTGTTTTACATGGATGGCGCCCTTCACATCAATATCAAGGACCGGGATTCTTTCCATATCCCAGATACGCTTTAATTCACTTCTTAACGTACCGTAGTATTTTCCTTCATACACCATTTCCCATTCCACAAATTCATTCTGCTGAATTTTTTGTTTGAAATCATCTTCACCAATAAAATAATAATCCTTGCCATTTTGTTCAATACCACGCGCTTTCCTGGTAGCGGCGGAGATTGAGAAAGCCAGTTGCGGAAACACCTGCATCAGGTGGCGGGTAATGGAGGTTTTGCCGGATCCTGACGGGGCCGTAATGATGATGATCTTATTCTGTAGGGGCATGTGCAAAGAAAGGAAAGAAAACCGAAAGACCGTTAAGGGGTAGTTCGCCCGGAAAAATTATAAAACGAGAAAATTCCGGGAATAATTTTGCCAAAGTAAGGGCCCGTACAGAATCTTCACAAGCAGCAGGTCAGTTCACTCTTTGGACGGCAGGCGGGATCATCCTTTTTATTTGCGCGCCTAATGCTTGTAAGCGGGTATCTATGTTCTGGTAACCCCTGTCTATTTGTTCGATATTTTGAATGATGCTTTTTCCTTCTGCGCTCAAGGCAGCTATCAGCAAGGCCACACCGGCTCGTATATCCGGACTGCTCATTGTAATGCCCCGGAGTTTTTGCTCCCTTTCCAGGCCAATTACTACAGCGCGATGAGGATCGCAGAGGATGATCTGAGCACCCATATCGATCAGCTTGTCAACAAAAAACAAACGGCTTTCAAACATTTTCTGGTGTATGAGCACGCTTCCTTTGGCCTGTATGGCGGTTACCAGTACGATGCTAAGCAAATCGGGTGTAAAGCCAGGCCAGGGATGGTCGTAGATGGTTAGCGCGCCACCATCCATGTATTTTTCTATTTCGTATAATTCCTGTGCGGGAATATGGATATCATCTCCCGGAAAATTCATTTGGATCCCTAACTGTTGAAATCGTTCCGGAATAACTCCCAAATGTTCAAGGCCTGCGTTTTTGATGGTAATATTGCTTTGCGTCATTGCAGCCATTCCAATGAAACTGCCCACTTCTATCATATCGGGTAAGATACGGTGTTCGGTTCCTCCCAGGGTATCCACGCCCGTAATGGTAAGCATATTACTCGCAATACCGCTGATCCTGGCACCCATCCGGTTAAGCATCTTACAAAGTTGCTGCAGGTAAGGCTCACACGCGGCATTATAAATAGTAGTGACACCGGAAGCCATTACGGAGGCCATTAAAATATTTGCAGTGCCCGTCACGCTTGGCTCATCCAGAAGGATATTCGTTCCCTTCAATTCTTTGGTACTCAAATAAAAAAAATCGTCCGGGTGATATTCGAAGGTAGCGCCCAGCTTTTCAAAACCGGTGATATGGGTATCTAACCGCCGGCGCCCGATCTTATCGCCGCCGGGCTTGGGAATATAGGCTTTTTTAAACCGTGCCAGCATCGGGCCTGCAAGCATTACTGACCCCCTGAGCTTACCGCTTTTTTTGTGATAGTCCGCACTGCTTAAATAATCAACGTCTATATCATCGGCCTGGAAAGTGCAACTGTTCCTGCCAGTGCGGTCCACCTTCACTTTCATTTCTTCCAGTAATTCTATGAGCAGGTTTACATCAATAATGTCAGGAATATTATCAATTGTTACTTTTTCCGAAGTAAGCAATACCGCGCAAATAATTTGTAATGTTTCGTTCTTGGCTCCCTGGGGAATTATTTCGCCTGAAAGTCGTTTTCCTCCGATAACCTCAAAAAAACTCATCCTGGCTAAATTTTAAAGTATGTATTGTGTAAAATAAAAGCCCCAACGTTGCTAACAGTCAGGGCTCATGCCGCAGTTTTAAGTAAACCGTTCGTTCGATCGTATGACCGGCAGAAGCGGTGGCTAAATCAATATCTTTTTTTAAAATTCCGGTTGTTGTTGTTGTTTCTATTGTCCGGACTGCTGCCACCGGCCCTGTTATCGCGTCCGGTCCCTCCGATCCCGCCACGGTTATCGCGTTGTCCGCCACCGGTACGGTTATCCCTGCCACCCGCATTATTATTATTATTATTTCTCGCAGGAAAGTTTTTTCTGTAACCCCCGGTGCTTCCGGTCCTGTAATCATCCCGGTCAGTCCGGTTATCAGTCCTGTGTTTTACGAACGGGCGATTGTTAAATTCTAACTGCCCTTCGGTAATGGTTTGTAATTCACTCTGTATATTATCATCATGCACCAGTTCTTTATGCCAGTTGCTATAAGTGAGTTTCATATAATAGGCTATCGCATTGGCAAATCCCTGGCGTTTTTCAGGATTATCTTCTTTAAGCGCCTTATTGATCACTACTTCAATATTCTTACCTAAATGATTGAATTTGGGATACTTTTTGGGATAACCCAGTGGATCCGGCTTGGCCTTTAAAGTTTCCCGGGTTGGTATTGGATACGGGCTTTCCACATCCAGTTTAAAATCACTTATAAGGAAAAGATGGTCCCATAATTTATGTCGAAAGTCTTCGACATTTTTGAGATGCGGGTTTAAAAAACCCATCAATTCTATGAGCGCCATGGCATTTCGCTGGCGTTTATCTTTGTCTTCAATACTAAGAAGGTATTCAACCATTTTTTGAATATGACGGCCATATTCCCTCATGGTTAAATGATTGCGAGTCGTATTGTACTCCATATTTTCTACGTTCAACATATGGGCAAAGGTACTAAAAAGCTTAACATGCTGCAAGTTTCAAAATTAATACGAACTACAATTTTTTGATATTTTTCCAGCGGGCAAATCCGCTGGGTGAATACGTTACCCTGTGTCTTCGATTGCCTCCAGGATCCTTATTGAAATTTAGGGTGGCGGATATACCTTTTGCAGATATAAAGCGAAGTAAAGGCACCCAGGCTATCAGCAGCCCAATCAAGGAGGTCAAAACTGCGGCCTGGTATCCAATATTTCTGAATGGTCGGTCATTAAACCCCAAAGTGAAGTGCCAGCGGCGATGGCGATAAAATAATATATTTTATTGGATTGTTGGATTGGGGAATAAGCAACAGGAAGCATAAATAATAATGCCAGCAAACCGAAAATGCCCATATGGATCCATTTATCGAGGTGAATTTTATCGAGCCAGGTTGGAGAGGAAAAATTCTTGCCCGGAAGGCATATCAATATCAACACCAAAAAGAACCAGGCTATTGCGGGCATGAATTTAGAAATACTGAGGAACCTCATTGTAATAGGGGTTAAAAAGCGCTGCCATTGTATAAAACCGTTTTACAGGTTATCGGGATGCGGCAAAAGTTATCAATATGCCATTTAAAAGCTTGTCATTTTTTAGCAGTCGGTTTATGAAGGTAAAATACTTGTACCGGGATTGGGGGAAGGTGCCGGAGCCCGGTTAAATTTTTTTTAACTCCCCGCAGGATCAATTATCCAACCAAAGTAGTGTAGTCTGCGGAACTCATGAGCTTATCCAAATCTGCAATGTTTTCGACGGTCATTTTGATCATCCAGCCTGCACCGTAAGGGTCGGTATTTACCAGTTCGGGCTGAGCCTCCAATGCGGGATTAATTTCTATGATAGTGCCCTGCACGGGCAAAAAAAGATCGCTGACTGTTTTGACAGCCTCCACAGTTCCAAAAACTTCTTCGGCAGATAAGGTTTTCCCCTTCGACGAAATATCTACATATACAATGTCTCCCAGTTCTCCCTGGGCAAAATCAGTGATCCCTATGGTAGCGGTATTTCCGTTTAAGGATACCCATTCATGGTCTTTGGTATAGCGCAGGTTTTCCGGAAAGTTCATAAATTTTTAAATTAATGGGGGTGAGGTTTACAAGTTAAGTTGTTTGCAAATTAACTCATTTTTTTATTCACCCGGATGATTGTACGGGCATGTATTCTTTTACTTCTTATTTACCACTTCCATTTTCATATGAATATCATTTAAGGGGCGGTCAAAATTATTCTTCTGCGACTGGGCGATTTGGTCCACCACTTCGAGGCCGGTTTCCACTTCACCAAAAACCGTATAATTCATGTCCAGCACAGGGGTTCCTCCCAGCATTTTGTAGGTCATCCGCTTGGCGGGTGAAAAGTAAACTCCTCTTTGCATGCCAATCATATTTAATTCATCTTCACTGAATTTTTTACCCTGTACAATATAAAACTGGCATCCGCTGCTGGCTCTTTCCGGGTTATTGTTTCTGGCTGCTGCCAATGCGCCTTTTTTATGGTACAGGGTTGAATCAAATTCCGCCGGGATGGTGTACCCCACATCCCCTTTCCCCAACATGATATCCGGAAGCGCATTTTTACTTTCAGGATCGCCACCCTGTATCATGAAGCCGGCGATGATCCGGTGAAAAATTAAACTGTCATAAAAATGGTCATTCACCAGTTTTATAAAATTATCACGGTGCAAGGGTGTTTTGTCAGATAGTCTTACTATTATTTCACCAACATCGGTTGTTATTTTTACCCTTACACCTGGAAGGCTGGTTGCGGGTGGGGCAATGGCAGGCTTTGGCTTTGGTTTTATAGAAGCTCTTGCAGGGGAGGCGGCAGATTTTTTCACCACCTTTTTCTTTACCGGTTTTTTCACCTGGGCGTTCGCTCCTGACACACTGAATAATAAAGCCGTTATGAGAATAAGTCTAAAAATAACAGTCATCTAAGATTGATTATCATGGTTAAAAAATTGCTCAAAGTAAAGCAAAACATGGTCCTTTAAAAAATTTTCCTGTTCAAAGAGGTTAAATTCAGGAAGCGCTTTTAATTGTTTAAAATGCGGCCACCCTTCTTCATCATAACCTTCCAGCATATAATATCCACTTTGCATTAACACCGTACAAACGGCTATGTGCATCAGGTCTTGTTTTTGTTCTTTTGTATAAACCTGTTTTCCGCTGCCTAGTTCCTGCACACCTATTAAAAAAAGTACCCCGTCCATATCCGGTTTGATGCCATAGGTTCCTTTCAATTTTATCCGGAGCTTTAGCCACCTCACCTGGAGATCATCTTTTGCCTGTTGCATTTGCAAATATAAATCTTCATGGATGATAACAAGTCGCAATGTTTTAAATAATCCGTACGCCCGTAACCCCGCCGGGTAATGACATCCACCTGCTGAGCTATAAAATTATCAAAGCATTACCTTTGCCCAAATTTTTAAGAATGTTACAAGTACATTTTATCCGCCAGTATGCAGCATTGGTTAAAGAGAAGCTGGGTGTAAGGCATTTTAATGATCTGTCAATTGTGGATAATGTAATAGGCCTGGATGAAGAAGTGCGCCGGCTAAAAGTAGCATCCGAAACAATGCAGGCCGAAATAAATGCATCCAGCAAAGAAATCGGCGTGTTGATGAGCCAGGGAAAAAAAGAAGAAGGAGAGCAGAAGCGGGCGCAGGTAGCCATTAATAAATCCAGCATCCAGGCTCTGAATGAGCAATTAACCCTTGCGGAAAAACAATTGCAGGAAGAGCTGGTCAAACTGCCCAACCTGCCACATGTTTCGGTTAAAAAGGGAAAGACACCCGAAGAGAACGAAGTGGTGAGGCAAGGAGGGATTGTGCCGAAGCTCGCGGCTTCAGCAGTACCACACTGGGAATTAATAAAGCGCTATCATTTGGTTGATTTCGAAACAGGGGCCAAATTAACGGGAAGTGGTTTCCCGCTGTACCGTGGCAAAGGCGCCAAGTTGCAAAGAGCATTGATACAATACTTCCTGGATTATAATACCGCAGCGGGGTATATTGAATACCTGCCTCCATTGATGGTTAACGGCGCTTCCGCCTACGGTACCGGCCAGTTGCCCGACAAGGAAGGGCAGATGTACCATGTGCCTGCCGATGGCTTGTACCTGATTCCAACTGCAGAAGTTCCCGTTACAAATATTTACCGTGATGAGATCTTAAAAGAAGCAGACCTCCCGGTAAAGATGACGGCTTATACACCTTGTTTCAGAAGAGAGGCAGGTAGTTTTGGCAGCGATGTACGCGGGTTGAACAGGGTGCACCAGTTTGACAAAGTGGAAATAATACAACTGGTACATCCTGGTGAAAGC
>JBBJMD010000305.1:0-3389 GCA_037719925.1 Ferruginibacter sp.
TTGCAGTATTAGGGCTTATTCCCATGCTTGCGCCAATTTCTTTGTATAATAATCCCTGCACCAACAATTGTAGTATCTCATTTTCCTGTTGGGTTAGATCAAAAAATAATTTTGGTGTGGCAGGCGCGGTTTTTTTTATGAGGGTAAGGTCGTTGTTCTGCACCAATTGTAAGATCTTGTGTGCAATACCGGGTGATATAGGCCCGGCAACGCTTTCATACATTTGCCAGAGCATTTCGGTGTATTTTCCCCGCTTTCATCTTTCAATAAATATCCAACTGCTCCCGCTTTTATTGCTTTAAATATTTTCTCTTCATCGTCGAATATCGTAAGTACCACAAATTTTACTGAAGGAAAAAAAGAAGACCCCACCGCAATTAGCATTTACCCCATCCATATTAGGCATTTCAAGATCCATCAACGCCACATCAGGCATTTTTTCAACAGGAAGCACCTTCATCTTCTGAAAAAAAAACTTCACATCCTCCGCAACCAGCGTTATTTCAAAATGGCCATGCTTTAATAGTTTATCTTTTAAAATATTCCTGTTGCTCGCCTTGTCATCTATGATTGCTATTTTAATACCCATTAGGCTTTTGATTAATTTTAAAAGAAATTATTTTCTGATGTACACTAATGTTCATCAGGAACCATTCAACAAACAGCATGGATTCGAGGGGTTCGTGATTGGCAGCAATCAGGGACTCAGGGCAATAAACTCCGCTCCGGCACCGGAGGCATGTGTAACGAGTCAAAAAATATTGAGCAAAAAATACCATAAAAAAATAATCCGAACGGATACCAGCTACATCCTTACTATGATGGATGTGCCCATAAATTTCTTTGACTGAATGACAAGTATAAAGTCTGAATCTGGCGATAAAATCAAAAGAAAGGGAATTTTGATAATGGGCCAGGTCCATTTTGTCAATATTCCAGGTTGCCGTGTCCTTGAAGGCTTCTGCATTATTTATCCTGATCTGGTAAAAAGGAGGTTGGTCTCTTCGGCTAAAGAGTTGATAGCTGCCGGAAAAAAACTGTTGATACCGTTCACGCCACCAAAAAAAAGTTCACCTTCATCCGTTTTCGTCACAACATGTGTATTGAATTCATTTTCCTGCAACCCGTCTTCTTTTTTTAATTGGAGGATGCTGTTGTCTTTATTGATTTTATAAAGGCCCTAGTTGGTACTGCACCAAAGGAAGTTGTCATCGTCCAAAGCCATTGCATAGATACATTCATCCGGTAGCCCGCTTTCTTTATTTAAATGAAGGAGGAACTTCCCGCTGCTGTCAATTTTAGATATGCCTTTATTACTACCCATAATAAATTTCCTGCTGAATCTTTTGCGAAACACCGGACCCCGCCGGTATTTTTAAAGGATATCTTTTTTAGTTGCGTCCAGTTAACTGCATTAAAAAAACAAGTTCATCGTTGGTATGGGTAACCACGCTGGCATTATAAAAAACGCCGGTCATTGCGCTGGGATGGGCGAACTGATATTCTTCTGCTGTATTCCTTGTAAAGCTGGCCCTGTAAACCCGGCTCTGCGACTGGGCGAGGGCCTCCCGTTCATTTTGAAATAAAAAATTACCAAAATATCCAACACCGGTATTCTTATCAGGTAGGTAACTTGAAATTTTAATTGGTGTCAATGTTGAAAGATCATAGCTTAACACCCAAACGTATCGCGAGCCGCAAGCAAAAAGCAGGTAATCACCCCTGGTATTTTTGATAATGGCATTCGAAGAAAAACGTTGGCTTTCGCCAGGAAGTGTTTTAATATGCTTTACCAGTTGTTGTAAGGTATCAAAAATTAACAGGCCGTTTCCGTAGGTACCTGCCAGTACCCGGTTATTTCTTTTGTCAGGCAGCACCGCAATCACATAATTATCTGCGGTTTTTGGGGTCCCATAATACTTGATGGGGTAGTTATTACGAATGAGTTTTTTAATCCCTCGTTAATGATGACCAGGAATAGATTCCCAAGTTGTCTTCCTTTATCCTTGCAATGGTTGCATTTCCTGCAATAGGCTCGTTTTTAAAATTAACCAGTTCCGAAATAATTTCATTGAGGCCTGCATCTGTTTCATAAAGTTTGTTGTAATAGGAAACCAGTGTCTTATTTTGCCAGGGATAATAACTCCATACCTGCAATGATCAGGTTTTATTTCAGTTCCTATAGTGTGATTTGAGACCAGTGAGTCACCGAACCCCGGATGATGCTACTCATGCCCCCTGCTTCTAAAAGAAGGAGCGGTTTGAAATGCACCCAATTATCTAAAAGGATTATTGTTCATATGGTTTTTTTTGCGTTACTTTAACCAGATATTTAAAGGAATGGACAGTTACGGCTTTTACTCCTTAATTTATCAGCCTCTCCTGCTACAAAAATCGTCGATCTTCTTCCAATGTTATTTTTTACCGTTTATCGTTCTCCTTATCCAAAAAATTATGATGAAAAAAATTTACTTGTTGTTTTGTGCAATCTGATCATTTTTCCCGTTGTTTTTGCTCAAACATGGGATGGCAGCGCGGTACAGGCTGGAATACCGCTGCTAACTGGAGCACCAATTCCGTTCCGCTTGCGGGGGGTAGTGTAATCATCCCGGGAGGGTTAGTCAATTACCCGGTTCTAGCCAATGCTGTTACTATAAACAGTCTCGATATGAGGGATGGAAGCCAGTTGGATTTTAATGGGTTTAATATGACCATTACTACTGTAGCGGGTGATTTCATCTATATATTCGGCGCTGAATTAAATAACAGTAATGCAGCCACCGATGTTGTAATCAATATAAGTAGCTTACCCGGCTATCATTCATATGTAAGGAATACAACGGTGAATGATAATATAACGTTTAATATTTCGGGAACTACCAACTTTTACGAAGCAGACAATGCCGCCACGGGCAACCACTTTACGGGAAATACTACTTTTAATTACGCCGGAACCGGTAACCTGTACCTGAGCCAGGCAGATACTTCTTTATATGATGGCAACCTCACCGTCAGCCGTACAGCTGCCGGTATAACGGATGCTTTCAATGGGGGAGCAGTTATTGGTGGCAATTTCTCCTTCACCAATAACACGGCAGGAAACAGCCTCTTCGGAACAATATCCCGCAGAACAAGCATCGGCGGTACGGTCAACATTGCTATCAATAATACAACACCCGGCTCATTTGAATTGATCCGGCTCGTAAATCAAACCGGTGGCGGGAACATTTCCGTGCAAAATTCTATTGGATTTGATGTTCGCAATGATACCCTGCTGTTAAACACATTTAATATCTCCGGTTACCAGGGAGCTGATTTTGGTTATTTATATTACAACGACATTACGGGTAACCTCACCATTACAGAATCGGCTGTACATATAGCCGGTT
>JBBJMD010000306.1:0-3366 GCA_037719925.1 Ferruginibacter sp.
TGGATATAATTAGTTTTACTTTTGATAAGATAAATAACCGGGTGCCGGTGGTTGTCGGAATCGGTGGCAATGATACCAGGGAAGTGATGAGTAACGTACAGGCCTACCCGCTTGAGAAAGCAGTTGCACTCTTAAGTGCTTGCCCCTATTATAATAAACCGTCGCAGGAAGGCATCTTCCAACATTATAGATCCATTGCCGGCGCTTCTCCCGTGCCAATCATTTTGTATAATGTTCCAGGGCGGACTGGCCGTAATATGGAAGCGGCTACTACCATCCGCCTGGCGAATGAAGTACCTAATATTGGCGGAATCAAAGAAGCGGGGAATAACATTGGTCAATGCATACAATTGTTAAAGGACAGGCCTGCTGATTTTTTGGTAGTTAGTGGCGATGATGACCTCGTATTACCAGAGCTGGCCTGCGGCATCGACGGGGTGATAAGCGTTGCCGCCAACTGCTTTCCCAAAGAATTTTCAAACATGGTCCGTGCAGGTTTAAAGCATGATTTTACCACGGCAAAAAAAATAAACGATTCTTTACTCGAAGTCTACGATCTTTTATTCACTGAAAACAATCCTGCGGGTGTTAAAGCCTTTTTGAACGAACTTGGATTTATACAAAATGTACTTCGTTTACCTGTTACACCCCTAAGCAAGCCAATACATGAGCGAGTAAAAGCCTACCTAAAAAAAAAGCGTATTGAAGCATAAGCCATTGCAACGGATCATTGATAAAGGGCATAAGGCATCCCTTTTGACCGCAGCTTTTATTCTTTGCGCCTTCGTGGCTTCTTCCCAATTTACAGCCAGGTTCCTTGTTTCAGGTATCCCTGCCACCCATGTTCCTGATTCTTTATTTGTCGCGGGTAGCTTCAATGGATGGAACGCGGCAAAGAATGGGACTTTGATGTCAAAACAAGGCGATACAGCCACCATTGTTTTGACTGGCCTTCCCGGAGGCAAATACGAGTTTAAGGTTACCAGGGGAAGCTGGCAATCGGTAGAATGCCATGCAAATGGAAATGATGCCGGGAACCGCCTTTTCAATTTATCAGCTGATACGGTCATGCAAATTTCCGTAGCAGCATGGAAAGATGATTTTGCAGCATTTGCAAAAAAACATACCGCGTCTGCCAATGTGCGGATTATCGATACTGCATTTGCAATGCCGCAACTGGAAAGAACCAGGAGGATCTGGCTTTACTTACCGCCGGGATATGCAAATAACAGGAAGAGATACCCCGTATTGTATATGCATGATGGCCAAAACATTTTTGATGAATACACTTCTTCAAACGGTGAATGGAAAGTAGACGAATGCATTGATTCCCTGGTTAAAATAGGTAAACCCGGCTGTATTGTAGTCGGTATTGACAATGGCCCAAAACGGTTGAATGAATACAACCCGTACGACTTCGCGGAATTTGGGAAAGGGGAGGGCAATGAGTATGTGGATTTTATTGTAAAAAACCTGAAGCCCTTTATTGACAGGCGATACAGGACATTAGCAGGTCCACAAAACACCATGATAGCAGGCAGCTCAATGGGGGGCCTTATCTCATATTATGCCATGTTGAAATACCCGGAAGTATTTGGCAAAGGCGGCATCTTTTCACCCGCGTTCTGGACTGCCGAAAAGATCAGGGACATGACGGATTCCTGTGGTAAAAAGTTAAAAGGGAAATTGTTTTTTTACATTGGAGAAAAGGAAGGGGAAAATTATTCATCAGATATGAAGGAGGTAACAGACAGGCTGGGTACAATTTCCTCCGCATTAATTTATGCTGTTACAGATTCCCAGGGAAGCCATAATGAGGAAGCCTGGAGGAAATGGTTCCCGGAGTTTTACAACTGGGTGTTGGCCAAAGGATTCAATAATGTCATTAGTGTCGAAATGGACTAAACTTTAAAACAGGCGCCTTCCATTGCAAGTTCTGTGTTTTCAAAAACTTCCATTGTTTCAGCTAAAAATTCATCCAGCACTTCATAGCGGGATGAAAAATGGCCGATGATCAGTTTTTTAGCGCCTGCTTTCCGCGCTATAATCCCGGCTTGCTCGGTAGTGCAATGAAACCGGTCCGCTGCTTTATCTGCTGACTCTTTCAGGTACGTTGTTTCATGATATAGCAGGTCTACTCCTTTTACTTTTTCTGCAAGGCTTTCATCGAAAATGGTATCAGCGCAATAGGCATAGCTTTTAACGGGACTATTGGCATTCGTTAAATCTTCATTGGCGAGAACAATTCCCTTTGGTGTAATATAGTCTTCGCCCCGTTGGAGTTTTTCATACCAGGAAGAAGTTATGTCATGAACCTTTACCTTCAGCGGGTCGATACTCCTGGGATTCTTTTTTTGTCTGAACAAGAACCCCCAGCACTCGATGCGGTGCCTGACCTGGAAACTACTGACAGTAAATTTATTCTCTTCGACAATCAACCCTTCAGCGGTTATGGGGTGAAAATGCAATGGATAAGATAATTTAACATCAGCTACTTCAAGTTGTAAGTTGATGATTTTTTGCAGGGGAGCTGGTCCGTAAATGTGAAGGTCCTGGGTGCGGTTTAAAAGGCTGAGGCTTGTGATCAAACCGATGAGTCCAAAATAGTGATCACCATGAAGGTGAGAAATGAAAATATGGTTGATCTTACTTCTGCGGACCTTATATTTAGCCATCTGTAATTGCGTTCCTTCTCCACAATCAATTAAGAAATATTCTTCTTCTGATTGCAGCACCTGGGCAGTAGGGTTTCTCCCGAAAGCAGGAATTGCAGAGTTATTTCCTAATATGGTCAGTATTAACAACGGTTATGATTTACAGGGTTTGAATTTAGTATTGTTATCAAGAGTTTTCAGCTTTTGAATATGCTGCACACTCTTTTCTTTAATCCGTAAATTGTAATTAATCTTCGCCACCAAGTAATTCTCTTTCAATTTCTTCCATCTGTACAATATCCCATGCCTCGCTTTCTGTTGGCGTTACGTTGAGCACTTCGAGTATATTCAGCTGATCGAGTTTAGTTTCCAGCCCCCTCTGCAATTCGCAGATTATAAAAGAAAAATTATTTTCGTAAAATTTCTGTTGCACATTGGCCAGCAATTCACAGCCCTGCTCATCCATATCCGATACTGCAATCATTTTTAAAATGATATGCGGTATGTCTTTTTGCAGGTACAAAAGCAACATATTGATAAGTTCTTCTGTCATATTAGCAGTAAGATGCTTATCAAGGGGGGCAATAACGACCAATTTTTCTTTGGTATCTATTTTGACATTCATTAATTAATTAGTTTCAGCGTACAGGGTAGTTTCCAGTGAATGATGCATCACTCACGTTTCAAATGTTAATTATTTTTTTGAGAATTT
>JBBJMD010000307.1:0-3351 GCA_037719925.1 Ferruginibacter sp.
TATCTAAAATTTGAAGTTTGTGTACAATTGTATTAACAACCGAATAAGTATTATAAAAAAAGGGGCCGCCGCTAATTGCACATGCTCCCATTGCAATTACATATTTTGGATCGGCCATCTGGTCATATAATCGTTTAAGTACCGGGGCCATTTTATTTACAATCGTTCCTGCAATAATAATAACGTCAGCTTGCCTTGGTGATGCCCTCGCGACCTCAAAACCAAAACGTGAAAAATCGTACTTAGCAGAAGCCACGGCCATCATTTCAATGCCACAACAGCTTGTAGCAAATGTAAGGGGCCATAAAGAATTTGATCGGGCCCAATTGATCACATCATCTATTTTACTCAATACAATGCCTCCACCGGGAGTTTCCTGGATCTTCCCCGGAAAAGAACCACTTTCCAACTTGCCTTCAATAGGCAGAGGTGTTGCTTCAGCATTATTTGAAATCTCACTCATTTAAAATTATCTAACTTAAGTAAGCACAACTATTCTTGACATCTAACCAAAAAAAAGTGTGGGCTAATTTTTAGACCCACTTCAACGCGCCCTTTTTATGCGCATATAAAAAACCCATGAATAAAATAAAGAAGAAAATAATGATCTCCACCAGGGCAAGCCATCCCACGCTTTTGGCAACCACTGCCCATGGGTAAAGAAAAATAAGTTCTACATCAAAAATTAAAAATATTAAAGCAAAAAGATAGTACCCAACATTTAACTGCACCCATGTCTTACCTGTAGTAGGAATTCCGCATTCATAAGGTTCTCCCTTTTGAGGATTTGTTGTAGCCTTTGTAAAAACCTTGGCAACCAGGATAGCTATAGCTGAGAATGCCAAAGCAGCAAGGATTAAGATGATCATTGAGGATGCCCCCATAAATATTGGTGTTTAATTTCTTTCATCCCAAGTTAAATAAAAAAGAGCTATTGAACATTGGTTCATGGCAGGGTAATGGAATTATTTCTTTTGCTAGCCATAAATTTCAACATGAATATTTTTATTTTCATAGCCTAAATTGAGAAGTCTTTTCTTTGCTTCGTCTACCATACCTCTCCATCCGCACAAGAAAAAATCTGCAAGGGGTTTATCTTTACACAGGGATTCATAAACGGTGTGCACGTACCCGCTTTCCCCGTTCCAACTCTCCCGGGATAACGTGGGGATATATTTAAAACCTTCCATAGATTCCGAAAGCACTTTCATTTCATTATGATACAACAAACTGTTTTTATTTCTCGTACCAAATACAAGAATGATATTATTGTAGGGTATATTTTTAAGGCTGATAAAGTTGATCATGCTTCGGAAAGGAGCAATACCTGTACCGGTACAAATCATAAAAACATTTTCACTCAATGGCTCCTCCAGCGTAAAAACTCCTTGTGGGCCACGGAAACGAAGTATCGACCCAACAATAACTTCATTAAAAAGATATGGTGTACCTAATCCCGCTTTGTCTAATACAATGATGAGTTCAAAAACATTGGTTCCATCCGGCCATGACGCTATAGAATAACTTCTCCAACGTTTGTTCGGCTTTTCGTTGATAGGAAGGTCCATGGTTACAAATTGTCCGGGGATAAAATCAAAGACCGCCAGTTCGGGAACCTCTATCCAAAATCTTTTTGTATCATCTGTTTCGTTTTCTATCCTGATCACCGTCCCGCTACGCCAGGGTTGCAATGCCATAATGATTTTTATTTACGGTAAGTTACAATATAACATTTACCCATATCACCAGCTACTGTTGAGCACCCTTAGGATGCATACCGATCGATAACTCACTTCTGGTCTATATTTGCAGATATTAATAACCACATCTTTCCGGGATGCAGGTTGATTAACAGAACTAATACCGGCGAATGAACCTGGATGTGTTGATGAATTTATATGCCAATGACCCCCGCTGTTTCCAGATAGCGGACGGGATAACTTTGCCCCAACCCCAGCATGTACACTTATCGGGCCTGTTAGGAAGTGCATCCCAGTTTGTTGTAGCAGCCGTTTTCAATCACCCTGCTGCAGCGCAAACAAATCACCTTATTATCCTGCGTGACGCTGAAGAAGCTGCCTATTTTCACAACACCCTGGAAAATATTACGAAGGCATTGGACATATTCTATTTTCCTTCCTCATTTAAAAACAATAAGAATTACCAGTTACTTAATAGCAGTCATGTTATGCTTCGTACAGAAGCGCTGACCCGTATTGCCTCTTCAATTGTAGCTGGGCGCGATAGTGCAAAGAAAATTATTGTAACCCATCCGGAAGCGCTATACGAAAAAGTAGTGCTTCCTAAAACCTTATCGGCAAACATCATCAGTATTAAACAGGCTGATGTGCTGGATGTGAATGGTATGCTGGAGCGCTTCGTTAATTATGGTTTTGTAAGAACTGATTTTGTTTATGAGCCCGGCCAATTTGCAGTGCGTGGGGGAATATTAGACGTCTATTCGTTTGGTAATGAAAAACCGTACCGGATAGAATTATTTGGTAATGAAGTTGACAGCATCAGGATCTTCGATCCTGAAAATCAATTAAGCGAAAGAAAACTTTTGCAGGTCAATATTATTCCAAACGTTGAAACGCAATTTGAAAGTGGTGAAAAGGTTTCCTTATTGGAATTTCTTCCCGGCAACACCGCGGTATGGATGGAGGACTGGAATTTTATCAGGGAAAGAATTGAACAACAGGAAGAAGACTTTGAACTTTGGCTATTGGCCCTTGGTGATAACCCCTCCAACGATCCGCATGTGCAGGATGACCTTACCACCAGGAAAAATATAGATGGAAATGATTTTGTTAAAGCAAATGAAATTGAAAAACAATTACAGGCCAAACATATAATTGAGATTGGGAAAAAGATCGCATTTACAAGGGATATTCCAAAACAAAATCAGGTTGAAATAAAATTCAACACCAAAGAACAGCCCGCTTTTAACAGGCAGTTTAACCTGTTGATCAAAAACCTCAGAATATGAACTGAAAAATATAATATTTTCATTTTCGCTGATAACCCAAAACAGCTGGAACGCCTGCACATCATTTTCACAGACCTGAAAGCTGAGATACAGGTAACCCCTATTCCTGTTTCCATTCATGAAGGATTTATTGACGACGACCTTAAACTTATCTGCTACACCGATCACCAGGTTTTTCAACGATACCATAAATACAAGGTCAAACAGGCATTTAGTAAAAACAAAGCGCTTACGCTTAAAACCCTCCGCGAATTGCAGCCCGGAGATTATGTTTCTCATATCGACCATGGAGTGGGGGTGTATAGCGGCTTGCAGAAGATCGAGGCTAACGGGCGAATGCAGGAAGCCGTTAGGATACAGTA
>JBBJMD010000308.1:0-3351 GCA_037719925.1 Ferruginibacter sp.
CTTGAGTCGATCTATGTGTGGCAGTTTCAGGAATTTACACCAGGGGGTGGAGGCACTTTTGGTGGGAATAATATGGTAAGAAACTGGGTGCCTTTTTTAACCAATGTGAAAGACCCGGCGGGCAAATCCGGCATGGTGATTACTGACAGCATGGGCCGGGGGGTGGGAAGTGTGCGACCGTCGAACTATGTGTTGTATGACATATGGGCAGATAACTGGAATAATGATATGCGCAATTCTGTTAATAATATCCGCCGCAGTTTTATCTATACCAATCCTTCATCAACCTATTTTGGAAAGCCGGTGGAGCCTAAAACCAGCCAGGAAGATACGCTGAGAAATATATATCCCATTATTCGGAAAGTAGAGGGCAAACCTTGGGAGAATAACAATACTACAGGTAGAACAACTAAGGATGTAATGGTATATCGGCTAGCGGAAACTTATTTACTTCGGGCAGAAGCCTATTTCAGAAAAGGCGACAGCAAAGATGCAGCAGATGATATTAATGCTGTACGTGCCAGGGCTAAAGCAAGCCCCGTTCTGCCAGCAAATGTAAGCTTTGATTATATCCTGGATGAAAGAGCACGTGAGCTGATAACCGAAGAAGCGCGGCGGCAAACACTCACCCGAATGGGGAAACTGGTAGAGAGAGTCAGGAAATATAATATGATGGAGATCACCCGAGCTAGTATACAGGACAGAAATGAGTTTTTCCCTATTCCGCAGTCTGTTATAGATGCGAATTTTAGCGCTAAACTGGAACAAAACAAAGGTTATTAAATTTCTAAATGGCTTCTAAATGAAACAAACAGCCTTGTACTTTTTTTTTCTTTTCATACTTATTTCCTGCGTGTCTAAAAAACGGGTAGTGACAGGTCTTCCTGAACTTGCAAAACCAGGGCAGGGAGGATATGTAAAAGGTGAATTAATTTTTCCGTTGAATAATAAACCTACACCTCAGTGTCATGCCTCCACTATTGCGGAGACGCCTTCGGGTTTGGTCGTTGCCTTTTTTGCAGGATCGTATGAAAAAAATCCCGATGTGGGTATTCGCGTATCAAGACTGGAGGTAGGGAAATGGACTACACCGGTAGAAGTAGTGAATGGAGTCCAAAACGACGCTTTGCGTTATCCGTGCTGGAATCCGGTGCTGTTTCAACCGAAAAATGCTCCGATTATACTATTTTATAAGGTAGGTCCAGACCCTCGCACATGGTGGGGAATGATGATGACCTCCAATGATAATGGTAAAACCTGGGGACCTCCCTCCAGGCTTGGTGAAGATGATAAAATAGGTCATCTGCTCGGGCCGGTTAAACAAACCTATTCAGTTAGCAGACGGTACCATTATATGCCCAGCAGCACTGAAGCAAAAATTGGTGATGATACCAGATGGACGGCACATTATGAACTTACTAAAGATCAGGTAAAACCTGGGAAGTAATCGGCCCCGTTAACGATGGTATTGAGTTCGATGCTATTCAGCCAAGTATTTTAACCTATGCTGATGGCAGAATGCAGTCACTAAGCAGGACAATGCAAATGTAGTTGCTCAGAACTGGTCCAATGATGGCGGTGGACCTGGAGCAAAATGACGTACTATTTTGCCCAATCCAAGTTCAGAACCGATGCTGTTACCCTAAAAGATGGCAGACAACTGATTGTTTATAATCATACCACCAAAGAAGGTGCGGAACCAAAGGTCGTAACATGCTCAATGTTGCAATCTCTCTAGACGGTAAAAACTGAAACCTGTTCTTACACTTGAAAACAAACCGATGAAGGATGGCTATGCCTACCCTGCGGTTATACAATCGGCTGATGGAATGGTGCACATTACCTACACATTCAACAGACAATCGATTAAATATGTATTGGTGGACCCGAAGGAAATCAGGTAAATGAATTTCCGTACTTAATTAAATAACGCGCATGATTTTTTCAATGTTCTTTTCTCAAAAAAAAATATTCGTTTTTAGCAGTCTTTTTTTATTCCTCTTCGAAACTTGTGTCATAGCTCAAACCTCCAGTAAACCTAATATCGTTTTTATAATGATTGATGACCTGGGGTATGGTGATATAGGTTGTTATGGCAGTATGGTAAACAGGACCCCGAACATCGATCACTTGGCAAAAAAGGGTGCGCGCTTTACTGACTACCATGCAAATGGCCCCATGTGCTCGCCAACTAGGGCTGCACTTATGACCGGTAGGTATCAGTACCGCTATGGTAGGAAGTTTGAAAGTGCACTGAATGGTTCCCTTGATGGCCCCGATAACGGATTGCCAGCGGAAGCTTATACTCTTGCAGAGGCGCTGAAAGATGCAGGGTATGCTACCGGCATGTACGGTAAATGGCATTTAGGATATAAACCCCCGTTACTTCCTTTTGACCAAGGTTTTCAGGATTTTATTGGCCTTGGTTACGGTGACGGTGATCACTTCACACACGTAGACAGAGTAGGGAATAGCGATTGGTGGCATAATGATACCTTGAAACCGGAAACAGGTTATAGCGTTGATCTGATAACTAATCATAGTATTGATTTCATTAGAAAAAATAAGAGCCATCCTTTTTTTTTGTATGTGTCGCATCTTGCTATCCATTTTCCTTGGCAAGGTCCCAATGACCCCCCGCATCGCATACAGGGAAAGAATTACAGTAAAGAAAAATGGGGAATTATTCCTGACCGTAAAAATGTTGCGCCCCACATAAAAGCAATGGTTGAATCCGTGGATGAAAGTGTCGGTAAGATTATCGGAGCCCTGAGGCAGGAGGGGCTGGAAAAAAACACGCTGGTTATTTTTACTTCGGATAATGGCGGGTATATAAATTACAGCTCCGGAGGATTTGAAAACATTTCCAGTAACGGTCCATTCAGGGGACAAAAAGGAGATATTTATGAAGGAGGCCACCGTGTTCCTTTTATCGCCTATTGGCCTGGAAAGATCAAAGAAGGAGTTACAAAGACAGATTTGTTGATGACAATGGATATGTACCCAAGTTTTATTTCACTCGCCGAAGAAAAAATCCATGATAGTCTCAAACTTGACGGAATGAATATCCTGCCAGTTTTTTTTAATAATAGAAAAGTCGAGGACAGAGCCGTGTGCTGGAAAACCGAGAACAATAAAGCCATACGAAAAGGAAAATGGAAGGTAGACATAATCGAAAATAAGGCTCCTGAATTATACGATCTTGAAAGTGATCCAGGGGAAACAAAGGATATCGCCGCTAAATATCCTGAAATAGTGAACCAATTGTTGAAACAATACCCGGCCTGGGAAAAAGATGTGACAGCAAATTATACTCAAATTAATTAACCCAAGTTGCAAGTAGAAAGACCA
>JBBJMD010000015.1:0-38305 GCA_037719925.1 Ferruginibacter sp.
CTTGGTTTCATCATCAAGAAATATAAAGACGGTGCTTTTATCTTTCATATCATTGTTCGTTAAATAATGAATATTTTATGTGGTCAGGATTGTTCTCGTTAGGGTTGATTAACCATTTAACAGCATAGAATAAGCTAGACAACGCGAGCACGGCAATAGCGCCTACAATCAAATAATCCCAATTGCTTTCAGGACCGCTGCCATGTGTTATACCCTTTAAAATTTCGGGCTTGTTTCTTTCACAAACAGGGCAGGCATTTACCCAGTCAATTGAAAACAACAGTATGCTTATCAGTATGATTTTTTTCATTTTGCAGTTTTACTTTTAATAAAATCCATTAATTTTTTTATTTCCTCTGCGCTGGTCTTTTTTGCGGCATTGCCCCATGCTGTGCGTTCATAATTAATAATAGCTGCCACTTTATGTTCATCAAGATCCATAGTCGTTCCTATGGGTGGCATGGTCCCATATTCCGGGCGTGAGTCATAACCGTTCATTATAATATCTACATACAGTTCTAAATTATCCCCTGATACTACCGTGCTGCCCCACGGCGGGAATGCGCCTTTAAGTCCTTCGCCGTTTTCTTGATGACAACTTTGGCAATTGGCCGCGTAGACGGATTTTCCATCAGGTTCATTCGCTTTTCTGCCGGTTTGAGCGACCTCTTCTTTTTTATACAAAAATTGATTAGGTTTCATTTCGCCGGGTAATGGAGCTTGCTGCAAAGATTGAATATACGCCAGTAGTTGCAGTGCTTTTTTTGTGGCCACCACTTTACCGGTTCTGCCGTTTAAAAACTTTGCCGGCATGCTTACGACTACATCTGTTTTTGACGGATTGTCCTTTATTTCAAACAGCCATTCATAACTCGGCATAATGGATTGAGTCACCACAGACCGCGGATTGAACAGATGCATCAAATGCCAGTCTTTACTCGGCTGCCTTTTGCCAACATCGGTAAGGTCAGGGCCTGTACGTTCCGTTCCCATAAGTGTAGCACTGTTTACCCACACACTTCTGCGATGGATATTCGCATAATCTGCAGGCAGTCCGGGCCTGCTGCCAAATGAATTATCCATATCTACATTGCGAACCTGTTGACTATGGCATCCCACGCAACCTTCAGAGACATAAACATCTTTGCCGGCCAAGGCATCGCCGCTAAAGGGCGTTGTTCCCGGCAGTGGCGCATTATTTTTTTGGTTTTGCAGTGCCGGCCGTATGGCTGTAAGATATGTTAACAGAAGAAATAACAATCCTGCTGTAACATAAAGCCTTTTATGGTTATTAAATATGCTCATAGTAATCAGATATGTTTTGTTGCAAGCTCTTTTTCTAATTGTTTAAATGCTACTGTTTTTATGTCTGCTTCTTCTGTATTTTTATACGCCATTTTATAAAAATTATAAAAGTAAATAAGATGGGAAAGGAACATGAAGCTGCCGCCGATGGCTCGCCATACCCAGTACTCAAACATCATGCTTACGCTGTCAATAAACGGTTTATGTGCCATCCACATGAGTCCTTTGAGCGTTCCGCCTATCATCAGCGGGATGGAGTATAAGAGGAGGCCGATAAACGCGAGCCAAAAATGTGCACCCACAAGATGCTGGGGGGGTTCTTTGCCCGTAAGCCTGGGAACTACTGCATAAGTGCCGCCCCAAATTGCAAAAGTTATGATGCCGTAAAAACCTAAATGAGAGTGAGCTACTGTAAAATCCGTAAAATGCCACAGCAAATTGGTAAATCTGAAGGCTTCCGCAGTACCCTGCATGCTCACTACAAAATAATAAACAACAGCCGTTAAAAAGAAAGGCAGCGTATAACTGCTTGCAACCTTTACGCCCTGCCCCTTAAAGGTCATAGCAAAATTTATGGTGCCTGCTACTACAGGTATTATCATTCCCATACTTCCTACGATAGCTACAGTTTGCAACCACCAGGGTATAGCACTGAAAATAAAATGGTGTGTTCCGATTATGGTATAAAAAATGATCTGCGTCCAAAAAGCAAGTATCCCCAAACTGTATGCGTAGATCGATTTATTTATTTGCTGAGGTATAAAATAATATAGCAACCCTAATGTTGAAAGCGTAAACCACATTCCAACACCGGAATGCATGTAGTATCCCTGTGTAATTGTTTCTCCCAGGCCGTTTTGCCAAAAAGGAAGATATGCTGTAAGCGCAACTATGATTGTAAATATGAGAGAGGAAACAATATACCAGTTAGAAATATAAATCTCCTTTGTACTCCGCCTGGCAACAGTTTTAATAAAATTAACGAGGGTGATGATAAGTGCAATTGCAAACAAAAGCATGATGGGCCAGATATACTCCCGGAATTCTCCGCCGCCGTTATTTACCCCTGCCATGAGGCTTATACTGCCGAGGAGTACCTGCAGATTAGTGCAGATAAGTGCGATCCAACCCCATCGTACGCTGTATATTTTTGTGTTGCTCACAGTAGGTACAATATAGTATGCCAATCCTAAAATGCCTAAGGAGGCCCATCCCCAAAATACCATATTGGTATGTACGGGCCTTAACCGGCCAAAGCTGAGCCAGCTTACATGATCTGCATCGGGTATAACAAATTTTATTCCCACATATTCACCGATGGCAGTACCTATTACGAGCCAAAAAGCGGCACAGCCAAGAAACCATAAGATCAGTTTGGTAATCTCCGCATTGAGCCCGGGCCGCGGAGCTGCTTTTTTCTTCTGTGCTGTAAAATGTACTTCCTGTTTATCATTTAAATGACTTATTATGCCATGCTTATCTTCCGGTTTTTCATTTCCGGAAAGTTCATTATGCTGTAACCGGAAGGCTAATGCTTCTTTGCGTTCAGCTAATTCCTTATCCAATTCGGGATCTTCCGCAGATTTCAATTTTTCAGCAAGAAGTGTAGCCTGTTTCCTCTTTTTTTCATTGCCGAAGTTCTTTACAGCGCGTGTAGATCTGTTTACTACCAGAATCACAGCTAAAAGAAAGGGTATGGCAAGCAATAGCAATGTTATAATGATACCCGGTTGGCTTATAAGATTCCTGGAAGCGTTTGCGGAATCCTGAGCCCATACAGTATCAGATAAAAGCAGTAAAAACAAGACGCCTGCAATGCTCCCCGATTTGCTACACGAACCGGGGCCTTTTCCGCAATTGCCGCTGCATTTTTCAGCCTTCATTTTTTGGTAAGTATCTATTTCATCATAATTGGGATTTTTAAGCAGGTCCTCTGTAGTGGGTATTGTTAGCTGCCTGTTATCCCTTATAGCTTTTTTAAATTTAAGCCAGCTATAAAAAAATACAATAAGCACGCATATAAATATAAATCCCACCACAAGTTTAATTCCCAGGGCATTGTTTTCCGAGGCGATAAAATTATCGCCGGTCTGACAAAAAGCATTTTGTGTAACAGCTAAACAGATAAATAAAACAACCGCGGATTTTTTTGATTTCATATATTGATATATTAATACCTTATTATCTTTTATTAAAGTAAAAAAAAGTCAGTCGTTTTTCAAAAAATAGGTGCCGCTGTTTAGTTTGTCGGTAAAATTTCCGATGGTATTTTTTTCAATCATAGAAATAAAATTCCTTTTAATTTCTTTATATTCATTATGAACGGGGCAAGGGTTTTTTTGAGAGCAGGCTTTTAAGCCAAGAACACAGCCGTTATATATTTTATCACCGTCTATTGCTTTTACAATGTCGGCAAGAGAAGTTTTAAAATCTGCCTTTTCCATGTAAAAGCCTCCATTAGGCCCTTTCATAGATTGCACCAGTTTTTTGCGGCTAAGGTCTTGTAATATCTTTGCGATAAAATGTTCTGGAGCATTTATACCTTTTGCAATACCCTTAGCGCTCAGCCGCCCTTCATCCTTTGATTTTTGGGCTACAAAAATCATAGCTTTAATAGCATATTCACACGACTTTGAAAACATCCGTTTTTTATGTACGATGCAAATATAAAACTCCTATTTGTAATAAAAGAGTTTTTTATCTTTTTATTATCGAATTAGCCTTCATATCATTCTCATAATAATCAAATAATTGCAGAGCTAGCTGTTAGCTTGCGTGTCCAAAGGGTTTCCGCCATCGTAAAAATTAGCGAAGTAATTTTTATTCATTGTAGTTGTTTTTAGAGTAGGTTGCCGTTAGCAGTTATAGATGACATCTAAGATGTCATATAACTGCTAACAAGGAAAGATATAGTTTTTTTAATATATTTCCTCTTCGGATTAATCAGCTTCAAAAGGTTCCCGGCCCTAAAGTTTCCGTTGTATATTTGCAACCGCGTCAATAAAGGTAAATAGTAGTACCGGCCTTCAACGGAGCGTCGCAAAGATGTTCAATCAGGGCTCAACCGCCTGTAACAATAAAATCAATTTTCATGTACCGTTCTCATACCTGTGGCGAGTTAAGGATTGCCGATACTAAAAAAGTAGTTACCCTCAGCGGATGGGTACAAACCATTCGTAAATTTGGAAGTATTACTTTTGTGGACATCCGCGACCGCTATGGTATCACGCAATTATTATTTTCGGAAGGGCTGAATGCCAAACTTGATGCCAACCCGCTGGGGAGGGAATTTGTAATACAGGTAAAAGGGACAGTCAATGAACGCAGCAACAAAAATGCACATATTCCAACCGGTGATATTGAGATCGCTGTCAGCGAATTTACCATTTTAAACAAGTCTGCCGTACCTCCCTTTTCTATACAGGATGATACTGATGGCGGGGATGAACTTCGTATGAAATACCGTTTCCTGGACCTGCGCAGAAACTTGGTAAAAAAGAATCTGGAATTGCGTTATGCCGTTGGCAGGGCTACCAGGAATTATTTACACGAAAATAATTTCATGGACATTGAGACCCCCTTTCTTATTAAATCCACACCGGAAGGGGCACGTGATTTTGTTGTGCCAAGCAGGATGAATGCAGGACAATTTTATGCTTTGCCGCAGAGCCCCCAAACTTTCAAACAATTGCTGATGGTAAGCGGGTTCGACCGATATTACCAGATCGTAAAATGTTTCCGGGATGAAGACCTCCGCGCAGACCGGCAACCGGAATTTACGCAGATTGATTGCGAGATGAGTTTTGTTGAACAGGAAGATATTTTGAATATGTTCGAGGGATTGGTGAAACGCATTTTTAAAGATGTAAAGAATATTGATTATCCCGATGCAGTAGCACGCATGACCTGGGAAGAAGCTATGTGGGCATATGGTAATGACAAGCCTGATATCCGGTTTGAGATAAAGATCGCCAACCTTAAATTTCCGGCCCATGCCTTTCCAACACAGTCGTCTCAATCTACCCTGATAGAAGACGCCTCTTTTAGCGTATTTGATGATGCTGAAACAGTATTGGCGATTGCCGTACCGGGCTGTAGCGAATACACGCGCAAGCAAACGGATGAACTAACGGAATGGGTTAAACGCCCACAGATTGGCATGAAGGGGTTGGTATTTATAAAATGCAACGCGGATGGTAACTATAAAAGCAGCGTTGATAAATTTTATGGGCCAGAAAGATTAAAAGCTATCGCGGAAGCATGCAATGCAAAAGCCGGAGACCTGGTATTGGTTTTAGCAGGGGCAGAAGAGAAAACAAGGAAGGCCACCAGCGACCTGCGGATGTACATGGGCGAGCGGCTGGCATTGCGAAACCCCGCCGACTTTAAACTCCTATGGGTACTAGACTTTCCCTTATTTGAATACGCGGAAGATGATACCCGATGGGTCGCCAGGCATCATCCTTTTACTTCACCCAAGCCCGATCATATTGCCATCATGGTCAATAATGATCCCTTGATTAATGCTGCTGAATACCTGGCACATCCCTATGCAGGCATCAAGGCAAATGCATACGATATGGTGCTTAACGGTAATGAAATTGGCGGAGGCTCCATTCGCATTTTTCAACGGGCGTTGCAGGAAAAAATGTTTGCGGCTTTAGGAATGGACGAAGCCGAACAGCAACATAAATTTGGTTTCCTGCTGGGCGCCTTTGAATATGGCGCACCACCCCATGGCGGACTTGCTTTTGGTTTTGACCGCTTATGCGCTATTCTTGGCGGCAGTGAAAGTATCCGTGATTTTATTGCTTTTCCAAAGAACAACAGCGGCAGGGATGTAATGCTGGACGCGCCATCTACTATTGATGCCAAACAGTTTGAGGAACTACAGATAAAACTTGATCTCAGCTAATTTCAGCAATAAATGTTACCTGTTTTTACCCAATCATTTTATGCCCGGAAATGGCCGTTAACCTTGCTACTCATTTTGCTTGTTTTACCATTTCTTATTTTGAAATTGCAGGGCGACAGAAGCAGCATTACCAATATATTTATACTTATTGGTTTTGTATTTTGTTTACTCGGCTATTTTTGGGCAAAATACATGTCGGTCACAATAGACAATGAGGGAATTACCTACCAGGTAATTTTTAGAAAAATATTTATTCCATGGAAGCATGTTCGTGCCACCAAATTGAGTTTTGAATTTCATGGGAAAAGTGGCGACTTTGTTTGGAACTTTGTGTCAATCCATAAAAAAGAAATCAATTTCAGTACCGGCTATTTTTCCAAAAGTGTAATCCGTCAAATCGCTGAAGCAGTTGTGGAGAAATGCCCTGAACATATAACCAGGGGGAAAATAAAGGAGATAAGCCAGGGGAAATTCCCCTGGTATATTTTTTAATTTTATAGGCCTTGCTGTTGCCGGATGTAAGCTTTAATCTCTAATTTGACCCGATAATTCCATGTATTGATCATGTTGTCCATATGTAATTATTGCCTACCTTAACCATATGACCAAAAGTCAAATTCCCCTTGCAGAACGCTTACGCCCGGCCACTTTAAATGACCTGGCGGGCCAGCAACACCTTACGGGCAAGGGAAGTATCTTGCGCACCGCTATTGAACACGGAAAGGTGCCGAGCATGATTCTTTGGGGTCCGCCCGGCGTGGGTAAAACAACCATTGCAAATATCATTGCGCAAACTTTACAGGTTCCTTTTTATACTTTAAGCGCTATCAGCAGCGGCGTAAAAGAAGTGCGGGAAATAATTGAAATTGCCAGGACACAAGCAAATGTCATTTTGTTCATCGATGAGATCCATCGTTTTAACAAGGGCCAGCAGGATGCTTTTTTAGGGGCAGTGGAGAAGGGTGTTATTACGCTGATTGGCGCCACCACCGAAAACCCGTCTTTCGAAGTAAACAGTGCCTTGCTCAGCCGCTGCCAGGTCTATATATTAAAGCCCCTGGATGAGAACGACCTGGTGGCATTATTAAAGCATGCCATCACAACAGATGAAATTCTTAAGTTAAAAAAAATTGAATTGAAAGGGACTTCAGCGCTGATCAATATTTCGGGCGGTGATGCACGGAAACTTTTAAACCTGCTGGAGCTGGTGACGGATGCGCTTGGTGACAATATGATCATTACAGATGATAAGGTCATAGAGATCGCGCAACAGCGCATTGCCATTTATGATAAAAGCGGCGAGCAGCATTATGATATCATCTCGGCCTTTATAAAATCCATCAGGGGAAGTGATCCAAATGCGGCGGTCTATTGGCTCGCCAGGATGATAGAAGGCGGTGAGGACGTAAAATTCATCGCGCGTCGTTTATTGATACTAGCCAGTGAAGATATCGGTAATGCCAATCCGAATGCCTTACTCCTGGCCAATGCAACTTTTGATGCAGTCAGTAAAATAGGTTACCCCGAATCGGCCATCATTTTATCCCAATGCGTTACGTATTTAGCCAGTTCAGCTAAAAGCAATGCGGCTGTGGTAGCCATCTCTGAAGCCAAATCGGCTGTACAGAAATACGGCGATTTACCCGTACCCTTACCAATCAGGAATGCGCCCACGAAGTTGATGAAGAACCTAAATTATGGAAAGGGTTATGCCTATTCGCACAACTATGAAAATAACTTTTTAGCGCAGGAATATCTGCCCGAAGAACTTTCAGGATCCGCCTTCTACAAACCTGGCAATAATGCAAGGGAGGAAGAACTGCGGAAATTTTTGAGATTCCTGTGGAAGGAGAAATATAAATATTAGTATCCCTGCAAACAGGTTGTACCCTGGCATATCACCTAAAATATCAGGCAATCTCATTTCTTAAAAACAAAGACGTTATTTCCCTCCAAAATAAATTGATCCTTTCTTTTATTATACTTTTGTAAACATGCAGCAAAAGATATTCATGCTTTCCCTTGTTTTAATGACACTTTCATTAAAGGCATTGTCACAGGCCGATGGAGCGGTTTATTTTAAAGGCGCCATTAAAGAAAACCGGGATAAGGTTTACCGGAATATTCTTCAAAACAGCATTACTAAAAATATATCTCTAACGCTAAATACCGAAACGGAAGAAAACTGGACGGATGCTTTCGGGGCAATAGAATTACTGCATTACCGATCACCCTGGATCGATAGCAGGATTAGCATCGCATTCGATTCACTTGAAAAAAGAGGCACCGATTTCCAGCGCTCTTTATTGGAACTGGCATTTAGCGGGTATCCCGGATTGTTTAAGCAGCAAGTGACAGCATTATTGAACTCCACGGGCAGTGCTAAAATATTTGCCATGTGCGCCGAATACCTGCAACTTAACAAAATAGATCTTTTTGCAGGCATCAACCTGGCCAATAAAAAAAATCAACTGGCCAGGGATGAGAAAGGAGAAGCGATAACGCATCAATTAATTTACAGGATACAAAACCAGGCGCCTCAAAGTAACAGTATTGCTATTAGCGCCGTTCTCACCGCAGATTTTTTAAAGCACCGGGTAATCCTTTACAGTTTCCAGCGAAAGAACCGAAATTATCCGGGGCTTGCAGTTATCAGGGATTCTGCGGGTAATTTTGTGAAGGATGCGAACGGAACTATATTTTCCATACCTCAATTAGCAAGGAGCATCAGTAACCTGCCGGGGTACCTGACGAATGGTAATACACCCCAGGGTATTTTCCGGATGTACGGATTTGATACCAGTAAATCGTATTTTATCGGTCCAACCACTAACATACAATTAACCCTGCCTTTCGAAACGAGCCTCCGGCATTTCTTCAATGATTCCACCATTACGGATTCAACCTGGACAGAAGATTGGTACAGGAAGCTACTGCCGGCTGTGCTTAAGAATTATCAGCCGCTATTCGAATCCTTTTATGCAGGTAAGGCCGGCAGAACAGAGATCATTGCCCATGGCACTACTGTAAATCCTGAAAGCTACCATGATGAGATCTTTTATCCGCAAACGCCTACCATGGGTTGCCTTTGCACCAAAGAGATCTGGAGCGGAGTAGATGGAAGGCGATTGGAAAGCGACCAGCAAAAATTAGCCGCCGCCCTAAACGAGGGAGGCGGCCCTGATGGTTATTGCGTGGTAGTTGAACTGGACGATGCACAAAGACCTGTAACGCTCAATGAAATTTTATCTTTACTAAAACAGGGGGCCAAAAAATGAAAGAAGACATCTGCAGCAGGAAGGATATAGAAAAACTGATCCTTCACTTTTATGAGAAAATAAAACCAAACCCTGTAATTGGTTTTATTTTTACGGATGTGGTTCATATGAACTGGGACCAGCATATCCCGGTGATCGTGGATTTTTGGGAAACGGTTTTGCTGGATAACCCGGTTTATAAAAAAAATGTAATGGAAATTCATTATGATCTGAATAAAAAAATCCGCCTTGAAAAAATATTTTGAAACCTGGTTATCATTATTCAATTCAAGTACGGATGAATTATTTGAGGGTAAAATTGCATCCCTTGCGAAAACGCGTGCAAAATCGATCGCATCAATAATGCAAATTAAAATGGAAGCGATCAACATCAAAACACACTGACCAATGGCAATTACCTGGAAATATCATGCTTTTGACGAGCTGTCATCTTCTGAACTATATGCCATATTACAACTCAGGAATGCGGTATTTGTACTGGAGCAACACTGCGTGTACCAGGATGCGGATAATAAAGATGACCAGAGCATTCATCAAACAGGTTGGGAGGGCAATTCCCTGGCGGCTTATTGCCGTATTTTACCACCAGGGCTTTCCTTTAAAGAAGCCAGCATCGGCCGGGTGGTAACTTCACCTGTTTCCAGGGGGGTTGGTTATGGCCGTGAACTAATGGAACGGGCGGTGGAATTCACTTTGAGCTACTACAACTGTAGAAGGATAACTATTGGCGCTCAACATTACCTCGAAAATTTTTATGAGTCCATTGGTTTCGTGAAAATAAGTGACATGTACCTTGAAGATGGTATCCCACATATCGAAATGCAACTGCAGGCAAAATAATTTTTTTAAGGGGCAATAATTAATTTAACTACTCGTTAAACCTGCGTTGACTGCTCATCGAAATCGTTTCTATTTCTTGATTTTTATCCGCCCCAATATTTCAAATCCGTACCTGCATGAAAAAACTTTTACACTGCCTTAATCGTATGGTGATATTGTCTTTTTTATTTAACCTGTATATTTCTTTTACCACCCATTCTCATCACTTTATTTTTGGAAACGAAAACAGGAAGACCGGGATAGGATAATACGGGCATCAGGCCTGGTGTTACCACGCCGGATCTTTTGAATGAATTCAAAAAAGAAATTCCCTGCCCGCCAGATTTGATTAATATTTAATACTATCCCTATGAAAAACAACCTACCGGCCAGCGCCATCATTTTTAAAACGATCCTCTTAGTTGCCTGCTTTATGGCAGCGATCCTGTATAATAAGTCCAAAGCCGCGGGATTACCACGAGCGCCCCATTCCACCACCAAAGTGATAGTTAATTTTAGGAACAATGCAGAAAAGCATGAATTAACGATCCGGGTAAAATCCGGTACAGATACGATTATGCAACTATTTATTTTTACTGCTGATGGGATACTGGTAAAGGAAGTAGCGGTATCCGCACAAAAGATTACCACCATACAAAGCTTACACAAGGGCCACTATTTGTACGAATGTTTTGATAATGACCGGAGACTGAAAAGTGGCAGTTTACTTATAGAATAACTTGTAGCCGTTTGATGATTGCTTACAATAGGAACAAATTGATGTATTAAGTACCCCGGGAAAACGCAGACGCTTCAATGAACACCTTGAAACAACTCCTTAAAACTTCATTAAAGATTTTTGTTCACTTTAAAAGACCTGTACTTTTTAATAGTAAGGGTTCTTGTATTTGGGTTGATCGTGTTGCATGCCATAGGCTTACCCGCCCATCGTCTTCAATTATCACAAGGACTGAAATTATTTAAGCTCTGCTTTTAAATATTGACCTGTAAAACTGGCTGTTACCTTTACCAGGTTTTCCGGTACCCCTTCAAATAATACCAACCCGCCTCCATCACCACCCTCCGGGCCAATATCAATGATATGATCGGCTACTTTGATTACATCCATATTGTGTTCTATCACCAATACGGTATTGCCTCTTTCCACCAGTTTATTCAGTACCTCCAGGAGATGTTGAATATCCTGGAAATGAAGGCCCGTAGTAGGCTCATCCAGGATATAAAATGTTTTCCCTGTATCCTTTTTCCCTAATTCGGTAGAAAGTTTTACCCGCTGCGCCTCGCCGCCACTTAGCGTTACTGCACTTTGACCAAGCGTGATATATCCTAATCCTACTTCCTTCAATACTTTGATCTTCCGATAAATGAATGGTACTGCCTGGAAAAACTCCACTGCCTCATCTACTGTCATGTCGAGTACATCACTGATCGATTTTCCTTTGTACCTGATTTCGAGTGTTTCCCTGTTATACCTTTTACCGTTACACTTTTCACAGTGTACGTATACATCAGGCAAAAAATTCATTTCGATCACCCGCATGCCACCGCCTTCGCAAATATTGCAACGGCCGCTTTTTACATTAAAAGAAAACCGGCCCGCTGTGTAGCCACGAATTTTTGCTTCCGGTACGGCTGCAAATAAGGTTCTTATATCTGTAAAAAACCCGCAATAAGTGGCGGGGTTACTCCTGGGGGTTCTGCCGATAGGGGACTGGTCTATTTCAATCACTTTGTCGATATGTTCCAATCCGGTAATGGACTTGTACTCCAGTGGATTCATTTTTGAGCCGTAGCAATGCCTGCTCAGTAAGGGGTAAAGGGTTTCGTTGATCAGGGTGGATTTACCACTGCCGCTTACGCCAGTGATAAGGATCAGTTTGCCCAGGGGGAATTTTACATTCAGGTTCTTTAAATTATTTCCCTTAGCTCCCTTTATTTCCACCAGGTTGCCATTGCCTTTCCGTCTTTCGTTCGGCACCTGGATTGATTTTTCACCACTTAGGAACAACGCCGTATCCGACCTGGAAGCAAGCACCTGCTGCGGCGTACCGATGGCCACTATTTCGCCGCCATGTTTACCCGCTTTAGGGCCAATATCCACGAGGTAATCCGCCGCAAGCATGATATCCTTGTCGTGCTCTACCACCAATACACTGTTGCCGATATTCCTCAAATTTTGCAGTGCCCCGATCAACCGCTGGTTATCCCTTTGGTGCAGGCCTATACTTGGTTCATCAAGAATATAGGTGATGCCCTGAAGTTGAGAGCCGATTTGCGTTGCTAACCTGATACGTTGGGATTCGCCGCCGCTAAGGCTTTTGGAAGAACGATGGAGCGTAAGGTAAGTGAGCCCCACATCGAGCAGGAATTGCAATCGTTCCCTGATCTCTTTTAATACATCTTTTGCAATAGCGTTTTGCTTGGTGCTTAACCTTTTTTCAACGGTCTCAAACCATTCGGCCAGTTTATCAAGATCAAGCAAACTAAGCTCGGCAATGTTTTTAGCATCTACTTTGAACCAAAGGCTTTCCTTGCGTAACCGGCTGCCACTGCAGGTTGGGCAAGTTTTAAGCTCCATAAATTTCTCAACCCAATCCCTCATGCCCTCCGTAGTATTGCTGCCGGTAAACCAGCGTTTTAACATAGGGATAATCCCCTCAAAATTTCCCGTCTCCCCGCCTGCCAGCATATTATCCGGGGACCTTTCTGCTTCAAATCCGGATTCATTCAGTCCAAATTGTTCGTCATCAATGCCGGTGCCTTCGGGGTTGCCGTACAATAAAATATTCAATGCCGCTGACGGCAAGGTGCTTATGGGCTTATCCAGGCTGATCTTGTTTTTTTTTGCGATCGCTTCTATATTTCTATACATATACGCTTCCCGTTCCTCGCCCAGTGGAGCAATGGCGCCTTCCCGGATAGAAAGTGTCCGGTCGGGCAATACAGAATCCATACTGATGGTATAAACATTTCCAAGTCCTTTGCAGGTAGGGCATGCACCATAAGGGCTGTTGAATGAAAAGGCATTGGGCGAGGGTTCCTCGTAACTTATGCCGGTATCCACACACATTAATTGCTTGCTGTACTGTACAACCTTATTATCATCATTGATCAGTAAAAACATCAGGTCCTTGCCCACCTGTAATGCTTTTTGTACGCTTTGGCTCAGCCTGACCTTCATGTCATCGGTAACGGCAAGCCTGTCAACGACTACTTCTATATCATGGATCTTGTACCGGTCAACCTGCATTTTTGCAATGAGATCCGTTACTTCCCCATCGATCCTCACTTTGAGATAGCCCTTTTTTCTTATATCTTCAAAAAGTTCCCTGTAATGGCCCTTGCGGCCGCGTACCAGCGGGGCCAGCACGCTGATCTTTTTATTTTTAAACTTGGAAAACACATTTGTTACAATTTCTTCTTCGCTGAACTTTACCATTTTTTTGCCTGTGTTATAGCTATAGGCTTCGCCAATGCGGGCATACAACAGGCGAAGGAAATCATATATTTCAGTGATAGTCCCTACGGTACTGCGCGGGTTTTTATTGGTGGTCTTCTGTTCAATAGAAATTACGGGGGAAAGCCCAGTGATCTTGTCTACATCGGGGCGTTCCATATCACCTAAAAATTGCCGGGCGTAAGCGCTAAAACTTTCCATATACCTCCGCTGGCCTTCATTGTAAATTGTGTCGAAGGCGAGGGACGACTTGCCACTACCGCTTACGCCGGTAAATACTACCAATTGATTCTTAGGGATCTTTATGTCAATATCTTTAAGGTTGTGCTCCCTTGCCCCAAATACTTCAATAAAATCTGTGTGAATAATTTCGCCTGCCGGAATTTTTTTCTCTTTTACCATGGATATTTTACTTACTGCAAAGGTATAAAACAAAACATGCGGGATAAAGTTGGGTATTAACCGGATGAATAAAATGATCCCACAGGGGAAATTATACTGGCATTATTTTTTCTACTTATAAATTACTTTAATAATATTTTATGGCTTGTACCTTTTCAATCAGTTTTCAGCGGGATGCTTCCGTGCTTGTTGGTGTGATAAAAAGCAAGATCCTAAACCAGGGAGGAGCTTTTAATGGCGACGAATCAGGGGGTAATTTTGATGTAGCATTACTCGGGAGCCATGTTAGGGGTACCTACACAATTGCAGGCCAGCAAATGAGTTTCGTTATCACCGACAAACCTTTTTTTGTTTCCTGCGACCAAATCAAAAGTTATATACAAGGCAATGTGGCTAGAGGATAACCGATATGCTTACATTCGATTATCCCTCCCCCATTCTTCTTAAATAATTCATGACTGCAGAAATTTCACCGTAAGAATAGGCGTCGCCTAATTTTTGTTTAACGGGCGCAATCGCGAGGCTGTTTTTGTTTTCTTCAATAGCCCGGGTGATGGTGGCCAGTTTATCCCTATGTACGATCTCATGGATAGTGATCTCGCCCGTATACACAAAATGCCCCAGGTGCTCTTCAATGGTGCTCCGCTTTAATTCGCGTTCGGCCGCGATCTCAGTGATACTCTTACCGTCTTTGAACAATTGCAGGCTGATGCGTTTTGTTTCGGTTGATTTATTACCCGTCCCAGGCACACGCTGGCGTTTAGGGGCCTTTGCGTCCATCTTCGAAGAAAGCCCCTTCGACCTGCAATAGTCAATAACCGGATCCAAAAATAAGGACCCGTATTTCACCAATTTCAAATTGCCGAAGCCTGAAATATTTGCAAGATCACTTATGGTAAGGGGCAGATACGTGGCTATTTCCACCAGCGTGGCATCCGAAAAAACCTGGAAGGCCGCAACATTTTCCTCCCTGGCCAACTCGTGACGGATCATTTTCAAGGTGTTGAACAATTCAGTATTCACGAGGTTTACCACCTGGTTTACAACCGCCGTTTCTTTGCGTACTGTTACTGATTTTACCAGCATTACCGTTATTTCGCCCCTTAAGATCTGTCCGCTGCTTTCGTTCAATTGCAGCAGGGGGTATTCTCCTGCGCTTTGTTGCAGGTATTGCAGGCTGAGCAGTTCCCTTACATATTGCTTCCACTGTTCTTTGCTTATATCTTTTCCAATGCCAAAAGTTTTCAACGACTGGTGTTCGGCTCGCGTGGTAGTACTTCCTCTTAAAAAATCTATCACGTAATTAATCCCAAACCGTCCGTTGAGCCGGCTCACGGCACTTAGCAATTTCTGCGCGGCAATGGTGGCATCCTCTTTTTCTTCATCACTTAAACAGGTATCGCAATTGCCGCAAAAAAAGGGAGAAACTTCATCAAAATAATTTAATAAATATTGCCTCCTGCATTGCCGTGTTGAACAAAGCATTGCCATTTGATCCAGCTTTTTTAGCATCACCTTTGATTGGGCTTCATTGCCTTCGATGGTAGCGAAATTTTTTAACTTGAAAACATCCGCAGCGCTGTAAAACAATACCGCTTCGCTCGGCAAACCATCTCGTCCTGCCCGGCCGGTCTCCTGGTAATAACCTTCAATATTTTTGGGCAGGTCTATATGTACCACAAAGCGGACATTACTTTTATTAATGCCCATTCCAAAGGCGATGGTCGCCACGATGATCTTTATTTCATCACGCAAAAAACGATCCTGGTTGTCTTCTTTAATATTTTTGTCGAGCCCTGCATGATAAGCTGCTGCGGCATATCCTTTTGCACGTAGGGTTTCTGCAAGGTTTTCGGTTGAATTCCTGCTAAGACAATAAATAATACCGCTGTCGTCCTGGTGGTCTTTTAAATAATCAAGTAATTGCTGTAAATAATTTTTCTTTTGCCTGATAAAATAACCGATGTTAGGACGGTTAAAAGAGTTTTCGAAAACTGTATAATGAGTGAGCTCCAGTTTTTGGATGATGTCGCTTTTGGTAAGTTTATCTGCAGTGGCAGTTAACGCAATAACAGGTATACCGGCATATTGTTTTTTCAGCTGGCCCAGTACTAAATATTCCGGTCTGAAATCATGGCCCCAGTGACTGATGCAATGTGCTTCATCAATTGCAAACAGCGATACATTGATATCCTTAAGGAAGCTTAATAAACTATTTTGGCCCAACAATCTTTCCGGCGCTACGTATAATAATTTTAACTGACCATTTTTTAGCCGCGTAATAATAACTGATTGTTCAGATGTAGATTGGGATGAATTTAAAAAAGCCGCCGCAACACCATTTAACTTAAGGGCATCTACCTGGTCTTTCATTAAAGCGATCAGTGGAGAAACTACAATGGTAACACCGCTAAAGATCAGTGCGGGCACCTGGTAACATAAGGATTTACCCCCACCGGTAGGCATTAAAACTATGCTGTCTTTTTTTGCCAACACGTTCTCAATGATTTCCTGCTGGTTGTGCCGGAACTCATTATAACCGAAATACTGCTGCAGGGTTTGCCGGATATCTATCATACAACTTCAGATTTAAACAGTTCGACGTTGCTAAGATAAAACAAGAAAGTCATTGGCCGGGCAATATTGAAGTGAGGGTGACGTGGGATTTAAGACGTATGCCAAGGGTCATGAAGACCTTTTATCTTATTGTTCCACCAGGATCTTGAACTCGCGGCATCGGCACCAGCACCGATTTTTTTATATAAACTGTAAGGATAAAATTTATCGTCTTTTAGCTGTAATGGCTTGCCGTGTTGCATTCCCGCGGAATTACAAATGCATTTTAAAATTTATTTGGAAGTATTGTTTTCCTGCATATACCTTTGCACCAGTTCTTTAGTTATCACTTATCAAGAAAGGCAGAGGGTAATGGCCCGTTGAAGCCTTGGCAACCTATTTTAGTATGTATAAAAATAAGGTGCCAATTCCATCCCGGTAATTCCGGGAGAGATAAGTCAGATCCACAGCTCAAAATATCTATACAAAATATTAAAAGCTCATCTGATTTATCGGGTGAGCTTTTTTGTTTTCCCTATGCCAGGGCAAAAATGATAACTCATCCGGTAATGATCGAATAATTCCTGATGGTGACGCCTTAACCATTTTACAATCACTTTAAAAACTTCTTTCGGGAAGATGGAGGACAACACCATGAACAACGCAACAAAATTACTACACACTATCCCGGTTGACCCGTTAACAGGGGCTATCAGCGTTCCTATTTACCAAACCAGTACTTTTATCCAGGAGGCGCCGGGAGTAAATAAGGGATATGATTATGCAAGAAGCAATAATCCCACACGGGAAGCTGTTGAAAATTTAATCGCCCGGTTAGAAAGTGGCAGCACGGGAATAGCTTTCAGCAGTGGCCTGGCTGCCATTGATGCCGTGATAAAACTATTAAAAACAGGTGATGAAATATTGGCCGTTGATGATATTTATGGCGGGGCATTCCGGCTGTTCACGCAGGTTTATGAAAAATTCGGGATTACCGTACAATACGTTGACACTACCAGTATTGATAATGTTTTTAATGCAATCAGTTCACAAACAAAACTGATCTGGCTGGAAACACCTACCAATCCTACACTTAAAATTTCCGATATAGCAGGCATTGCTAAAGTAGCGAAAGCAAATAATTGCCTGCTTTGTGTTGATAATACATTTGCTTATCCTGCCTTACAGCAACCACTGGAATTGGGTGCAGACCTGGTCGTGCATTCGGCAACCAAATATCTTGGCGGGCACAGCGACCTGATTGCAGGAGTTGTAGTTGCCAGGGAAGCTGAACTGGGTGCAAAAATTAAATTTTTACAAAATGCCTGTGGCGCCATTCTGTCGCCGTTTGACAGCTGGCTGCTGATACGCGGAATCGAAACATTGCACCTCCGCGTAAGGCAACATTGCATCAACGCCCAGGCGGTTGCGGAATACCTTGAAACACATCCTTTGGTAGAGAAAGTTTATTATCCTGGTTTACCCGCCCATCCAAATCATGCTATTGCGAAAAAGCAAAGCAAGGGCTTTGGAGGGGTTGTAACTTTTTCATTAAAAGAAGATACGGAGGAAGCAGCCATATGCTTTGTTACCAGTACAAAATATTTCTTACTCGCCGAAAGCCTGGGTGGGGTGAAGAGCCTTGTAAGTCATCCGGCCAAGATGACCCATAAAAGTATCCCTGCTACTACCCGCCGGCTGAATGGTGTAACGGATAGCCTTATACGCCTGAGTGTAGGGCTGGAAGAAGTGAGGCCTGGTAGCCGACCTCGAACAGGCTTTTGATAAAGTATGGTCTGCTATAACACCAGAACCAGCATTCGCATTTGAATAGAAAATAATTTAACGCTTTACAGGTAAGCTATTGCCGTTTTGTAACAACCTGTAAATATATTTCAACTGTCCAATTAAAATAGTATACCCGGGATAATTTGCTGCGTCGAAATGTATTTGGGTTTACAACGGGCAGTGAATAACCACAAATAAATAAAAAATAATGGAACCTGGTAAACAATTGACGATTGGCCTGTTTGGCTTTGGTGTAGTCGGTAAAGGATTATACGACGTATTGCATAATACGGCCACGCTTCAATCGACCATTAAAAAGATCTGCATAAAAAATTCGGGTAAGAAAAGAAGTATCTCAGCTGAAAATTTCACAACGGAAGCTGCACTATTATTAGAAGACGATGAGATCAATGTAATCGTAGAATTGATTGATGATTCAGACGCCGCGTTTGTGATCGTTAAAACCGCTTTGCAAAAGGGGAAAGCCGTGGTAAGCGCCAATAAGAAAATGATAGCTGAACATTTTGAAGAATTGCTTGCCCTGCAAAAGGAATTTCAAACACCTTTCCTGTATGAAGCCTCCTGCTGCGCTAGTATGCCACTTATTCGCAACCTGGAGGAATATTATGATAATGACCTGTTACAATCATTCAGGGGAATTATCAACGGATCAACGAATTTTATTTTAACAAAGATCTTCCAGGAATACCTTGAGTTCAACGAAGCGTTGCTGATGGCGCAGCAACTGGGCTTTGCCGAAAGCAATCCCAAACTCGACATTGGCGGATACGATTCGGCCAATAAGCTGAGTATCCTGCTGGCGCATTCCTTTGGTGTGCTCGCAAAACCCGGCCGGTTCCTATTTAACGGGATAGAAAATATTTCATTGCCGGACGCAGCCGTTGCGAAAGAAAAACGCTTCAGCATCAAACTAGTAGCCAACGCACAAAAGTTAAAGAATGGTAAACTGGCAGCTTTTGTATTACCGCAATTTGTAAGTGAAAGCGATGACCTGTACCACGTTCATAATGAATTTAACGGAGTGATTACGGAGAGTACTTTTTCGGACAAACATTTTTTTAAAGGAAAAGGGGCGGGGGCATTTCCCACCGCATCTGCTGTGTTGAGTGATATCTCCGCACTCAGGTACAACTATAAATATGAATATAAAAAAATCTATCATAAAACGGACACGGAACTTACCAATGATTTTTATTTAAAGGTATTTATCAGTGTGGATGATATTGATAAAATAAACCGGCAGGACTTTGAGTGGATTGAAGAATGGCACAATGGATTGCGCTACAGTTGGCTGGTGGCAATCATTCATGCAGAAAAATTAACAGAAAAAGTTTGGTGGAGGGAACAGGGCGTTTCGCTCATTGTATACCCGGATGCAATCGTGGAAAACATCGACTACAAGCAAATCAGCAAGCGAAGCCTGCAACTGGCAGGGGTAGTATAATTTTAACGGCCGATGAATCCGGGCTAACAAATGCCGTACATGAACCGGGCGTTGGATTGGTTATTTTAAATATGTTACTGCGAGATATAATCATGTAAAAGAGAGATCGTTTCTTTTTGTGTTGCGATAATTGCCGTTACAACATCCGTGATCGAAATAATCCCGGTTACTTTATCTTCTTTCACAACGGGCAAATGGCGGATATGTTTTTCACTCATGAATTCCATGCATTTCTCAATATTATCATCGGGGGTAACTGATATCACCTTTTCTGTCATTATTTCTTTTACCAGGGTATCATGCGAGGTTTTTCCTTTTAAAATAATTTTACGGGCATAATCCCGTTCAGAAATGATTCCCAATAACTTTTCATTTTCTATAACCAGCAAGGCCCCAACATTTTTTTCTCCCATCACTTTTAACGCGGCATATACAGAAATCCCGCTTGTTATTGAATACACATTACTTCCCTTTGATTGTAAAATGTCAGAAACTTTCATAATAGATTGTTTTAGGCGTTAACCAAACAATTTGTTAACCGGAACAATGGCTGGCAGCAATATTGTCTGGGCATGAAGATACTAAAGTGGATGAATAAAATAAAAATGATTTTTGAAGGTAACTTCCAGTGGTGCAGTTGTAAAATCTACATCAACTGCATATCAAACCGGCTTCCATTATATTACCAAATTCTGACATTTAACATTGGATTTTATAAACAAATTATTTCACTGGCATAATTTTCGCAGTCGACTTTGCACAAAAAAACCTAACATGGAAAGAAAGGAAAAACTAATTGAGGTTTTATGGAATCTCGTGCAGGTGAATAACGACCGTGTTACAGGTTATGAGAAAGCAGCCGAACAAAGTAAGGAACTGGATGTAGATCTTCATACAATTTTCACAAATCTGGCGAATGAGAGCCGGAGGTATATTGCTGAATTGACTGAAGAAATATATAACAATCATAACGCAATCACTCCTGATATCAACACAGCAAAAATTCACAACATTTGGCAGGAGGTGAATCCTACTTTCCAGGGATACGACCGCCAGGCCCTCCTGGAATCATGTGAGCTCAGTGAAGACAAAGTACAAAAGGCATATAATGCCGCCCTCGCTTCCGATGCTGAAATAGGACCTGCCGTTATGACCATTATAATAAATCAAAAAGCCTCCCTTAAAAATGCACACAAAGTAATAAAGAATTACAGGGATGCGCATTGGAAAATGATTGCGTAGATTTTTCCTGATTTTAAATACGAGCTTCCAGGTTTTGTATGGATTGCCGGCTCAGTAATTTAAGAACAGTCCCATACATGACTTCAGCACCCAGGGCAAGGTCGTCGTATAAGATACTCTAGTGGATAATCCCATCTTTACACCGGACAAATATCATCCCGTAATCACAGGCATAGGAAAGTGCCATAGCATCATCAAACAGGCCGCTCATCAGTTCTGGCGCTACCAACCCGGCAGCTGGCATTCCGAATTATTTCTTTGATCCAGCCAGCACAATAACGCAGTTCATTGTTGGTGTCTGGTGATGTCAGGTTAACGCATGCTTTTTTGTAATAGCCTTGATATCATTCATCAATTGGATTTCATAACGGTTGCGCCTTTCCAGGTCAATGTCTCTCAGGTCAACAGTAAATGTTACTTCTTCAGGAATAATATTACGTGAAGCCGGAAAAACAGTGAGAGTACCCACCGTACCCACTGTAGGCGCGCCAGGCACTTGTGTAGCGATCCGGTTAAGGGCCAGGATGATCTCAGCCGCACCCACCAAAGCATCCTGCCGGATGGTCATGGGTACAGATCCGGTATGACCCGCCATCCCTTTTAATTTTACGGTTAGCCATAAAGGCCCGGAAATGCCGGATACCACTCCCAGGGGATGGTGCGCCAGATCAAGGACCGGCCCTTGTTCGATATGTAATTCGAGGAAACAAAAAATGCTTCCCGGCGCGTATTCAGAATCTTTAAATTTTGCCGGGTCGCAACCGAAATCTTTTAATGCCTGTTCCCTGGTAATACCGTCTTTATCGGTTCTTTTTAATTCGCCTTCCTCCAGTTTTCCTAAAATGCCCCTTGAACCAAAAAGTCCTTTATTAAAACGCCACCCTTCTTCATCAGCAAAAGAAATTATTTCAATACTTCTTTCCGGCCGCGTGCCGTTTTCCGTGAGTGTTGCCACGGCCTCAATGGCGCATAGCACCCCTGCAACGCCATCAAAGCGGCCACCATAAGGCTGGGAATCTAAATGAGAGCCCATCATTAGAACAGGCAATAATGGGTTAATCCCTTCCAGTCTTCCTACCAGGTTACCAAAATTATCAATACGCGTCGTCATCCCGGATTCCTGCATCCATTCGGCAGCTATTTCAAATGCCTGTTTTTCCAACGGGGTCATAGTGGGCCTGCAGGTACCTGTTTCGCCGATCTTTCCTATTTCACTCATTGCTTCAAAATGATGCCGGAGGCGGTTGGAATTTATTCTCATTAATAAAAGATTAATAATTAAAGCGTGGCCCGGAATACCGGCCGTGAAGATTAAAATATAAATAAAAAATAATTTTCAACAGGCTGAGTTAAGGGTGGTAGTGTAATTTAACCTGGCATCAGGGGGCAATTATAGTTACCACTTAATGGTGTGTTCAATAAATTTAATGAGTTCATCAGCCATAGCTTTTTGTTCAGCCACTTTAGGATGACCATCCGTATTTTTATATTTGAAGAAGTGAGTATGAATTGCAGGATCGCGCAACTGGTTTATTGCCTGCTGAACATAGCCGGGCCAGGGTGAACCGGTTTTTGTTGCATCCATATTTCCAAGTGCGCAGATAATGACGGCCCGGGGATATTTTTTTCTAATTGTTGCCACGAATTGTTTATAGGAGTTGATGATAAATTTTTCACCCGGGGCCTTTGTGCCAAACCTGGATTTAAATTGCTCATGGCCGGGTAAATGAACGATCCAGGAATCATTCTGCAATACATTGATCACTACAACATCGGGAGTAAACATTTTAAAATCCCATTTTGAATCCCCGTCTGCCGGATCAAGGCGGTCATACATTTCCCGCATAATGAGCGGAAACCAGCTTACCATTATTCCGATGCCGCTTTTTGAGATACACGAATATTGGGCATCGAAATGCCTTGCTGTAATTGCCGCATAAGAAAGATAGTTGTTTTCAAAATGCTTCCGGAATCATTGCTGCTACTGTCTTCTATTCCATAACCACAGGTGATCGAGTTACCATAAAATTCTATTTTTCTTTTTTTTGGAACGGGTGCCGGTAAAATCTCAGTCTCCGGGGAAGCCTGGAAACCGTAGAACCAGGTCTTGCCCTTGTCCCATTCCGTGCGCTTGAACAATTGCAACTTATGCATACCGTTTGGCAAACCGGAAGCAAGTGAATAGCTTTTAACCATGGTGTCGGTATGAATTTTTCCTATGACGGTATCATCAATAATGACATTAAAATAATTCGCTGTGTCTGCGTCTTTCAATAATGCGGACATAGCTTCGCCCCTGAATAAGATGGTCGCTGTTGTTCCCGGCCACGACAATTCAGCCGCATCTTTTGTAAAGGCAATTCTTCCTTCATAAGAGATCCGGGGATCATTATAACTGGTGATCTTATCCTGCGCAGTAACACCAGCAATTAAGGAGCATAAATAAATTACCAGGCAGTTGTATTTTAGTGGCATATAAATGATCAGTAAAACGTTTAAAAATAGAGTCTCCGGTTAAGGCATTGGATAAAAACCTTCGATACTGGTCAACCATTGTTCATCCCGGCCATTACTCTCCCGGACAGCACTTCTTCTTCCATTTTTATAAACGCGGTATTGAGCAGGGCAGTGACCGGGCCGGCGCTACCATTTCCAATAACGGTATTATCGATGCGGGTAACCGGCAACAATCTTTTGGTAGTACTTGTCATGAAGACTTCAGCTGCTTCTTTAAGCTCCGTGATTGTTACGGCCCTGCATTCGACGGTATAATTTTTCACTGCCAGTTCCAGTAATTTTTTCCGTGTAATCCCATGCAGGATATTGTCTGACGGGGTAACAAGCTTTTTATCACTGGTAACTAAAAATACATTTGACCTCGAAAATTCTGTAACAAACCCTTCTTTAAAATATAAAACATCTTCCGCTCCGTTTTCTTTTATTATTTGTTGCAACCAGACACCCATCAGGTAATTGATCGATTTAATCCCGGGCAAATCGCGTTGGTATTCGTATGTAATAACTTTAATTCCGTTACTAAATTTATCGTTAGCGGGGGTCTGCAATTTTTGCTGTGTAATGATGAGGTTAGGCGTTGCAGGATCGTAGCTTTCCGGCGAGTATCCCCCAGTAAGTATAACCTTGACCCCGGATTCATCAAGTTTATTTTTATGGAGCAACTCATAAATGTTGCTAGTCAAATCCTCTTTTGTGAAAGCAGGTTGCAAACGCATTACTGCCGCGGAATTGAAGAAGCGTTGCAGGTAATCATCCAGGAAAAGCGGCTTGTTGCCCCTCGTTCTAAAAAATCAAACACCCCGTAACCGCGTTGTATAGCAAGGTCACTAATCTGTAGCGTGGCTTTATCTTCATCGAAAAACTGGTTGTTAACAAATGCGATCATACTAACTATTTAAAGTTTAATAATAAAAAAAATGCTGCCTATCATGTCAATGGTTTATATCTTCCAATTGATCAATGGTCGTTTAATGGCAGACCCAAACGCTGGTAGTCTTTCCAATTGAGGTATTCCGGTGCTACCCGGTGTTCTTCCATGGTGATACAATCCGTAACCGGGCATATCAACTGGCATAAATTACAGCCCACACATTCATCATCCTTTATTGTATATGTGTTGTAAGGGTTGCCATATTGAAGATTAATAGATTGATGGGACCCATCTTCGCAGGCAATATAACAAAGCCCGCAGTGAATACATTTATCCTGGTTGATCTTAGCGATGTGGTGGTAATTGATATCCAGGTCTTCCCAGTGTGTGATCTTTTCAACAGACTTCCCGATAAAATCATATATGGTGCCGTATCCTTTTTCATCCATCCAGTTATTAAGCCCTTCACACATATCTTCTATAATCCTGAAACCATGTTTCATAGCGGCCGTGCAGACCTGTACGTTTGATGCCCCCAGCAGCATAAATTCAACGGCATCCCTCCAGGTACTGATGCCGCCAATTCCGGAAACAGGCACGGTAGCTGTAGTTGGATCCTGCGAAATGGTCGTCAGCATTTTAAGGGCGATGGGTTTTACCGCAGGGCCGCAATAGCCGCCAAATACAGATTTACCAGCTACGTAAGGATTGGGTACCAGGGTGTCGAGATCGATACCTGTGACCGATTGAATGGTGTTGATCAGCGACAGGGCATTGGTGCCTGCTTCTACGCAAGCCTTCCCGGCGGGCACGGCAGAATGCACATTTGGTGTGAGTTTAGTGATAACCGGTAGAGTAGCTTTTTCCATTACCCATTCCACCACTATGCGGGCTATCTCGGGATCCTGGCCTACTGCGGCTCCCATACCCCTTTCGGTCATTCCATGGGGGCAGCCGAAATTTAATTCGATACCGTGAGCGCCGGTATCCTCCACCTTTTTGATAAGTTCGTGCCAGCTATGACGGTCGTTGTCGGCCATTAGTGATACAACCATTGCTCTATCCGGGAACAGCCTGATGCACTCTTGTATCTCGACCAGGTTAATTGCCAGGGGCCGGTCGCTGATCAGTTCAATGTTGTTGAACCCCATCACGCGGGTGCCATTAAAATTGACGGCAGAATAACGGGATGAAACATTTTTTACCTGCGAGCCGAGTGTTTTCCAAACCACGCCCCCCCAGCCGGCCTCAAAGGCACGGAGCACATTGATCTTTTTATCCGTAGGCGGCGCGCTGGCGAGCCAGTAAGGATTAGGAGACCTGATGCCAAGGAAATCTGCTGTGATGTTTGCCATATATTTAATTTTTTGCCACAATTTTTCACCCAAAGGCGCAAAGCTGCAAAGATGCTAAGTTGTTATAATTTTTACCTTTGCTTTTTTACTTAAGACACCAGGTTTTTTATAATTTATTGACCACTCGATGAATTGCTTCCTTGATAAGATTGACATTGAAATTTACCAGGAGCCCTATTTTACAACCGGTTAATTTTAAATAAGTTTCCCCTTGTTTATAATGAACGGGACCAAGTACTTCATGGACTAAATTTCAATTATTGCCTTGTTACCAACTATTACAGCTGCTTTGAAACCAATATCCATTTTACAGATTCATGTACAAGTGGATTTGCCTGTTGACGTGTGAAGTGAAGACCCGTTTTTGGCATTTCATAACAAAATATTTCCTCCCAAATATTCTCAAAGAGGCGGGCCAATACTTTGAGTGAATGGTAAAGCAAAAATTCCCTGTTAAAGATGCTATAGTATTTTCCGTGTACATGATTTTATTTTCTTACTTCTTTTTTTATTAGTCCTTTGCGACTTTGCCCGTAAAGAAATTACCCCGTAACTAAATAATTCATTATTGCTTTCGCTCCATCTTTACCGGCCTGTACTGCGTCCACTACCTCTTTACCACCATTTACTGCATCGCCACCTGCAAATACACCCTTTATATTTGTTTCACAATTTAGCTTTAACAGGATCCTTCCTGAGATATTTTCTATACCATTCCTTTGGACCAACTCTTTAAAGGGCATCTGGCCCGCGGCCTTAATAACCATATCCACTTCAAGGGTAAATGTTTCACCCGTATCGACCGGCGAGCGCCTCCCGCTATCATCCGTCAGCCCTAATTGCATTTTACTGCAGACCAATGCCTTTACTTTTCCCCCTTCGCCGACAACTTCTTTTGGTGACGCGAGCCAGATGATGTTACAGCCATCCATTTTGGCAATATCCAGTTCCGCCTGGGTGCAAGGCTTCTCGCGCTCTGTTCGTCTATACACCAGCGTTACTTCTTTAGCCCCCAGTCTTTTTGCCTGCGTAGCGGCATCAATAGCCGTCATGCCCATACCGATCACCGCGACCCTGTCACCGACAGGAACCTTATCAAATCCTTTATCGCGTATATCATAAATGAATGTGAGGGCATCGGCCACACCATCCAGTTCTTCCCCGGTAATATCAAGCCGCCTTGCCAAACCCACACCAATGCCCAGGTACACGGCATCATAATTCATTTGCAGGTCAGCCAGCAAAATATTTTTACCCAGTTCCTGATCGTATTTTATTTCGATACCCCCGATACCGGTAATATAATTTACTTCGTCCTCGCAAAACTGCGGCGTTACTTTATAGGCAGCAATGCCATAGGTCATTAAACCGCCGCCCTTGTTTTCCTTTTCATAAATAGTGGTATCCACTCCCTCACGGCTAAGCATATGCGCACAACTGAGTCCTGCCGGGCCTGCGCCGACAATGGCTACTTTTTTACCGGTTAATTCTTTTCGTTTAAAAAGCTGCCAGTTATTTCCATGGCTTTTTCCGTGCTGTAGCGTTGCAGTTTGGCAATCTGTATCGGCGCTTCTTCCATCAGGTTAAAAACGCAGGCGCCTTCACATAATTTTTCTACAGGGCAAACCTTACCGCAACCTGCGCCCATTATATTGCTGTAAAAAATTGTATGAGCAGAGCCCTTTAAATTTTCGGTGGAAATTTGTTTAATGAATTTAGGTACGTTGATACCAGTGGGGCAGCTTTTCGTGCAGGGCGCATCATAACAAAACAGGCATCGGTTAGCCTCTACGAGGGCGGCATCGGCGGTTTCGAAGGGAGGCCGGATATCGCTGAAGTTTTGCTCGTATTCCCCGCTGGTTAATTTATTATTAGTGATAGCCATAGCCAGTTATAAATTTAGTTTTCAATCGTAACCCCGAGCGGGGTTTACAGTTCTGTGATCTTGCTGTAGGTTTCCGGCCGGCGGTCCCTGAAAAATTGCCAGGTGGCACGTACGTCATTGATCATGTCCAGATCAAATTCGGCAATGAGTAATTCATCGTTTTCTTCGCCCGCCTGGGCAAATATTTGACCCCGCGGGTCTACAAAATAACTGCTTCCGTAAAATTTGCCCAGGTTCCAGGGCGCCTCGGTTCCTACCCTGTTAATGCAACCCATAAAATAACCGTTGGCAACCGCATGCGCAGGCTGTTCCAGTTTCCAAAGGTATTGTGATTGTCCGGCTGTAGTGGCGGAAGGATTATAGACTATCTCGGCGCCGTTTAATCCGAGGCAGCGCGCACCATCCGGGAAATGGCGGTCGTAACAGATATAAATCCCCACTTTGGCATATTTGGTTTGAAATACGGGGTAACCAAGATTGCCTGGTTTAAAAAAAAACTTCTCCCAAAAACCTCCTGTATGAGGGATATGATTTTTCCTATATTTTCCAAGGTATTGTCCATCCGCATCAATTACTGCGGCTGTATTGTACAATACGCCGGCCTGTTCTTTTTCATAAACCGGTACGATTATAACCATATTGTATTTCCGGGCATAGGCTGCCATAAGATCGGTTGTTGGACCAGGAACTGTTTCAGCCGATGCATACCAGGCTTTATCTTGGCCCGGGCAGAAATAAGGCGTATTAAAAATTTCCTGGAAACACAATATTTGTACCCCCTTTTCTCCCGCTTCATTAATAAGCGGAAGATGTTTCTGAACCATTGCTTCTTTAATCTCGTCGATTGTTCCCTGGCCTTCTGTTACCGGGAGACTCATTTGTATAAGGCCTGATCTGATGATGCGTGGCATGTCAAAAAAGTTTTCAGTTTTTAATTAATATTGCAATTTGCTGCGTTGCCCCTGCAGCCTTTCCGTTAGGTGACTCCTCACTGGTATAAAAAAACGGCTAAATAATCGCTGAAATTTTGTTTCTTTTTATATATTTTCCATTGCCCTTTTCAGCAAAACAATTATCATCATCGATCACTACTTTCCCCCTCAGCAATACGGTTTTGCATTTACCTGTGAGCTGCCAACCCTCGTAAGCCGAATAATCAGTGTTCATGTGATGAGTTGATGCGCTGATCGTATGTTGATGATGAGGATCAAACAAAACAATATCGGCATCGGATCCCGGCGCAATGCAACCTTTCCGGGGATGCATACCGAATATCCTCGCAGGGTTGGTACTCAATACTTCCACCCATTTGTTGAGCGTAATTTTCCCTTTGCGAACGCCTTCATTGAATAATAATTCCACGCGGTGCTCAATGGCGGGATGGCCGTTGGGTATCTTTGAAAAATCTTCCTTACCCATTAACTTTTGTTGCCATGTGAAAGGGCAGTGATCAGTTGCCACTACCTGTATCAATCCCTGGTTGATACCGGCCCACAATGCTGCCTGGTCTTTCTTTTCACGTAACGGGGGGCTCATCACCCATTTGGCACCTTCGAAATTATTTTCATACAGGGATGCATCTAACAGCAGGTATTGAATGCAGGTTTCCACGAATACTTTTTGATTATACCGGTTATTATTTCTTACCGCGTTTAACGCTCCCTCGCAGGTCATGTGTACAATGTAGCCGGGGCAACCGGTATACCCGGCAATACCCGCAAACCTTTCGGAGGCCTCCGCCTCTGTAATTTCAGGCTGCGATAAATAGTGATAGAGCGGTGTAAGTTTCCCTTCTGCACGGTGGCGGGCAACCAGGAAATCGATCATGTCTCCATTGGTTGCATGCACGGTTACCATCCCGCCCCTTTCCTTCGCTTCATTCATCAACCCTACCATCTGTTTATCATCAATCATAAGCGCCCCTTTGTAAGCCATAAAAATTTTAAAGGAGGTGATCCCTTGCTTTTCTATAAGATCTTTTATTTCTTTACAAGTGTTTTCGTTAAAATCCGTTACCGCCATGTGAAAGCCGTAGTCGCAGATCGCATTACCCCGTGCCCTTTGGCTCCATGCGTCGTAGGCCTCGTACAACGAGTGCCCCTGCGATTGCAAAATAAAATCTATTACCGTGGTTGTACCGCCATGTAAGGCTGCGCGCGTACCGGTCTCATAATTATCGCTGGAAAAAGTACCCATAAATGGCATTTCCAAATGCACGTGGGGGTCGATGGCACCCGGTAAAACCAGCAGGCCGGTGGCATCTATGATTCTGTCAGCAGGCATGGACAGGTTTTCCCCGATGGCCGTAATAGTTTCGTCCTCGATATAGATGTCACCGAAATAATTATCCGAAGCCGAAATGATATTCCCGTTTTTAATTAAAATGCTCATACTCTTTTGTTTCAAAAAGGCAACTGAAAAATGCCCATACTAATTTAACTTGTTTTGATCAATGTAATTAAAATGGGGTTCCGATTTAACTTAACACATTTTAATCATGGCCAGTTTTACTCAGTAAAATCTTTTTGAAAATTTCAACTAAAGGGGCCTGCTTCCCTACGGAAGCAAATCCTTAATTGATCACTGATGGATGGCCTTTTCCATGGGATCGCGTTTGGATGGTTGAAATTTTTTCAAAGTAATAATGAACCAATTTATCAGGTAAAATTTATTGCACAGCCCGGATGCCGTAAGTCCCGTAAGACCAGGCGGTGCTTGTTATAAGCGGACGGCAGGGGTACCAAGAGGAACGCTTATACCTTTCCGCATTAATAATCCATAACTGAACCCGCTTACAAAAAACCCAACAAACCATGCATAACTATATAAGTGTATGACCCAGGCCATCATGTCTGTTGCTTCAATGAGTTTAACCTGCACCAGGAAGCCGGGCACATTCGGCAAAATTCCCAGGAATAAGGCAATAATCGCATGAGCGTTAAACCCCTTTGTAAAGCTGTACCTGCCATTAGGATTATATAATTCTCCCAGCTCCAGTTGTTGTTTCCGGATAAAATAATAATCAACGATCATTATGCCGCCAATTGGTCCCAATAAACTGGAATAACCCACCAGCCAGGTAAAAATATAACCTCCTGGATCGGCAATAAGTTTCCATGGAAATATCAGGATGCCGATTATTCCCGTAATGAAGCCCCCGGTTCTGAAATTGATTTTCTTAGGAGCCAGGTGTGCAAAATCATTTGCCGGGCTAACAATATTCGCCGCTATGTTGGTTGCCAATGTTGATATCGCTACTGCTATCATCGCAATGCTCACCAAAAATTTACTCTCAAATCTGCCTGCCAATACGAGTGGGTCCCAGATGGTGGTACCGTAAATAATGGTAGTAGCGGATGTAACAACTACTCCTATAAAAGAGAACAAAGTCATGGAGGCGGGAGCGCTATTGCCTGGCCGGTTACCTGTGCACGCTGGCTTTTAGCATATCTTGTAAAGTCAGGTATGTTCAGGAAAGGGTGGCCCAAAAACCCACCATGCCAGTCAAGGCCGGGAAAAAGAATTGAAAAAATCTGAGGAAGTGTTGAATTTTGACGATTGATTTAATATTGGCCCCAGGCCGTTGCCGGCACTGATGGCCCAAAACAACAATGCCAGGGCCGCAAAGGGCAAAAAGAAAGCTTTAAATACCAGGAGTTTTTTTATACGCTCCACACCAAGGAATACGACATACATATTCAATAACCAGAATAACAGGAAGCAAATGGCCGGTCCCGTCTGTAATTGCCATGAGGCGGGGAAAACCTGCGGGAGCTTGTCTAAAAAAGGAAACCATAAATGAAACATCTGGAACAGTGCAAAACCACCGATCCATGTTTGTATGCCAAACCATCCGCAGGCCACAATGGCCCTTAAAACGGCAGGGATATTGGCGCCCCTGGTACCAAAACTTGCTCTTGCAAAAACAGGAAAAGGAATCCCATACTTAGCTCCTGCGTGTCCGTTCAGGATCATAGGGATCAATACTACGCTATTGCCGATAAATATGGTAAGGATGGCCTGCCACCAGTTCATGCCGCCTTCAATCAAAGAACTGGCCAGCATATAAGTGGGGATACACAAACTCATGCTGATCCATAAAGCAGCATAGTTCCAGGTATTCCAGCTTCTTTGAGCGGCCGGTACGGGTGCCATGTCTTTACTGTACAAATCAGAAGCCCGCAGTTCTTCGGACAAGAGGTCTTCATTGTGCATGTTAGTTTGTTTATTGGTTTACCCCTCCATGTTTACCTCACCTCCCCGCACTCTCCGAAGGAGTGGTTGCCCGACCCCTGGAATAATATCCCTTTCTATGCAGGGATGATTAGGTCTACCTGAATTTAATTTATACGTAGCTGGTATAAGAATCACTTTCAAAATACAGTGCCTTTGGTGCTATTGCCGCCTACCTGGATAACTGGTTAATCAATTAAGTACGTACTCATCTGCAATGGTGATGGCTTCGCTTATGATGGCCAGCCCTTCATCAATTTCTTGTTTGGTAACACATAGCGGCGGGGCGATAAATATAAAGCTCCAGCGGACAAAGGTGTACATCCCCAATTCTTTTATCCTGGCTGCTACCTTATTCATGACCACCATTTCCCCGGCTGTTGCATTAAAGGGAGCCATTGGTTCCCTGGTAGTCCTGTTTTTTACGAGCTCAATACAACCCAATAAACCTGTATTCCTGAAATCTCCAATGGAAGGATGTTTTTGTTTTAACCGTTCTACTTGTTCATTCACATATTGCCCCAGTAAACAGGCATTCTCAAACAGGTTGTCATCCTCGTATATTTTGAGCGTTTCCAAAGCGGCTGCACAGGAAACCGGATGTGCAGAATAGGTAAGCCCCAATGCCAGCATTGTATCATCATAAGGGGCAACGATCCGGTCAGAAACCATCAGGCAACCAAAAGGCAGGTACCCGCAAGTGAGCCCCTTTGCCATCGCGATCATATCCGGTACTATGCCATGATTTTGAAAACCGAACCATTTACTGGTGCGCCCGAAGCCACTCATCACTTCATCCATGATTAGGAGGATGCCATGCTTGTCGCATATTTTTCTAACAACTGACAGGTAGCCTTGCGGGTACTTCAGGCAACCCGATGAACCCGATTCTCCTTCGAGTAAAATGGCCGCAATATTAGCGGGGCCCTCATACGCTATGATCCGCTCTAACTGATCAACCGCGTCTTGTAATAAACTGCCTTCGCCATGTGCATATCGGTAAGCGTAAGGAATATCAATATGCACAAAATTAGGTGCCTGCTGTGCATCTGTGGTTAATTTACGCGGATCACCACTGGCAGCCATTGCTCCGCTGGAAGAGCCATGGTAGGATTGGTAACGGCTTATAATTTTGTGACGGCCCGTAGACATCCGGGCAAGCTTGATGGCATTTTCAATAGAGGTTGCACCACACAAAGTGAAGAAGGCCTTATTCAGGTCGCCGGGGCAGATTTCCGCGAGTTTTTTACCCAGTTCTCCCCTTACCATCGTTACGCAACCAGGTGTTACATAACTAATTTCCTGCATCTGCCTAACAACGGCATCGGTTATGCGCTGATCGCCATGACCAATATTTACGTTCATCAAACCGCTGGAAAAATCAATGTACCGTTTACCATCGTAATCATACAGGTAAACGCCCTTACCGTATTTAACGGCGATAGGAGAAATGCCTTTTTGCTTGCTCCAGGAAAATAAAGTATAGTCGAGATTGTCCTGTATAATTTCCTCTGCAGCTGAAATGGTTTTTGTTGCTGACATAATAATGCTTAAAAATGAGTGAATAGGGCCCGGAGCGGATCGAGCATCACGCATCGCATCCGGAAAGTTATAATTTGAAATAGATAAATCAATACCTGTATGGAAAATGTGCTCCCGAAAATTATACGTCTTTCTCAATCTTTTTAGGAGATCTTTTAACTCATCCAGTTCACCCCGGACTCCGGGTTCCATTTCGTTGTACTCTTTTTTAATTTCGTCCAGAATTCAATGGAGCTTTTGCCCGTAATATCGCCTACCCCGAATTTACTTTCGTTCCAGCCACCGAAAGAGAATGGTTCGCGGGGCACGGGCACACCGATATTTACACCGATCATACCAGCACTTGCCTTCTCAATGATATACCTGGCCATGGCACCATTTTGTGTAAAAACACTTGCTGCATTGCCGTAGGGATTCGCATTCTCAATGGCCAATGCCTCATCTACCGTATTGGTGCGCATAATTGAAATTACCGGGCCAAAAAGTTCCTCGGTGGCTACCGACATCCCTGGTTTAACATGATCGATCACCGTAGGGCCAATATATGTGCCATTCTCTTTTCCGCTGACCGTTGTATTTCTTCCATCCACCAGTACGGTAGCCCCCTGTTGCTCTGCTTCCGTAATAAATTCTTCTATCCTTTCCCGGGAAGCTTTGTTGATGATTGCCCCGAGCGTTTTGCCGGGTATAATCTTCCTTGCCTCTTCGCAAATTTTTTCAATAATAGCATCTACATTTCCGACACCGATCATTGCACTGGCCGCCATACAACGCTGGCCCGCACAGCCACTCATGGAAGCTGCGATATTTTGGGCAGTCATTCCAGGGATCGCATCCGGCAATACCATTAAATGATTTTTTGCCCCGCCCAGGGCCAGGCAGCGTTTATAACTCGATGTCGCCCTTCGATAAACCAGCTTTGCAACTTTAGTAGACCCTACAAATGAAACCGCTTCAATATCAGGGTGATCACAAATTGCATTTACAATTTCGCTATTTCCGTGTACCACATTAAATACACCATCCGGCAACCCGGCCTCTTTCAACAATTCTGCGAGCCGCCCGCTACTCAGCGGAACTTTTTCGGACGGTTTCAGTATCATGCAATTACCTAAAACGATTGCATTGGGCAGCGTCCAATTGGGCACCATATTCGGGAAATTAAATGGTACAATAGAGGCGACAACGCCCAATGCCACGTGTTCTGTTCTGCACTCAACACCGCGGCTTACTTCCAGGATTTCACCTGTTACCAACTGGGGCAGGGAGCAGGCAAATTCAGAAAGTTCAATACTTTTTTCGATCTCCGCAACAGATTCAGTATAGGTTTTCCCATTTTCCTCGCTGCATAACCGGGATAGTTGATCGATATGTTTTTCCAATAAATATTTATACCTGAAAAATACCTGGGCCCGTTCTTTAATAGGAGTTTTGCTCCATCCGGGGAAAGCCTTTTTGGCAGCAGCCACTGCATTATCAAGATCCGTGGTTTCGGACATTGGGACTGTTGATAACAACATCCCGTCTACAGGTGAGATTACATCGAGGGTTGTTTTACCCAGGGCAGGTATAAATGACCCGTTGATATAATTTGTGACTGGCTGGTATTTCATAACCATTTAATTTGTCAAAAATTAATGAAATTAATTGAATTGAATTGAGAAATTTAATTTACCTGCATCGGCGCCGGTTCCGGAACAAATATCTTTTATATACAAAAAGGTGACAGTTGATTAAACTGCCACCTTTGCTAATGATTGATCCTATTCTTCTTCTATCTTCCTTTTGTTTTAAGCACTTTTGAATTAAGTATCTGCCCATTGTCAAATCTTACGGTGATGATATAAGAACCATCCTGCAGACCAGCCATATCAACTGTAAAAGTTTTGTTTAACCCTACATTGCTTAGTTCTGTATATTTTACCAACCTGCCTCTCATGTCCGATACTGAAACAGATAGTTTTTTTGTTCCCGCAGAAACGATTGCAACATTTGCCACATCGATGACCGGGTTTGGATATACTTTTAATTCATTCTTAACAACACCAAATTCTTTGTTACCATCCAATTCATTGAACCTCGCTGCATTTACTGTTACCTCTACGGTATCTTTCCCTATTGCCCCATCGCTGTCAGTTACGGTTAATTCGTATTTGTAAATCCCTTTTTCCAGGTTATTAACCGACGTCACCGAACTGTTGGCCGTTGTGATGGTTCCGGATGCCGGACCAGAAATTTTTGTCCATCCAATACTACTGATAGTAGTGTCTGTGGAAATGACACCAGATAAGGTTATCGTGTTCAATGGCAATGAAATTGTTCTGTTGCGTAGGCTTTTGATGATTGGTGCGTGTTTGCTTGCCCTGTTAACGATCACTTTTACGGTATCTTTTCCGATTGCACCGTTGTCGTCCGTTACTTCCAGCTCAAACTGGTAAGTACCTTGAACCAGTTTGTAAAGCAGGGTAGTTGAGTAAGCCGGGGTTAAGATTTTTCCTGAGGAAGGACCGGAAAGTTTTGACCAGGCGTAACTTTTGATAGTGCCGCTTTTGTATGCTGCTGTACCTCTCAGGGTGGCTCTATTTAGAGGAGCATTGATGATTACATCTGACCCTGCGTTTGCTAAAAGTGCACTAATAGCGGCTTCGTTCACCATTACCTGTATGGTATCGCTCCCTGTTGCATTATTGTTATCAGTAACAGTCAATTCAAATTTGTAAACTCCCGGTACGAGGTTACTGACCATAGTAACTGCGGCAGCCGGTGTTTGAATCGCACCAGAATCCGGACCTGAAATTTTCCTCCAGCTATAACTGCTGATAGTACCATCTGTATCCAATGCACTACCGGTTAAGGATATGCTGTTGGCAGGTATTACAATGGAACTGTCAGTACCAGCATTTGCTACCGGTGCCTTATTGGCTGCGGCAATTACTGAAATCTCCATAGTATCTTTGCCTGTTGCATTATTGTTATCAATTACCGTTAACTCAAACTGGTAATTACCCTGTGTTAAATTTGTTACTGCTGTAAGGGCTCCTGAAGGAGTTACAATTGTGCCGGATGCAGGACCGGATATTTTTACCCAGCTATAACTGCTGATGGTGCCGTCAATATCTGTACCAGTGCCGGTTAAAGTGGCAATGTTTGCTGGTAAGCTTATGATTTGATTGTTTCCTGCATTGCCCTGAGGTGCGATATTGGTTGCCGGAATTACGGTAACCTGTATGGTATCACGTCCGGTCGCCGACATGTTATCCGTTACAATTAATTCAAATTTATATATACCCTGGACAAGGTTATTTACAACCGGGTTTGCAGTTGCAGGTGTTGCTATCGTTCCTGATACCGGACCGGATATTTTTACCCAGGCATAGCTGCTGATCGTTCCATCGGTATCCGTAGCTGTTCCTGTAAGCGTGGTATTGTTGATGGGTAAGGTGATTATTTGATCTGTACCGGCATTACCGCGAGGTGCCACATTAAGTGCCGCATTAACGGTAACCTGTATGGTATCACGTCCTGTTGCCGACTTGTTATCCGTTACGGTTAATTCAAATTTATAAATACCCTGGACAAGGTTATTTACAACCGGGTTTGCAGTTGCAGGTGTTGCTATCGTTCCTGATACCGGACCGGATATTTTTACCCAGGCATAGCTGCTGATCGTTCCATCGGTATCCGTAGCTGTTCCTGTAAGCGTGGTATTGTTGATGGGTAAGGTGATTATTTGATCTGTACCGGCATTACCGCGAGGTGCCACATTAAGTGCCGCATTAACGGTAACCTGTATGGTATCACGTCCTGTTGCCGACTTGTTATCCGTTACGGTTAATTCAAATTTATAAATACCCTGGACAAGGTTATTTACAACCGGGTTTGCAGTTGCAGGTGTTGCTATCGTTCCTGATACCGGACCGGATATTTTTACCCAGGCATAGCTGCTGATCGTTCCATCGGTATCGGTGCCGCTTCCTGTAAGGGTATTACTGTTGGCTGGCAAGGTGATTACGATATCAATGCCTGCATTCGCACGGGGGGCAATGTTGGCTGCATTTACGGTCACCTGTATTGTATCCCGGCCGGTTGCGGACCTGTTGTCGGTAACTGTTAGTTCAAATTTATAAATTCCCGGGGAAAGATTATTTAACACAGAATTTGCAGCCGTTGGTGTTGCAATTGTTCCTGTTGCGGGGCCGGATATCTTTACCCACGCATAACTGCTGATGCTGCCATCAGTATCTGTTCCGGTTCCGGTTAGTGTGGTATAATTTATTGGCAGGGTAATTACTTTATCAGTATCCGCTTTTGCCACCGGTGCTTTGTTGCTTGCCAATTCCCCTGATTTTAATAACAGCGCTGAACAATAAGGCTGCAAGGTATTGGAGCCTTCAAACGGCTTACCGTCCAGGTCAATATATGTTGCATATAATGGAACTGTTCTGCTACTTTTACTTGCATTGTATTCAAAACTGATCTTATCATTATTATTGATCAGGGAAGCATTTGTTTCATAAAATTCGATATCATCAAGATAGGTAACTCCGGATGATTCCTGCAAATCAAAAACAACAGTTGCTGCTGCATCGGAAGTAGGTGATGTTATTAAAAATTCATGTACTTTTTTAGCAGTTCCGAAAGCTGCTACCTGTTT
>JBBJMD010000309.1:0-3341 GCA_037719925.1 Ferruginibacter sp.
TAAAAAATAATTTAATCTTATCGCAGGTCTAACACATCATCTTTTAGTGCTTAAAACCTGCGCTATAATTTTACTATATGCAAAGCAATTTTTCTAACGATAATGTCCCGGTTGTAGTAGAAAACATAGGGGAGTCCAGCCAACGTGGAGATACAGAACGTTACATATTGGAGTATAAGTTATTGGCGGGTCTCACTTACGGGGTATTTGTAAACAGTACTATTGACAACGGGCGCATACAATTGATTGATAGCAGGAACGCGCTAACAGTAGAAGGCGTAATCACCATACTGACTCACCTTAATGGCCCCGGTGTGCCGGGATTGACGGCCTCTGAGGGGGATGCGCATGAATTTAATTCAACACAACTCCCATTGCCTGTATTCCATGACGATAAGGTATATTATAACCAGCAGCCAGTTGCACTAGTAGTTGCCACCAGTTACACAAAGGCAGTTGAAGCGGCAGGTTTACTACAAATTACTTACCAGTCCTTAGCTCGTGAAACAGGCATGTTACCTTTAAGGCTAAGGTCACTACAACCCGCAAGAACTGAAAATTATAACCGCGGAAGTCCTGGCCATCCTACCCCATCTTACGTTACTGTAGAAACGGAATATAAAACCGCTACAAACGAACGTGTGGAGCGGCATGCAACACTGGTAGTATGGGATCCATTAAATAAAGTGAGTGATTTTAAAAAGACCCCTGTTGTTAAGCTCGCCCAAAAGGATATTGCAAATGTATTTATGGTGAAGGATGAAAATGTCAGTGTATATTCTTCTTTTGCAGGAATAAACAAAGGTTTTTCTTCCAATCTTTTGCCACAAGAGGTAGCAGCACTCCTGGCGGTCAAAAGAACGGGCAGGCCGGTAACCGTCATAGGAAGTTATTGCAAAGCATCAAACCGTATGGACAGCGGTAATAATTCTATGCAAAGAATTGAATTAGGCGCTGGCGTGGATGGAATATTAACTGGCATAACACGGGAAGCGATGATCTACACATCTTCTCCTGATGACCACGTTATCCCTTTATCTGATCCTGTTAAATCTTTATATGCCTGTGATAATGTTCAAATTTCAAACAAGCTTTTCAAAGTAATTTCCGGTAATAATGGCAATACTGACAGGCTGCAGGAATCGGGGGGCTCGTTCGCACTCGAATCGGCATTGGATGAATTATCCAATACTTTAATGATGGATCCCCTGCAGCTCCGTCTTAAGAACTTTGCTGAAACGGACCCGTCAAATGCAAAACGCTGGTCCAGCAACTATTTGAAGGAATGTTATGTGCGGGGTTCAGAGAGTTTTAGATGGCATGAACGCAACCCTTTGCCTGCCAAAATGCGTTCAGGAGACTGGCTTTTAGGTATGGGTATGAGTGGAGGTATTTGTTGCGGTGACGATACGATGGCCCTTGTTGGAGCGGCCGCTGACGGATTCCCCGGTAATTATTCAGTAAAAAGTTTCTGCGCACATTTTGTGGAAGTGATGGTTCGGCCGGATACCGGTAGAATTAAGGTAACCAGGGTAGTAACGGCCATTGATGCCGGCAAAATTGTTAATCTTCAATATGCTGCCGGCGAAGTGTACAATTCCATAGTGCGCGCGATAAGGAGATCCCTGGAGTATGATGTTGATGAATACCATTATGGCAATTACGGTAATGCTATTACTCCCGGCACCCATTTAAGTTTAAAAAGTACTGTGCCGCCTATCGAAGTAATTTTTATCAACAAGCCGGATCCCTTTGTTGGAGCAACGGGGGCTAAAAGTATTGGTGAAATAGGCCCCATGGGATTTTTTGCTGCGGTCGCAAATGCTGTCTTTCATGCTACAGGAAGGCGGGTACGGTCGTTGCCGATCCGCCTGGATCATTTAATGCAAGGTTAAAACTGGTGTAAGTATAGTTGTGAAAGCCTACCGTTCGAAAGTGCACGAAACGATTGTTATGGTTTCTCTTTCGATATTCATATGGTTTGTAAGAATAGAATACGTCACTGCTGTGGTTTTTATGGGAACAAACCGTCTCAGGCAATACTAATGCTTTTAAAAATTAACCCGGGAGCGTATATCAATAAAAAAAGCGTTACTGAAACAGTAAACGCTTTTTTTATAAGTGGAGGATATCGGACTCGAACCGATCACCTCAAACATGCCATGCTTGCGCTCTACCAGATGAGCTAATCCCCCTGTCGGATTGCAAATATAGGTGCAGCAACTAATGCTTCCAAAATCAATTTTCATTTTGTTTATTACCAGGAGACCTTAACGATGGCTGGTTATTTGGCAACTGGCTGTCTTTAGAACCTCCGGCCTCGATTGATTTTAATGCTTCCAGGTTTTGTTTTGCCAGCACAAAACTGTTATCGAGTGCCAGGGCTTTTTCGAAATATGTTTTTGCTTCAGATTTCTGATCAAGGTCATACAACGCAAGGGCATGAATATTAAAAATACCCGCCTGTAAATATGTTCTGCCCACCTGCTGCCCCACATTATAGGTCATAATATAACTCGGCTTGTAAACAAGCTTCTCCGCAGCCCGGGCGGTTTCGAGGCATTCAGACAATCGCTTGATACCGTATTGCAGTTCCATTAGTTTATAGGCATGATAGGGGCTTTGCGTCTTTTTAAACAATTGCTCAAAGACTTCAATGGCCTCTTTTGGCTGCTGCAATTTATCAAGACTTATGCCTTTTAATTCCATCAGGTTATTATCACCGGGCTTTAACTGCAAGCGTTTTTGTGCCCAATAATAACACTGGGCATAAGCGCCTTGCTGCATATACAGCATGGCCAGCGTATCGGCGTAATTTTGATCACTCGTTTGCTCAATCAAATAATAATTTAATGCGATAGAAGCGGTATTTGCATCGCCGCTAGTAATTGCTTGTTCAAACACTTTCAGGTGCTGATTACTTTTCTCGGGGGGGGTGGGCTTTTTCGCCTGAGTTAACCCTGTAAAACCCCCTGCAGTGCAGGCAATATAGAGAATGATATTTTTGGTCACGGAGGTGTTATTTATAATCTGAATATACCGAAAGCGTTGTTGCACAGGCGCCTACAGAATAACTAACTTCAGCGTTATCTTAATCACCCCAAATTTCCGCCTTTCCTTCCAGCCATTGTTTTACTGAATCATTGGTAATTGATTTCGGTCGTTCCAGGGGAAACCCCAAAGCCCTGTCCCAGCAGAGGCTTGCTAATACGCCTAATGCACGCGATACGCCGAAAAGAACGGTATAAAATTCATATTCCACCATGCCATAGTGAACCAATAATGCACCACTATGGGCATCCACATTTGGCCAAGGGTTTTTGATCTTGCCGAGGGACTGT
>JBBJMD010000110.1:0-13475 GCA_037719925.1 Ferruginibacter sp.
ACAGGGCCGGCACCAGGAATTTTTGAACCCCCACGCACAGGATCCAGGCGCCTGCAATTATGAGTAAAATGTTTTTATCCCTTTTTATTTTTCTCCGGTATAAATAAATAAAATAGGCTGCTATGATGGATACTACTAAAAACAAGGTATTGGGAGGTACCACGATGCTGGCGATGATCAGGATTACCAGTGAAAACATCATTACCAGGTAAATAGCGGGTAAACCCTCCCGGTAGAAAGCGATTGCAAATGAAAAATACACGATTGCCGCCCCTGGCTCCTTTTGTAATATCGACAGGATAGCTGGGGTAAAAGCGATGACCGCCGCAATGACCTGCGACCTCGATTTAGAAAAATTGGTTTCGGTAAAAGAAAGGTATTTCGCCAGCGCCAGCGAAGTAAATATCTTACAAATTTCCACTGGCTGAACATTCATAAAACCCAGCGGGATCCAGCTTTTGGAGCCTCCAACTTCTTTCCCCACCACAAAGGTTGCAAGGATCAGCATTAATCCAAAAGCATAGCCGAGGTTTGCGGTTGCCGTAAAAAATTTGCTGTCCGTAAGTAATATCAACACGCCAATAAAGACGCTTATTATAAAAAAAAACAATTGCTTGCTGTATTCTTTTTTGAAGCTTAAAAAATTTTGAAGCACATTATCGCCCAATTTATATTCCACTGAAAAAATACACAGCAGGCCGATCATTATCAGAATAACATAAAGCCAAATCAACACCCAGTCGATCCCTTTCCCTAAAGTTGCATTTTTTTGAGGCATGCCCTTTCTATTATTGAAGTTAATGTTTAAGCCTGTTAATTTCTGACGGTATCTTCTGTTTCAACCTTTTTTCTGTCATCGGGCAATAAGCCTTCTATTTTAATTTTTGAAGGAATGTTGCTACTATCCTTTTTAGATGGTTCTTTTTTTGATTCCTTTTCATTTTTAATTTTGTCCATTGCATCCGCTTCATCGTCGGCATCCAGCCCTATCGTATCCTTTACAATTTTTATTTTGCCTTTGGAGACCAGGTAAGCTGAATCCTTTGCATGACGCAATGAATCCATCCTGCGAAGTTCCCGGTAAATTCTCGGGGGAATTAAATTAAGGTTGGCCAATTGCTCCGCTTTTGCCTTGCGCTCCTTACCCGCGATGGAATCCCTCAGGTATTTCTCTATCATTAAGCTGGCAATAGGAGCTGAGGAAGTGGAGCCAAAACCAGCGTTCTCACATATCACCGCAATGGCGATCCTCGGATTATCCCGGGGAGCAAATGCGGCAAAGAAGGCATGATCCTTTTGCTTAACACGATTGTATGAGTTTTCTACCGTACCGGTTTTTCCGCATACTACGATGCCGGGCACTTTGGCATATCTACCGGTACCGCCATCCATTACACCCTGCATGCCATCGTGTACCGCTTCAAAAACACTATCGGATATTTCAAGCGGGTGGTGCTTTTCTGTAAAGTTTACCAGCATCCCGAATTTATCGCCTCCTTCAATAGAATCAACCATATGCGGCGTGATGAACCACCCTTTATTCGCCAGGTAGGCCATTTCGTTGGCCACCTGCAATATCGTCGTCTCTACCTCTCCCTGGCCGATACTAACGGAACGGAAAGTACAGAAGTTCCAATGTCCCACGCCATATATTTTGTTATAGGTAGCCGCTGTCGGGATCGAGCCGCTCCGTTCCGTGGGTACATCCACACCCAATCGATGACCGAGCCCAAAGGCATTCATAAATCTTGCCCATTGGTTTAAGCTACTGTCAACGTTTGGATATTTGGGATTATTGATTACCCGTTGCATTACGTTGGCGAAATAGGTATTGCAGGAATGTGTAATGGCCCCTTTTAATGCAAAAACACCAGGGTCAAGGCATCGCATGGGTTTGCCACATCCGTAGAAAGCCCCGCTGCAGCTAAAAGTAGTTGTTGGGGTAATGATCCCTTCATGTAAGCCCACGAGGCCCTGCAGGGTTTTAAAGGTAGATCCGGGAGAGTATTTTGCATTGACGGTTCTGTTAAGCAGCGGCAAAGCAGGATTCAGCAACAGCTCGGCATAATGCTTTCTGCGGTCTGGGCCGGTCAGGTATTTTGGTTTAAAGGTAGGGCTGCTAACCATGGCTAATATACCCCCTGTGCGGGGATCGATGGCAACTACCGCGCCTACTTTATTCTGCATGAGCGTTTCCCCGAGTTCCTGTAATTCTATATCCAGCGCCAGGTGCATATTTTCGCCTGCAATGGCGGCAGTATCAAATTTTCCTTTTTCGAGCCGCTCCGTTAAACGGTTCTTGTTATCCCTTTTCCAGTATTCAATACCTCTCTGCCCCATTAATACTTTTTCATAAGTGCGTTCCAGCCCGGTCTTACCGGCATAGTCGCCTGACTGGTACCCTTCATCCACATGTTGCTTTAGAAAATTGGTATCCACCTCGGATAAATATCCCAAAACATTCCCGGCGGCATCAATAGGGTAACTGCGCACCGGGCGTTCCTGCAAATAAAAACCCGGAACAAATTTATACATAGCCTCATTTAACATCGCCATTTTTTCATCACTAAGCAAGGGATCAAATATCGACGGCCTGCTCCTGCCGTTCTTAATAATCACCTCCACCACTTTTTTTGCAAATTTGGCTGAATCCAGGTTGAGGATTTTACACAAGGCCGCGGTATCAATCCCCTTTAATTTATTCGGCAAAATCATGAGATCGTAAATCGTCATATTTTGTAGAATAGCTTTGTTTTTCCGGTCATATACGATCCCGCGGTCGGGGTAAATTACTTTCCTGAATTTTCCCTGGTCGTCGGCCATTATTTTATATTTCGAAGAAAATATCTGCAGGTTGGCAAGCTGTAAAAGGATAATCACAAACCTGCCTGCAAAAACAAACATGATAACATTTTTCCGTGATTGATTGAATACTGACAAGGGGAGTATGTTTCAGGATGACGTGATGTTGATATTGATGGTTGATGCTTCCTGGAGGTAGTGTTGATAGTTAATAATTAAATAAGACACTGCCCTCCCAACGATCACCCAACAACGACCAATTAATTAAACAGTATTAGTCCGAAACTGTTGCTTACGGGAAAATAATAATTCTACAATAATAATAAGTAATAAACTGATGACTGTTGATGATAAAGTTTTTATAATAAAATACCAGAAATTCCCAAACTGCCAGGCTTCCAAAAAAAAGAGCCATGCATGATGAATGAAGGTAAGCACACCCGCATAGAGCATATACGGCATAAAGCCCCCCATACTTTTAGCCGAAGGTTCTTCATAATTATTATCTGCACCTTCCTGGGGTATCAGTATGTTGATGAGGAAAGGGCGGAAATATGCGAGCAGCACGCAGGCTGCGGCATGAAAGCCGGGGTTGTGCCGGAAGCTGTCGAATGTAAAACCCAATGCAAATGCAATCAGCATCTGCGCAGGACGGCTCAGTTGAAAAGGCATCCACAGAATGAAGAGAAAATAAATATATGGTGTAACCATATAATGCAGGTGAATTCTATCCAGTACGAACACCTGTACCAGGATAAGCAATATAAATCGAACAATATTTTTTATCAGTGTGCTCATTCCTTATATGCTCTGCAAATTAATTATTGATTTTATTGTTCGCGTTCTTAAGAATCTGGTTGATTTCATCTTTTTGAAAGTTCTCAATCCCGTACACATATTGCAGGTTGTAAAAATTGGCGGCGGATTTTAATTTAATTACATAATTGCTCGTGGTTTTATCAGATCCCACTTCATCAATGGTACCTATCAGGAGGCCATAGGGAAAAGTAGTAGTAAAACCGCTTGTATAAACGGTGTCACCTTTGGCAACCTTTGCACTTCTGCGGATATCAATTAAAGAGAGCCTGCCGGGATCCTTACCATCCCAGGTAACCTGGCCTGCTTCCCCGCCGTTTTTTAGTTTGGCACTTATTTTACTGTCTTTATGAAGGAGGCTCATTACCACGGAAAAATTTTCGCTCACATCCGTGATAATTCCTACTACGCCATTCGTTGGATCAATTACGCCTTCATCAATTTTTAATTGCTGGGCTGCGCCTCGTCCTAAAACGATAAAATTATTTTGTGCGGTAACGGATGTGGAAACTACTTTGGCAGAAAGGTACCGCCACCTGCGGTGATTCCCCAATGTATCATAGGGAATGGAATCTGTAACTATTTTAGTGACGGTATCCGGGGTAGAAAAATTATCTTTCAAAATATTTCTTAACCGCTCATTGTCTTTCACCAGTTGCAGGTTTGTTTTCTTTAGCTGAAAGTAATAATCGATCTTATTGTACTGTGTATTTACTTTACCCGTAATCTCATTCATGAAACCCGAGGCCACTGCATTGTGCCACATATTGTAATGAACAATCAGATAAATGCAAAATCCCTGCAATACGAGTAAGAAAATAAAATTAAAATGCCTGCGGATGAATAAGAAAATATTACGCATACAAAGTCCCTCCTTAGCTTGCCCGGAAAGAAAAAACCGCAATTGACAATTGAATTAAAGCTATGAGAAAATGTAATATCTTTATCTTTTCCGCTGGGCGGAATATTAGTGAATGTCTAACGCATTACGAACGGGTACTTATCATAATTTTTAAGCGCGATACCTGTACCTCTTACTACGCTTTTTAACGGATCGTCTGCTACGTGCACAGGTAATTTTATCTTAGCGGCGATGCGCTTGTCGAGGCCTCTCAGAAGCGAGCCACCCCCGGTTAAATACAGGCCCCGGCGATAAATATCCCCGGCTAATTCAGGTGGGGTTGTTTCCAATGCCTTTAAGATGGCTTCCTCGATTTTGAAGATACTTTTATCCAATGCTTCCGCAACTTCCTGGAAACTTACAAAAACCTGTTTAGGGATGCCAGTTACAAGGTCACGGCCATTCACGGGGATATCGTCCGGAGGATTGTCCAGGTCTTTCATCGCTGCACCCACCTGTATTTTAATTTGTTCGGCGGTACGCTCGCCTATTAATAAGCTATGGTAACGGCGAAGCGCCTCCATAATATCAGCTGTAAATTCATCTCCAGCAATACGTATACTCTGATCGCACACAATACCTGCCAGGGCAATAACTGTAATGCCGGTGGTACCTCCGCCGATATCGATGATCATGTTTCCTACAGGTTCTTCAACATCGATCCCTATACCTAATGCTGCCGCCATCGGCTCATGGATCAGGTACACTTCTTTTGCCCCTGCCTGCTCGGCACTGTCCCTTACAGCCCGCTTTTCCACTTCGGTGATACTGCTTGGAATGCAGATCATCATCCGCCAGCTGGGGGCAAACAATGGTTTTTTGGGATAGATCATTTTGATCATCTCCCGGATCATAAGCTCCGCGGCATTAAAATCTGCAATAACACCATCTTTTAAAGGACGAACGGTACGGATACTTTCATGGGTTTTTTCATGCATCATCAATGCTTTTTTACCCACTGCTAAAATATTTTTGGGATTATTCCTGTCTAAGGCAACAATGGAAGGCTCGTTCACTACTACTTCATCGTTAAATATTATCAGGGTGTTTGCGGTACCCAAGTCCATTGCAATTTCCTGCGTGAAAAAATTAAAAAGACCCATAATTTATGTAGAGAAAAATCGATTGTAATTAATTGGGCAAAGTTGATGTAATTTATTTGAATTAACAACGACAAATAGTTTATTTCTCAATAAATTATAACGGTAATTTGTTTACGATTTTAACCAAACCGTTTCTGTTCATTTGCCATGAAGCGCTTAACAATTAAGGATTTCAGCACCATTTGCAATCAAGTGTTAACCCGGTGTTGATCAAATATGAACCCTTAATTTTTACTCCCAGGCCAACGACAGAAAAATATATCCCGTAACAAATTATCAGGCTGCGGGTAACCCAATCTTCTTATTGAAAAAAGAAACAACATCACCTGAATTCGAATCCTATATCATCCCTGAAATAAATTCCTTCAAAAAAAATCTGTTCCATCACGTAATTGGATTGCTCAGCGGCTTCCGTAATATTATTTCCAAAGGAAGTTACCGCAAATACCCTTCCGCCGTTAGTCAGCACCTTCTCTTTTTCCTGCCGCGTACCCGAATGGAAAATGATGGTGCCATCCACTCCCAGGCCCACCAGCCCGTGAATTTCAATACCGGTTTCATGCTCGTTTGGATAGCCGCCGCTGACCGCTACCACGGTTACTGCGGCAAGGGGACTCGTTGTGATGCTGACCTCATTGAGCCGTTGTTCTGAAGTTGCCAGTAAAATCTCCACCAGGTCGTTTTCGATGCGCGGAATAATTACTTCTGTTTCGGGATCTCCAAAGCGGCAATTGTATTCAATAACGAATGGCTCGCCATTGACATTGATCAGCCCGATAAATACGACCCCCTTATATTCGAGATTTTCAGCAATCAGGCCGGCGATGGTTGGTTCTATTATCGCTGCCTTAACCTTTTGCATATAAACTTCGTCTACAAAAGGAACGGGGCTTACGGCTCCCATACCACCTGTATTGGGGCCTTTATTTCCGTTGCCCACTCTCTTATAATCTTTTGCATCGGGGAGCAGCACATAATTTTTTCCATCCGTTAACACAAACACGCTTAGTTCGATACCATCTAAAAACTGTTCTATCACTACGCGCTTCCCTGCTTCTCCAAATTTCGCCTGTTGTATCATCAGTTCAAATTCCGCCAGCGCTTCTATATGATTGGCACATATAATGACTCCCTTGCCCGCTGCCAGGCCATCTGCCTTTAAAACAATGGGCAGGGAATGGTTCTTTATATAATGAATGCCTTCTTCAAAACTGGCAGCATCGAATTCGCGGTAAGCCGCGGTCGGGATGTTGTGGCGAAGCATAAACGCCTTTGCATACGCCTTGCTTCCTTCAAGCCGGGAAGCTTCCTTTGAAGGACCAATAACATGAATATGACCCGTCTGCGGATCGTCTTTAAAAAAATCATATATCCCTTTTACCAATGGCTCCTCCGGACCCACAATCACCATTTGTATTTTGTTATCAAGACAAAAAGATGCCAGCCCTTTAAAATCAGTGGTAGCAAAAGCTACATTGGTGCCCACCTGTGACGTACCAGCATTACCGGGAGCAATAAAAAGATCTTTACACAGGGTGCTTTGTTTGAGTTTCCAGGCCAACGTGTGTTCGCGGCCGCCTCCGCCAATCAGAAGAATATTCATGAATTTACCAGGGTTATATTTTGATCCAGTATAGATAAAAAAACAAATTTAATGGTAGTGCAACAGTTTAGCATATTATTTTTATAAACGGCTTTCCAAATTATTTAGATCATTTTGAAAATAGAAAGAACTCCATTGGATTTGGTTAAAAGAAATTTGGTACTTTGAGTTACTAAAATTATTATTCACCAGTATAATCTTAATGTATGAGTGACCAACAGGTAAAAATGGCGCATCCTAAAGGTTTATGGGTCCTTTTCGGAACGGAAATGTGGGAACGTTTTAATTTTTATGGGATGAGGGCCCTGCTCACTTTATTCCTGGCAAATGCACTGATGCTGGGAGAGCAGGAAGCTTCTCTTATCTATGGTGGTTTTTTAGGGCTGTCGTACCTGACACCAATGTTGGGTGGTTATATTTCAGATAAATATTTAGGTAACAGGAACTGTATCATACTCGGCGGCCTGACCATGGCGGCCGGCCAGTTTTTACTGTTTACGAGTGCGTCTACTTTTACTACCAATCTTGATCTTGCCAAAACAATTATGTGGCTTGGTTTGCTTGTAATCATTTTCGGTAATGGATTTTTTAAACCGAACATATCCTCCATGGTGGGTCAGCTATACCCGGAAAACCAACGGAGCAAACTTGATTCCGCCTTTACTATTTTTTACATGGGGATCAATGTGGGCGCCTTGCTTGGCCAGACGATCTGCCCATTGCTGGGCGATGTTGAAACCATCACGCTGGTAAACGGTGTTGAAAAATCAGTGAGGGACCTGTCGGCTTTTAAATGGGGCTTTTTTGCGGCGGGCGTGGCTATGTTGCTGGGGACCCTGCTTTTCCTGTTATTGAAAAATAAGTATGTCTTAACCCCTGATGGCAAAGCGATCGGGGGAAAACCGAACGGCCTTAAAATGGAAGATGGTTCAGAACAGGCAAAGTTCACCTCTAAATCAGTAGCCATATTGATAATACTGTTGATCGTTTTCTATTTTGTATTTCAATACCTGTCGTGGGACAGCGTTTCGATGCCAATGACCGGAAGTGGGATACCAGGCTACTTTGAAGCGCTGGGAGCATCTCCAATTAAAACATACATCTATCCCTTTATTTATGCAGCCTATTGTAGTTTAGGCATTTTCATACTCACGGATAAATCGCTGACAAAAGTTGAAACCCAAAGAATTTATGTGCTTTATATTGTTGCGTTTTTTGTTATCTTTTTTTGGGCCGCGTTTGAACAGGCAGGATCTTCTCTTACTTTTATCGCGGATAACCAAACCGATACAAGCATATTCGGATGGCAAATGCCACCCAGCATGGTGCAGAATTTTAATGGGATTTTTGTAATCATGTTTGCACTTCCTTTCAGCGCCTTATGGTTATGGCTTCAAAAGCGAAACCAGGAGCCTATCTCCACCGTAAAGCAGGCTATTGGCCTGGGGCTGATCGCGCTGGGCTACCTCATCATTGCCCTGCAGGTAAAAGACCTGGGCACTTCCGGTAAGATCGGGGTTATCTGGCTCATCATATTATACCTCCTGCACACCTGGGGCGAACTTTGTCTTTCACCGATCGGGTTATCCCTTGTTGCAAAACTTGCGCCTAAAAGATTCGCGTCCTTACTAATGGGGGTATGGTTTTTAGGCAATGCGGCAGGTTATGCACTGGCCGGTACATTAGGTGCCCTGCTTCCACCAACCGGGGATAAATATGCAACGGCGGCCGAACAGGGGATCTACCTACAGGGCATCCTCGACAAAACGTCCCCGGGCACTGCAGAACAATTGGCCTTCCTTGCCAAAGAAAAAATACCCGATACCTACCCAACATTTGCGGGCTTTCCCATTCATAATCTTTTCGAATTTTTTATGGTGTTCGTTATCTTATGCGGGGTTGCCGCAATATTATTATACGCCCTAACCCCTTTATTGAAAAGGATGATGCACGGCATGCGTTAATACCAGGTACGGAATTTTATATCCATACCGGATACGTTTGTTTACATAACGAATGTTTTATTTCATTAAATATATGAGCAGGAAAAACGCTGATTTTAACCGGGTCGCGGGCGATTATACAAGATAAATTTCCAGGATCGCCACGTTATCCAGGGTGCGGGGATATTTTATTCTTTTTTGCTACCCGGCTAAAATGTTAATGCTGGATGTAATTAATTTTCCTTTGTAAGATGATTTCCTGCTGTATGTGATAACCAGGAAAATTTATTAAATCGCAATCATACATTAGATAAATAAAGAAATTATAGTCCAGGTTCCTATACAAAATTCAAATAGTCCTGCTTCGATCCCAGTATCAATTTATCATCCGCTTTCAGCCATTTATTTAAAACAGTCGCATATACATCCTTAAAATCAACCTGGTGTTTGAGGTCACCGTTATCCAGGTCCGACAAGTCGGGCATTTCATTCAGTAATCCTTTTTCCTTTAAACCACCTCCAATAAAAAACATATTGTTGGCTGTGCCATGATCCGTACCGCCACTTGCATTTTGCGTTACCCTTCTTCCAAATTCACTGAATGTCATCATCAAAACATCTTCAAAGCGGTTATTTTTCTTCAGGTCCGTCGTAAAAGCTTTCACTGCATCATTCAATTCGGTGAAAAGCCTTTTCTGTTGATTATCCTGGTTCACATGCGTATCAAAACTCCCCAGGGAAACATAGTACACTTTGGTATTGATGTCGGATAAAATCAGCGAGGCGATGGTCTTGAGATCTTTTCCAAGGCGGCTTGCAGGGTACGATGCAGTGGTAGGATGCAACCTGCTTTGCTGAAAGATATAATCCGCGCTGCTTAATGTCTCACTCATTGTTTTATAGAGGTAGTCAGCGGTTTCATCACCTGCCTGGTGATCGGCAGCAATGTCTTTAAAATACTTTTCATTGCTGATGCTATATAATTTCCGGGGATCCTTGAATGCCAAACCATTTTTATTGTCGCCTTTCAATGCAAGGCTTAAAATATCATCGATCTCCAAAGCCTGTGTTGGCTTATCGCATCCTTTACATTGTGCATCCAGGTACCTGCCGATCCATCCTGTATTCCTGTATTCATCACTGGAACTGGCACTTTGCCAGATGTCCATGCTCCGGAAATGGGACCGGTCAGGATTAGGATAACCCACGCTGTTCAAAATTGCCAGCTCGCCATTATCATACAATCCTTTAAATGCTTCCAACGCCGGATTCAGCGCGGCACCTGCAGATAAGGCCAATGCTTTACCTTCCGGAATACCTAACCTCGGCCTGGCTTTATAATAAACGTCATTATGGACAGGGATTACTGTGTTCAGGCCATCATTACCACCACTAAATTGAATAACGATGATTACCTTGTTTCCGGGCGGCACCATTTGCGGGGCTTCAAAAGCCTTGAGAAATTTGGGTAGCATAAATGATGCCGTTGCCAATGATCCTACCTGTAGAAACTGTTTGCGTTTAATTAGCATATGAATTGTTTAAGAACCTCACCCTCCTCTCCAAAAGCAGAGGGGAGCCTGATTATGTGCAAGACAACCTCTTTTTAAATCTGCCTCCCGGCCGCTGTTTAAAAAACCGATTATCCAAAAAACCCTGCTTGCCTTTTAACATAACTGGTACTCAGGTGTGCTCATTAAATTAATAATGGCAGACTGTATAAACGCATTCCTGCTTTCATTATTGATATATTTGATCAAGAGCGTGTTGTTTACCCTGCCTTTTGATTGTAGCACTGTTTCAGAAATTATTTTCAGCAAATCTTCCCTGGGTATTTTTTTAAATATCCCGGCAGTGGTATCCCAGTCTACCACCGCGATCAGTTTTTTTCCAAATTCTTGTTTTTGCCCAGATGCCCTTTCATGCCTCATTTGACCCATCATTGTATCATCATCACTTTTTGCCTGGATATTGATGTCCTCATTTGCAGTTATGAGTTGCGGGATACGTAGCCTAAGCATTAGTGTACTGCTGTCGATCCAGCTTTTACCACCGGGCCAGCCGGCCACATTAGGTGGATAAAAAAGTATTTGGCCCAGTGCCCGCTGAAGCAACAATTGATCAGCTTCATTTTCCAGCTGGAGAGGGAGCAGCCTGCGTATGCCAACTATCAGTTCGACGGGTGATTTTATTTTGTTACCGATATTTTTCTCTTCATAAAACCATTCACTTGTAAAAATATCCTGCATTAATTTGCCGATATCATACCCGCTTTGAGAGAAGCGGTCAGCGAGTTCCTGCACTTTTTTATCATTCGCTTTTTCATTTACAAAATAATGGACGATTTTTCTCGTAATATAAATAGCGGTTTGTTTTTGTTGCAGTATAATATCTATAATATCATCACCGTTAAAATTGCCGCTTTTGCCTAAAAAAGTTTTACTACCGTTATCATGCAGGTGATTCCTCGGGATAAATTCTCCCTGCAGGTTAAAGCCCCACCCGGTAAATGCCCTTGCTGCTTCCTTTACGTCATTCTCTGTATAATTACCCCTTCCCAAGGTAAACAACTCCATCAGTACCCTGGCAAAATTTTCATTGGGCCGTTGCTTTTTGTTTTGCTGGTTATTTAAAAACTGCAGTATCGCTGGGCTCATGCTTACCGATCTTAACAGGTCCCCAAATTTGCCGAAAGCATTTTGGCGAATAATATCCAGTAACTCCTGCTGGTAAAAAATATTAATTACGCGGCAGGCAAAATGCCCATGCCAGAACAGGCTCATCTTTTCCCGGAACTGCGCTTCGCTGTTGATCATTTCTGTCATCCAACGGAGGTTAAGACTTTTAATATCCTCACTCGATTGCTGCCTCATGGCCTTCTTTTGTTCGCGTGTAAGTTTTTCCATTTGGGCAAGGCCTTGAATGCCTTTGACCAATCCGTCTCCCATGCCTGAGGCCACGTTTATTTTATCTGGTTTTTTTGCAGAGGTTTTCATTAACGCTTCCCACAACTTTCCGGGGGATATGTTATTTAAATCAGCGGCATTTTCAGCCATCGGGCCAAAAGCAGCCCTCCACAAAAGGTGCTGATTTTTTAACCGGTTAGAAACTTGCATTAAAGCGATTTGTTTTGAATGAGTACACATCGCCTGGCTGGCGCAAATTTATGACCCCCGCTGACTGGATTAGTTTAATTCCCACTAAAAAAATTGCTGTAAATTAAAAGGCGAAACCGATTACTATACAGCGGTTTTTGTTGCTCATCAGACCCAACACCAAATGAGTGGACTGGCAAGAATGACCTTACAGACAAACTTATTTCCTGGCGATGATCCAACGAACGCCAATCTGTAAAGGAACGCCGTTTCCCAGGCTACTGGACAAACTGTAACTTTTGCTTACACCCGTAAGAAAGGATGAGTTTGAATTCCCTTGTTCTGTATTTTTTCTTTCGTAAGCGAGCGAAATAAGGTTGATCAGGGCGGCTTCGATAAACAGGCTTTTTTTAACCTGGTAAGACAGACCGGGGTATATGGCAGCGTTGATGGCAAATCCTCTTTCGTAATAAACAGAGCCGGGTTGCTGGGTGTTTGTTTGATTCAGATAAATTGATTGCCCGTTAATACCTGCATCTGCAAACAGAAAAAATGATTTCCCAAGCGGTAGATAGGAACGCATCCAAATACCCGCGCCTATGCGGTTACCTTCATTTTCATAACTGGTAGGGATTTCTTCCTTATCGCTGGAGAAGGAAGCTAGGAGCCTCCCTCCAACTATCACATTATCTTTTATCACCCAACCGACTGATGGTGAAAAATTATAATTATTGGTGTTCCTTTTATATTGCATACCTGCTGAACTTTTATAGCTAGATCCATAAAGCTGTACATCACCCCCAAGGTATAAAGTGCCTTTTTTAATTTGTGCATTTGACAGGAAGAAAAGGAACAGGGAAATAACAAGTAGATTGATTTTCATAATAGTTAAATTTTTATAATAAAATAGTAAACTAATGAGATATGATTAATCTCATTAGCTGCAAAAACTATGTTAAGAAATGTTAGGTGCGTTTGAAGATCAACCTTGAATTAACAGGTTGCAAGTTTCGATTTCTTGTACGTTTAGAAACCGGAATCAATAATAGAAGCGCCGAAATAACTGTGTAATACTTCGGGTAATAAGATACCCGAATCCGTTTGGTTATTTTCCAGTAAAGATGCTACGATCCTTGGTAAGGCAAGGGATGATCCATTCAAAGAATGCAGTAATTGGGTTTTACCTCCGCTATCCTTAAAACGTATCTTCAT
>JBBJMD010000111.1:0-13456 GCA_037719925.1 Ferruginibacter sp.
CTTTGGAAGCGAAGGGAAGGTCGGCCCTTTCAATAACGGGCAGTCCGTCCATGTCGGCACGTAAGGCTACAACTGGTCCTGGCTTACCTCCTTTTAAAGTACCCACTACACCCGTATGGGCAATGCCGGTCTTAACCTCCATCCCCAGCGACTGAAGGTGTTTTGCAATGATCGCGGCGGTCCTTGTTTCCTGGTTACCCAGTTCAGGGTGTTCATGAATATCCCTTCTCCAGCCGATTACTTTTTGTTCTAACTTAATGGCGGCAACGCCTACCTGCTTTCTTAAAGCAATATTTTGAGCGATCGCAGGAAAAGTGAAGAAGGTTAAGAAGAATGATCCAAGTATTCTCATAAATAATTTTGACTACAAGTTATGGTATTCAAATCTTACTTTCGTGAACTGCGCGCATAATAAAACAGGAAAGATATGATCCGGCTAGAGCATTTTCAACCACCAGATTTTAACCAGTTGATTGATTGGATCCATGATGAAGAAATATTAATGAATTGGTCAGGTAGTCTCTTCAGGTTTCCCCTTTCAAAGAAAAGCCTTGATTGGTATATTAAGGATACAAATGTTATGAATGATTCCGAGGCCTTTGTGTATAAGGCGATGGATGCCACGGGCAATACGGTAGGACATATTTCATTGGGAGGAATCAGTTGGAAGAACAGGTCAGGCCGCATATCCAGGGTATTGATTGGCAACGATGCAGAGAAAGGCAAGGGGCTTTGCCAGCGTATGATCACGGCTGTTTTAAAAATCGCTTTTGATGATTTAAAACTCCACCGGGTAAGCTTGGGTGTTTACCATCATAATATCGCTGCGGTAAAATGTTATGAAAAGGCCGGTTTTGTTTCCGAAGGTATACAACGCGATATATTATGGTATAAAGATGCCTGGTGGAGTATGAAAGAAATGAGCATACTGGAAAACGAATGGCGCAGTTCTAAAGGATTTCTTGTTATGGAAAATTGATTAAGTAGTGCCTGAACTTTTATGAAAACAATATTGAAATCCCCCGTGAAATATTTCAGGAAGTTAAATAGCTACCGGTGTTGAAAAACTTTATTTTACTTATTTCAGTTTATATCTTTTCGTCTATCCCTGCCAGTTATGGGCAGGATATATTTAACGGGTATGAAAAATTATTTACGCCTCCCCGCCAGTATATCGCCTACCGGTCTGGTGGTCACATTCGTGTTGACGGGAAACTGGCTGAGGCCTCCTGGGGAGCCGCTCCCTGGTCTGCTACTTTACCGATATAGAAGGAAGTATAAAGCCAGCCCCGCGGCTTAAAACGCGGTTTAAATTATTATGGGATACATCCTGTTTGTATGTTGCCGCCGAACTGGAAGAGCCTGGTATCTGGGCCGGGATCAAAGAACATGATGCAGTTGTTTTTTATGACAATGACTTTGAAATATTTATTGATCCCGACGGCGATACCCATAATTATTTTGAAATAGAAGTAAATGCCGTTAATACAATTTTCGATCTTTTTATGCCTAAACCTTACCGCAATGGCGGGCCTGCTTTAAGGAACTGGGATGTGCAGCATTTACAATCGGCTGTGACTACTGAAGGCACGGTCAATAACGCAAATGATATCGACAGGAAGTGGTTCGTGGAGATGGCGATTCCATTCCGTTCATTGAGTTTGGAACATGTGGTAAAAGTGCCAAAAGACCAGGCCACCTGGCGTATCAATTTTTCCCGGGTAGCGTGGGATACCGAAATAATAAAAGGGCTGTATGTTAAGCAAACTGACCCGGGCATGCACCGCCCGAAACCGGAACATAACTGGGTGTGGTCGTTACAAGGCGTGGTCAACATGCATTTGCCGGAACGGTGGGGGTTCCTGCATTTCAGTACGCAAAAAGCGGGAGCTTCAAATAAAGATTTCCCGGCACTTCCTGCAGAGCAGGTAAAAAAATATTTATGGCTATTGTATTACAAACAACAGGATTACCGGCGTAAACATAAAGAATATGCCACGGAACTTTCCACGATGAATATCCCTGGGGTTGTTGAAGCCCCAGGCTTGCATTGCACCATCAGCCTGGAGGCAACACCCAGCCAGTACATAGCCATAGCGGCTGCTGCTACGGGTAGTGAAATATGGCAGATCACGCACGAAGGTAAAATCAATAAAATATCAGCTCCATGATCACCAGAGGACAGTTCTTTAAGCAAGCCGGCACTTTTTGCGCGCCTGGCGGTTACCGAATTACCCGTAGCTTCAGCAGGCAGTACCGGCGGTAAGTTCCCTTTACATGCCTGCCTTTTCCTCCAGGTTTTACCAATGAAGATGAAATTAAAAAAGGGCTTTCCGCTTGCACTGTAAAATGGCGCTGGCAATTTCATTTTTTGGCAAACCGGGTACATGGCTGCTGGAGATTTTAAGGTCATTTACATAAGACCACTTCGATCGATGCCAGGTGGGATAATTTGATAAGAAACCATAAATTGTTCATAATAACCATGAAACAAATTGCAAAACGCGGGTGTTAAAAAGCACGGATATTTTTTAGCACGCCCTACGGCCAATACCGATAGAAGTTGTGTACATTTACAAAAAATTACCAAAATGAAAATCTTTGTAGCCGGCTTACCTTATGATTTAGATGATGCAGAGCTGGAAGAAATATTCGAAAAGTTTGGCACTGTAACATCCGCTAAAGTTGCCATGGATAAAGAAACCGGGAAAAGTAAAGGGTTCGCATTTGTAGAAATGCCTAATAGCATAGAAGCAAAGGACGCTATCGAAAGTATGAATGATATCTCACTTGGTAAAAAACCTCTGGTGGTGAAAGAAGCCGAAGAGCGCAGCGCGGGTCCGGGTAACCGCCCTGGCCCGAACCGTGGTGGTGGCGGAGGCGGAGGATACAACAAGCCAGGTTTTAACAATGACCGCAACCGCTATTAAGGCCCCCAATATTAAGCAATAGCCAAGGTACCCTGCCTGGAATTTTCAGGGCAATATAACCATCGTTATCACGATGTTTCCTGTTTATCCGGCGCAAGTATATCTTGTTAAAAATACTGAATCGCGTTTGGTACCTGCAATTTTTTTAATCCCTGTAATTCAACGCCGGTGTGATATCGCCGAGCAATGCCTTGTATTGATAGCCGCCCTTCTGAGTTGTAAATTCCAGTTTTGCTTTTTCAACGAGGCCTGGTGAAGTATATAAATCGATCGCCATCAGTGCCATTGTCTTGGCGCCCACCATCATTCCTTTTATCCCGATATCAGTTCCGCCACAAGCAACGGCCTGCCAGCTATGCGCAGGTGTACCCGCAATCCAGGTGGCGGCCCTCATACCTACCGTTGGTACATTGTAACTAACATCCCCCACATCCGTTGAACCTCCCCCTGAAGTCAGCTCTCTTTTCAAAGGTTTCACCAAACCCGCCGATTCAACAGGCGGTGAAACCATGTTAAAAGTTGATTGCAGTGTTTTACCAAAGTCAGTCTCTTCTGCTGTTAAAGTAACCCCGCCCACTTTTTCAAGGTTCAGTTGCATGGCCTCACCCAACACCGTATTTATTAAAAGATCGTGTGTACCACCAATCATATCGTACGTCATGGTGGTTTCAGTTCCAATGGCGGCACCTTCGGCAGCTTTGGTAAGGCGGTCGAAAATTTTCACCACTTCGTCTCTATTTGGATGGCGCACATAATAATAAACTTCTGCAAAGTCAGGCACTACATTCGGCGCTTTACCTCCATTTGTAATTACATAATGTATCCTGGCCTGTTCAGGAACATGTTCCCGCATCATATTCACCATATTGTTCATGGCCTCCACCGCATCCAGCGCCGATCTTCCTTTTTCTGGCGAAGCAGCAGCATGCGCAGAAATGCCGCGAAAGCGAAATTTAGCAGATTTATTTGCCAGGGCACTCGTCATGGTAACACCATTGCCATCGGATGGATGCCAGTGTATGGCTACGTCCACATCATTAAATAAGCCGGCCCTTACTATAAATACTTTGCCTGAACCACCTTCTTCGGCGGGGCAACCGTATACCCTGATAGTGCCGCTTATCTTTTTTTGTTCAATCAGCATTTTAATTTCGATTGCCGCTGCTACTGATGCCGTTCCGAATAAGTGATGCCCGCATGCATGGCCGGCTTCTTTACCCTGAAGTTGCTTTTTTACCGGAACGGCTTCCTGCGATAAACCGGGCAATGCATCATATTCAGCTAGGATGGCAATTACAGGTTTGCCCGTACCGAAAGTAGCAATAAAGGCCGTGGGGATGCCTGCAACCCCTTTTCTCACGGCAAAGCCATTGGTACCTAACGTTTGCTGAAGCAGCTCCGAACTTTTTTCTTCTTTATACCCCACCTCTGCATAATCCCATATCTGGAGTGCAGTCTTCCGGTATATATCGTACTTAGCTTGAATACCCGCCATTGCCTGGTTTTTTAATCCAGCCAAATCAACATTCTTTTGCTGTGCCTGGCAAAACAGGTTCGGAATAATTAGAAGCGTAAGGGTAAAAAGCCTGCGGAAATTTTTTTCCATGTTATTATTTTAAGAGTACAATGTAAGTCAAAAAATTCCTGTTAAATGCTTGTAACCGGGGAGATTCGCTTGCATTAATTCTCTCATACTAACCCCGAAACGCATATTATAATTATAATGTCTTGCCGAACCTTTGTAGTAATTCTTCGATGTACATAAATATTGTTATTCTACAACCAATGTTTTTTATAAGATTGACATTTGCTTTGTAATTGACAGGGACCACAACCGGATTACACAAACAAAAAAACCAACATTCCATTTTCCTTACAAAAAAAACAAAATTGATGAAATCCCTTATTCTACTCTCCGATCAACAACTTGTTCACCTTTACATGGGTGGAAATTCAGCGGCGCTTTCAACATTGGTGCTCCGTTACAAAACCAAACTGTACACATCTATTTATTTGCTGGTAAAAGATAAATACCTGGCAGAAGATATGTTCCAGGATGTATTTATCCGTGTAATTGATAAATTACAAAAAGGCCATTATACGGAAGAAGGAAAATTTTTACCATGGATCATGCGCATCGCTCATAATATGTGCCTGGATCATTTCAGAAAAACAAAACGTTTGCCGGTTATTAAGACAAGCGATGACGTAGATATTTTTGAAATGCTGAATTTCTCGGTTAAAAGTGTTGAAGAACGCATGATTAGCAGCGAAAACCAGGAGTGGGTAAGAAAAATGCTTGACTTGCTTCCTGAAGAACAGCGCGAAATAATCATCATGCGCCACTACGCTGATCTTACTTTTAAAGAGATCGCAGCATTAAAGGATATCAGTATCAATACTGCCCTGGGCCGCATGCGTTATGGTTTGATTAACCTGCGCAAAACAATGGTTGAAAAGCAAATAGCACTATAATATCTTCCCAAAATATTGTACCCGGGTATCCTGGTTACGGAATAGGATTAACAGTTTACCTCTTAAGCATCAAAAACCCTACAGCATACACCTACGACCGGCTCAGGCCTGTGGTAGGTTTTTTTTTGACACGATTTGCATGGCCGCTTAACCTTTTAACCGGTTCTTAAAAGAATAGCGTCGTACTAAATTTGGTATCCGGGGAATATTCTTTTTTTATGTAGCCAGGCCTCAAACAAAATACCTGCTGCAAAAATAGTTTGCCGGCCAGGGCATACCCACCTGGCCGGCAAACTATTTGATTTTAATAACAACGTTATTTTTTTATACCGGCCCTTTTCTTCAAATCGTCGAGTGGCATGGAAATGATCCTTCCCGCCTGGTCCTTACCTTTATAAGTAACTACCCTCAGCATCACGGCATCCTTTGGTGGTGTTAGGGCCGTGGTGTATTTAGGATAAAACCTGTCCGGGAAAGAATTATCGAAACTATAATAAATATCAAGGTCTTCTATTTCCTTATCCAACTCAATACGCAACATTCCCTTATTATTTTTGGCAGTAAAGATCGGATCGTACATTGCCGGGGAATATTTAACTTCCCGGACATCAAGCCGCTTGAATTGTTGTTCCACCCTTTCTACGAAACTTTTCCAGTTCTTTTTGTCTTTGGGCGACCATACTGATTCCGCAACTGCAAAGGCCCTGGGCCAGGTCATGTATTGCAGGTGGCGGGTGTTTGTAATTTGTTCTGTCCACATATTGCCCTGGCCTCCCTTGATATATTTTGGATCCGCGCCAGCGGGTATTGGTTCAAACTGGTATGTTTTATTTAATCGTAGCGTAGCGTAGATCCTTGGTTCTAAAATAACATCACCCTGCATGTAATCAAGGTAGGCGAAGGTAGTAGGGCTCATCACAACTTCATGCTTTAAATTAGCGGCTTCTATTCCCCCTTTTTCCCCGCGCCAGCTCATAACAGCAGCGTCCGCTGAAATCCCGCCTTCGAGTATTTCATCCCATCCGATCAGTTTTTTCCCTTTGGAAGTAATAATTTTTCCTACTCTTTTTGTAAAATAACCCTGCACTTCATGCATATTTTTAAGGCCTTCTTTCTTCATCAAGGCTTTGATCTGGGTACTTTTTTCCCAGAAATTTTTTGCACATTCGTCACCGCCCACATGTATGTATTCAAAAGGAAACATAGCCGCTATTTCAGTAAATACCTTATCTAAAAAAGTATACACTTTTTCATTAGCAGGACAAAGGCTGTTATCTACGAGGGCCGTAAATGTACCATTGCCATGCCATGACATGATCTCCTCACCGGACCGAACCCGGTACTTTTCTGCACCCGGCGTACACGACAATTCTGGATAAGCAACTACTGCTGCAAGGCTATGCCCGGGTACATCTACTTCCGGAAGGATATTTACAAAGCGTTCCTTTGCATAATCGATTACTTCTTTAATATCTTCCTGCGTATAGAACCCGCCATAATTTAGCGGTTCATTTGGAAGAGGCGTAGAAAAAGTGCCGAAGTAACCAGTTTTATCAACACGCCTGGCTCCTTTTGTTGTAAGGTTAGGCAAACTTTTTATCTCTATCCTCCAACCTTCATCGTCGGTTAAATGCCAGTGAAGCAGGTTGAATTTATAGCGGGCCATGTGGTCGATATATTCCATCACTTCCTTTTTGGTAAAAAAATGGCGGGATACATCCAACATCAATCCCCTCCACCCAAAACGTGGATAATCTGTTATATCGACACTGGGTATTTCCCATTCCTGGGACTGCACCTCAACATCACTTTCAATTGCGGGGGGTAATAACTGGAGAAGTGTCTGAACCCCATAAAATAAACCAGCTGGTTCGTTGGCATTGATCGTGATCATTTCAGGCGTTACTGATAACTGGTAGCCTTCCCTGCCTATTTGACCATTAGTAGTTGTGTTGATAGCCATCCTTATATTTGCACTTACTGATTGGTTACTAACACTAACTTTATAACCGGTGGGGCCGCTTAAGCGCTTTTTTAAAAATTCAAGGGTTGGCTGTAAGGCCGGCAGGTCAGGTGCTTCAATCAAAATATTATCCGGAAGCTTTAAAAGTCCCCGGTTTTTCGTAATTTTTAACGGTTCCGGGATAATGGAAACACGGTTGTTCTGTGCGTTTGCAATTATTCCCTGCAGGCAACAGGCCAGGATCAGTATTAGTTTTTTCATGCGGCAAATCTAATTTTATTTACTAAAAATTAAGCACTATAACTTAAAATTTACAAATAGATTCTTTAAAAAAATTACTCCCTAACTGTTGATTATGAAAAGTTTTATCACCTTTCTCCTTATTTTCTTCGCCATATCCTGCCAGCCCAAGCCTGAAACCGGCCGTGTAGAAAAAATGGACCGGCTTGCCCAGCAATATGTACGCCTGGGTTTAACTATTGGTCAATACGACAGTGACTTTGTGGATGCATATTATGGCCCAGACTCTTTAAAACCAGCAAAAAAAATAACGCCTGTTTTCCCTAAAGACAGCCTGCTGGCTGCGGTAAAGAATTTAAGCACAGAATTAAAAGGTATCATTACGGAGGAAAAGCAAGATACGGTCAACCAGCGAGGTAACTGGATGGTGACTCAACTAACAGCCTTTGAGCGAAGGATCAAAATATTCTCCGGCGAATACACATCTTTTGATGAAGAATCCAGGGATTTGTTTGGCGTGGCCGCGCCGGTTCATGACGAAGCGTACTTCCGGTTGCTGCTTGGTAAGCTGGATAGCCTCTTGCCAGGGAAAGGAGAATTATCGGGTCGGTTCCAGCAATTGGCAAACCGGTTTGTAATCCCAAAAGCTAAGATTGATACTGTTTTTAAAAGAACGATCGCTGAAGCACGTAAAAGAACGCTGTCCCATTACAAGCTGCCTGCCAATGAATCTTTTAGCCTGGAATATGTGACAGGCAAACCATGGTCTGGTTACAACTGGTACAAAGGCGGTTACAATAGTATTATCCAGATCAATACGGATTTGCCCATTGGGATCGAACGTGCGGTAGACCTTGCCTGCCATGAGGGTTACCCGGGGCATCACGTGTATAATATGCTGATCGAAAAGAATTTTTACCGGGACAGGGGATGGGTAGAAGTTTCCCTTTATCCATTGTTCAGTCCTCAATCGCTGATCGCGGAGGGGAGCGCCAACTTTGGTATTGAAGTAGCATTTCCGGGGACAGATCAAAATCACTTTATCCGGGAAGAACTCCTGCCCCTGGCCGGCCTGGATACTGCAGGGCTGGATGATTACCTCATGGGGCTTTCCTTAAAAAATCAATTAAATTTTGCCCGAAATGAAGCCGCCCGTGGATTACTGAAGGGTACGATGAGTGATACAGCAACCGTTCAGTGGCTGGTTGATTATGGGCTTAACTCCCGGGAATCAGCAGTGAAATCTATCAGCTTTATTAAAAAATACCGCAGTTATGTTATTAATTATAATTACGGGCTTGAACTGGTAAAAAATTTTATAGCAGCAAAGGGAGGAATCGAAAATGCACCGGAAAAAAGATGGGAAGTGTTTGAGTGGCTATTGAGTAACCAGGTAGCGCCACAGGAGTTATTAAAAGTTAAGCCGTAAATTTTTGTGGCGGTGAAACTTTACTATATTTTAGAAGCAATAACTTTAAAAGCAGTAATTTTATTTAGTTGAAGGATCCTAAATAAAATTACTGCTTTGGATTAATATTTTGATTTTGTTTAGATTACAATTACACTATTGCTTCCTCCAAACTCGTTAGGCTGTTCACTATCTGCTTCCGGTTCATTAACCCAAAGGGTATCATTTATTTTATATTTAAATTCATGCTGCGAGCCTTTTGGTAAAGAAACATCACAGGTAAAACTGCCGTCTTTTTTCTTGCTCATTACTATTGAATTTTCCCAATCACTGTTTAAGCCCAAAATTTCAATTGTTTCAGCGTTTTCAATGTTAAAAGTGAATTTCACTTTGCAATAATCTTTTGTCTTAAAGTATGTTTTTTGTACCATTGGTTGATGTTTTTTAAATATTATGCTTCAATGCTTAATACAAGATGCGGATAAAGGTAACCCAATCCCGATACTTTTCTTATTCAGTTTAATGTTAATATCATCTCTTGTGTAAGCCGGTCTATCGGTAATAACTTTCTTCTCCAACTACAAATAATTTTTTATTGATATGTATATTGTTTTGGTTTAGATACACTTTACTGCGCAAACCGGTGATGATTTTGTTTGCCATTAAAATGATATTTGAATGCGTGTTCCTGATAAAATTTTGTAGTTTAAATTTATAAACAGGGTGTGGATATCCTGTTACAGCGCACTATTTACCAGTATGTCTGGTAATTGTTTTTCGAGTACAACAAACCGCAATGGTTGTTTGGGTATGCCAAAAGATGGGTGGGAAGGAAAAGGTTTTGTTTGACCGGTCTCCCGATAACCTTTTCTCTTATACCATTCAATCAACTCATAGCGGATGTCGATAACGGTCATAATGACCGCGGTACAATTTACTTCAACACTATATTTTTCCGCCGCAAGCAACAGTTGCTTACCGATGCCCCTTGCCTGGATATCCGGTGCAACCGTTAACATGCCCAGGTATAACTGATTGCCCTGTTGAAGCAGGTACACACAACCTGCCATGCGATTATGCCCGTCCCTGGCTATCAGCATTATTGCACCCGGTGTATCAAGCTGTGCCCTTAAGGACTTTTGATCCGTTCGTATGCCATCCAGTAAATCGGCTTCTGTCGTCCAGCCCTTTTTGGAGCTTTCTCCACGATAAGCGCTGTTTACCAGGTTTATACATTCTTCTATATCTTCATTTGCCAGTTTGTCAATCGTTATTGTATCCGTCATTATAAATTTTTTTAGAGTTGGTAGGTACCATTCAAAAGCCATCATGTATGCATTGTTATGGATGTTTATTGCCGGCATCTTTAACACAACCGTTCAACATCTAAACTTTGCAATCGAAATTTGTGAGAGGGGCCTGGCTCATGGCAGTTTTGAGTAAATGGCCGTGTCCCTGAACACCCCGCCAAAAAAGAAATTTTCTTTGAAATGGGCTTCTTTCCTAAAGCCTGTACTTACCAGGATGGCGGCGGATGCTTCATTCCCGGGATTGATATGTGCTTCCATACTATGCAGCTTCAAATGCGTAAAGCCGGTGTCGATCACTTTTAGCAGCGCCTCTTTCATAAGTCCCTTCTTCCAATGGTAAGGGTGTAGCATATACCCTATTTCAGCACGGTAATGTTCTTTAATGATCCGCCAATAGCCAATGCTGCCTATTAAAATATCTGCATTTTCTTTCAGCGCCATCCCCCAGGTAATACCATCGTTGTTATCTAATGAATCCAAAATCTTATTTATAAATCGTTCGGCATCACTGATGTTGGATGCTCTTTCTTTATCAATATACCGCATCACATTTTCATCACTTCGCAATTTTAAAATTTCCGGTGCATCGTTAAGGGTCATTTTTCTCAGCAGTAACCTGGAGGTTGTAAGTTCCGGGAAAACCGAAAAGTCGGGTTGTAACATGGTATACATCTTTGGAGAAGTAAAATAGCATATTTAATGGAAAAACAAGTAGGCAGCTCGTGAAACAATTTGTTTGGTGTACCGCGAAACGGTTGTATAAGTCAACACACAAGTGGTTCCAAAGATGTTCAGATAAACGAATATTTGCACTACTTTTATTCCTAATTTTAGCAATATGGATCTCATGGTATTGGAACGGCTTTACGCTGAAGGTTTGATATCAGCACGGTCGTATGAACGAATTAAATGGAAGCAAGCGAAAGGCCTGCTTTCTGTACATTGGGAAATAAAAACATTGCTTTACCTGGGTGTTTTATTATTAAGCGGAGGATTGGGGATACTGATCTATAAAAATATAGATACTATCGGGCACCAGGTTATATTATTGTTTATCGCATTAGTTTGCGCGGGTTGTTTCTATTACTGCTTCAAAAAAAAATTGCCTTTTTCCCCCGGTAAAGTTACCGCTCCCAATACCTTTTTTGATTATGTGTTGTTGTTGGGTTGTTCAACATTTATTATTTTCATAGCTTATGTGCAGTACCAGTACAATCTCTTTGGAAACAGATTTGGACTTGCATGTTTTTTCCCGATGATCCTGTTGTTTTTTTCCGCTTATTATTTTGATCACCTGGGTGTTTTGAGTATGGCCATCGTTAACCTTGCGGCGTGGATGGGCCTTACGGTTACACCACTGGAAATTTTGACTTCCAATGATTTTAAGAGTGACACTGTTATCTTTACCGGACTTGCGTTGGGTACGCTGCTTACTGTTATGGCCTGGTTAACCAGGCATCGAAATTTCAAAAGACATTATGAGTTTACCTATGCCAACTTTGGGATACACATACTCTTCATTTCCACGCTTGCGGCAATGTTTCATTTCACGCTTATATACCTTGCCTGGTTTTTGTTATTGGCCGTACTCGCGTATCTTTTTTACCGGAAAGCGATCCAGGAAAAATCTTTTTATTTTATACTTATTATTACGTTGTACGCTTTTGTTGGTACCAGCTATGTGGTACTGAATATACTAAACCAGTTTGGTGAAGGTATGGCCGCAGTATACCTGGGATTTTTATATTTTATAGTTTCGGCTATCGGGCTGGTGTTGTTTTTAATCCGGACAAATAAAAAAATGAAGGCCATATGATTGCGTATAAAGCTGAATGGCTGAATGATATAAATATCCGTGAACAGGCAGCGGAAGCATTTCATGAAAAATGCGTGGAAAAAGAAGAATTGGATCGCATTAATACGAAGTTTTCCACCAGATTTTATTCACCTGATTTTTTCATAAGGATTGGATTGTTTATCCTCAGTACAGTAATCTTTCTTTTTTCGTTTGGCCTTTTTGCTCTTTTATTTTTATCTGAGATCGATTCGGCTATCGCAGGACTGGCAATTTTTTTCGCAGTGATCGCATATGCGGCACTGGAATATTTTGTACTGGTTAAACATCATTTTTGTTCAGGTGTAGATGATGCGCTGCTATGGATATCGGCCGCTTCCCTATTTGGCGGTATTAGTTATTTGTCCTATGCCGGAGATCTTGCAAATTGTATAATCATATTTATAATTACTTTTTACTGCTGCCTGCGGTTTGCTGACAGGGTACTGGCGGTTGTATTATATATTTCCCTGCTGGGGATTTTCTTCTTTAGCTGTATCAAATTGGGTAATGCGGCTAAATCGGCCGTGCCCTTTGTATTGATGGCCTTATCTGCCTTCATTTATCTCTTAATAAAGAAAGCCGGGTCTTTGGGAATCAACCAGCTTTACGCGCGTTGTGTAGAGACTATCCGTATCGCGGCCTTGCTGAGCCTTTACCTGGCGGGAAATTATTTTGTGGTAAGAGAATTAAGCAATGAACTGTTTAATTTAAACCTTGCGGAAAATGAGCCGATACCGTTTGGTTGGTTGTTGTGGATATTTACCTTTCTGATACCTTGTGCATACCTGGCAAGGGGTATTCAAAAAAAAGATATTGTTTTGATCAGGGTGGGGTTATTGCTTTTAGGGTCCGTAATTGTTACGGTTCGGTTTTATTATGTAATCGCTTCAGTTGAAATAATCATGACTTTAGTTGGGATGGTATTAATAATAACATCCTACCTTTTGAGCCGATATCTTCTGGTACCCAGGCAGGGGTTTACCAGGTTTGAGGCGGCGGTTAATGATGCGGAGGATAAGTTAACCATCGAATCTATATTGGTTGCCCAAACTCTAAGTACTCCTCCGGGAGTAAATGAAGGCACCCAATTTGGCGGGGGAAACTTTGGAGGCGGGGGAACAAGCGGGGACTTTTAAGTGAAGCCTTTCCAGCGTAAAGCGAAATTAATATCGATAAAAAACCGGAAAAGAAAAAGCCGCTAAAATGGTGATCCAATCCATCTTATCGGCCCTTTGTTAATTTTAAACCACTATTGTCCGAGATAATTAAAAAATCTTCGTTTTATCGTTTGAA
>JBBJMD010000310.1:0-3277 GCA_037719925.1 Ferruginibacter sp.
TTCTGCTATACTGGTTCTTTTGAGATAAGTGCCGCAATGTATGGGGCTAAGTCTTTTTTGGGACTTGATATTTCTCAGTCAGCAATTGACATGTGTAATAAGAACGCCGCACTCAATGGGGTAGATACCATTTGCCGGTTTGAATGTGTAAACGCTTTTGATGTGTTGCGGGAATGGGCAAAAGAAGGCAGGCAATGGGATGTAGTTATGCTTGACCCCCCTTCCTTTACAAAAAGCCGGAGCAGTATTGATAAAGCAGTGGCGGGATATAAGGAAATCAATTTGCGGGGAATCAAATTAGTAAAACCAGGTGGTTTTTTAGTGACGTCCAGTTGTACCAACCTTGTGAAACCCGGGTTATTCCTTGACATTATCGCGATGGCTGCCAAAGACGCGAAACGAAAAATCCGCCAGGTGCTTTTCAACGCTCAGTCTGCCGACCACCCGATCATCAGGAACCAGGAAAATACGCATTATCTAAAGTTTTTGATTGTACAGGTGTTGTGAAACAGGCTATTTAACTACCTGGAAGCGACCTGATTCTACAATTTTACCAAATTTGTCGCGTAACTGAAAAATGTAAACGCCACGATAAAATCCATTCAGTGAGAGATTGATACGTTGGTTTGAGGGAGTTAACTCATATACTTTTTTGCCCATGAAATTGAAAAGCTGGAGCGTATAGGATTTATCATACCCCCGCATTAACTCGAAATTTATGTTCGATGAGGCTGGATTTGGAAAAAACTTAAGGATTTTTGCTGTGGCATCCAAAGGGATACCTGGTTTATTTTGAGCAAAAGATGTAAAAGTTATTCCAAATAGAAAAATTAATATAGTAACTATTATTTTCAGTTTTGTAAAAGTAATGAATTCTTGGAAAGATCGTTCATTAATTAGTTAACGCCGGAATGATACTTTTATGTGCCGCGCTAATAAAGTTAACATATTGCCAAATTGACCCTTAAAACCCTTGTTCAAGCTTAGTCAAAACCTTTTGTACCTTATCCAGATCAGGTAATTCGGAAGCCGAACCGCATATTTCTATGTATTGAATAATGCCATCCTTATCCAACACAAATGCCGCCCTTTTGCTTACCCCATGCATGTCAAAAGGAGGAAATGAATTATCCAAAACGTCAAATGCTTTAGAGGCTTCTTTATTAAAATCGCTTAACAACGGGAAATTTAGGTTTTGCTCCTGTTTGAATTGTTTAAGTACATACAAGGAATCTACAGATATGCCCAGGATCTGCGCATGGCTTTTATTATAATCAGCCATATTATCCCTGATGCTGCATAGTTCGGTCGTACATACGCGCGTAAACGCAAGCGGAAAAAATAATATAACCACATTTTTCCCTTTGAAGTCACTGAGGCTGACCTTGTTTTTTTCGCTATCGTATAACGTAAAATCCGGTGCGGGCCCGCCGATCTTTATTGCCATATGTAATTTTTATTAAGCGTACTACAGCTATCCATTAAATAGTACCGCAAGTTATTCGTATTAAAACATCTGGCAATTTATATTTTACCCCGTTATTTTTTAATGGCGCTAATATTTTCCCTCATGCCTTGAGGAGTTTTTCTTTATATCCACCCTTCTTTTTTCCTGACGTACTTCCTGTGTCTTTCTGAACTCACTTCCACTTCCGATATTAAAGATTTATAATGAGGTACCATATTCTTTCTTTTATTAAAAACCACTCCACGTCATAATATTTAGCCGCGACGGAATCCATTTAAACAGGTAATCGTTTAAGACAATATTTAGCCTTTAACCAGCTATTGTTAAAATATGCTGCCTGTCTTATCCGTTGTAAAATAAAAGGTAAATTTGCAGGGTGTTTAATTCAAAAACTTTAATATGATCAATCATTTTCTGATCGTTCGCCGGTTAAGTGTTCTAATTGCGATTCTTGTTTTAGGTGTAATGAATGCTTCGGCCCAATATAAAGATTACAAATTATCACCTAAAGGAGATACCATCAATGTTATTGATAGTAAAGGCCTGAAACAGGGAAGGTGGGTAATCACTGTGGGAGAAATACGTGGTGAGCCGGGCTATGATGAAGAAGGGATTTACAAGGATGATAAAAAATCTGGTGTCTGGCGCAGGTACAACAGTACCGGGGATATCCTGGCCATGGAAAATTATCGCTCAGGGGGAAAGGATGGAGTTCAGGAATATTTTAATTTTTTAGGCGATTTGCAGCGACAGGAAGAATGGCGCGGTTACAATCCTGATGCCCCTTATGACACCATCCCCGTTTATGGTACCGGGAGCAATGAAATTCTCAGTTACAAGATTATGAAAGCCGAGCAATATAGCGTCCGGCACGGTGAGTGGAAATATTATGAAGGAGGAAGGTTAACTAAATTTGAAAGGTATGACCGGTGACGCTACTGAAAGATGAGGAGGGGCAAAATCGACTGCCGTCGTTACGAAAACCGTAGAGGATGCGCCTAAAGAAAAAGTAAAGACCAGGGAAATATTGGAATACGAAAAAAAATACAGTAAAAAGAAGCGCAAGAAAATGGAAAGGCACGGTCAAACAGGCTTGTAATAAGTGGCTTAATTCCTTCGTTATTTTTCATTCCCTAAAATGGAAAGGCAGGGTAAACCAGGCTTGCAATAAGTGGTTAATTCCTTCGTTATTCTTCATTCCTAAACGCCTTCTGCAGGAATTACATTCATAATTTGCGGAATAAAAATTACTCCCGCGGCGTGGCTACAGGATTTTGAAAAAATTCGAAAAAATTTCCCGGACAGGATAAGGTTACCCTTATTTAGGATCAAATAAGAACATGCTTTTGGCGGTTAATAAACCAAAATCTTCAACAGCAAATATCCTTTAAATTAAGGCAGCCCCGGCAGCGGCTTTAATAAAATGTAGGCTTATTTATTTTTAATTTCTTTCTGCATAGGATTAACATTACCAGTTGCACCGCCACGCCTGGTTCCCGTTGCCGCTTTAAATAATTGAAACTTTCCAGGTGCCTCAAATGCAGGCCAGGTATTATTTGCTTCATTTATATCTGCACTTTCCCTGAGCGGATCCAACAAAATAGAAGTTACCTCTTTTTCTTTTAAAAATGTCTTTGTAACCCTGTTTTCGTTCTTTCGCCATACCTGTACGGGAATTCTCTCTACTTCTTTTGAGCCATCTTTATAGGTCCATTCAATTATAATTGGCATAACCAGCCCGCCCTTGTTACTAAAGGTTAATTCATACAGGTTTTTGGTTCCTGCCAGTGCGATTTTTTGCTCATCTGT
>JBBJMD010000112.1:0-13361 GCA_037719925.1 Ferruginibacter sp.
TACCATGAATAAATTATTTAGAGGTTTGATCGCGGGATATGGAGCAAAGAAATTAGGGGGCGGCTGTTTTAGTACTATCATTATTTTTATAATTATTTATTATTTGCTTGGTAACTGTAATTCCTAAACTTACCTGTTACGATTATCATTACCGATGAAAATTATATCAAATAAATTTTTTGAATTACAACCGCTGGTTTGAAACTGACTGGGCTAATAAACCCGCGACTCCAACTCTCCGAGGTTTACAATAAAATGACTCGCTTATATTTTCTTTGAAATATTTTACCCGGACCCGGGATGTTTATTCCTTCTGATTATTGATGCCGGATATACACCGTCTTTATTGATGTGCTGCAAATAGAACCGCCTTAAATACGTTATTTTTAGTTCTTCCTGCTGTCCTGGAGGACAAACGGGGTTTCGCAAGTTCCATTACAAATGAAAGAATTCCAGCATACAGCATTTTATATCACGCATGAAGGTGAAAAGGATTGGTTGATCTCCCAAATAAATGCGGGTAAATTATTTTCTATTCCGCTGCTTAACGAACTGAATGGCGAAATATTTTCGAATTCTACCCTGCAGCATTTTATTGATGAAGAGTTCCGGCACGACCATTTTGAGATCGCTACGATCAATAAGAATTCCCTATCGTCATCATCAAGCGGCGAGCAAAGAAATGCATTGCTGGCTTACATTATAGAAAAAAAGCCTGGTTATATAATTATTGACAATGTTTTTGAAAGCCTTGATAAAGAAACAAGGCAGTCAATTTTAATTAAGCTTTCCGCACTGTCGGCGACTATCCTGTTCCTGCAGGTATTTAACAGGAAATCCGACCTATTACCTTTTATTCACACTGTTTATTCAATTGAAGGAAGGCGTTTAATCAGTTGTAAGCCACGTGAACTGTTCCTGGAACAACCGTATTCAATGGCTAATAATACATTTGAGGGCAGTATTCCCACCCCGCTTGCCCGGTATGAATTGCCGGATGGTCCACTGGTTAAAATGAACGGTGTTTCCGTTAAATATAACGGCAGGCCCGTTTTACAAAATATTTACTGGGAAATTAATGCAGGGGAATTTTGGCATTTGACCGGGCCGAACGGTTCAGGAAAAACGACGCTGCTCTCTTTGATAACAGGCAACAGCAGCAAAGGATACGGGCAGGACCTTTTAATTTTCGGTCAACGGAAGGGCACAGGGGAAACAGTCTGGCAATTAAAAGAGAAGATCGGGTACTTCACACCAACCATGACACTTCACTTTGACAGGCAGGATTCCATAGAACAAATGATCATTTCAGGTTTTTATGATTCTGTCGGCTTATATATTACGCCTACTGACAGGCAGGTATCGCTGGCGCGGGAATGGTTGTCAGTGATCAAAATGGATAAGTACAGGATGCAACCCTTTCGGACAATTCCGCCGGCTAACCAACGAATGGTCCTTATCGCAAGGGCGATGGTGAAACACCCACCGTTATTGATCCTGGATGAACCGACTTCCGGCCTGGATGATGAAGAAGCGGCCCTATTTACGCACCTGATCAATAAGATAGCTTCAGAAACAAACACAGCAATACTATATGTTTCCCACCGGGATGAAGAAGGGCTTTGCCCCGATAAAATCTACACACTGTCACCGGAATCTGGGGGGTCTACCGGGAAAATATACGCTCCGTCACTTTAGCTTTAAAAACATGGTTTTATCGAATGCCCGAGAAGACCAATGATAAACTTGTAAAGTAATTATTTTAAGTAAAAACGGTTTTAGTAGAAATACGATGTATATTTACAATCGATACCGTAATATCCGCATTTAGCTTACATCTCCTCTTCCGATAAGAAATACCACTTACCTTTTTAAATCTGGGAATCACTTTTTATTTACAAGCAAAACATCTGTATGATTCTGCAAGGCAGTTTACGACTGGAACATAATGGGAGGCCCTATAGCTTATCTGTGAATACATTTTTAAAAAAAGGTACCTATTATTTTTTTATAACTGATAAGGAAAGAGAAAATCCCTTGCTTGCCGGGGAAACTGTTGAATTTATATACGGATTCATTCTGCAGTACTGATACCGAAACGGAAATAAAGATTCACAAAAAACAAATCCCGGGGATGTGATTACTGCCATAGAACATATGTTACTGGACAATAAACCACTTTGGTATTATTGAATTTATCCCGCCGTATTACTAATTATCCTTTGAGCCTATCAAGTAGGTTCCTGCTCATCAGCTTCATCTTCGGTGGAATGATCCTCCGGTGTCTCATCAGTATCCTTTTCAGTCAGGAAATTATCTTCATCAGCCTGGCTGTCTGTTTCGGCGCTGTTAAGCGCGGCTGCCCTGCTATCTACATCGTCTTCCTCGAGCAATACCAGTTCCTCTGCTGTTATTTGTTCCTCTTCAATTTCCTGTGCCGACTCTGTATCAAGGTCCAGGATATCGTCGCCATCTGTTGATGCAGCATAATCCATATTGTCGTGTTTCAGGTTAGGCTTTACGGGCTCCGGAGTGTTGTCTTGTTCTTGCATAAAATTGTATTTATTTGTCTAAATTATGGTAAAAAAAACGTGCCATGGTAGAAATATTTTACTTCAGGTACGAATACCATGTTTACGGATAGCTGACAATTCTAACACTAAAAAGGGCAGTCCCCGGTAACAATCGTGAAACCCTGTTTACAAAAGGCTGCCATGTATAAAAATGTTTTCAAAAAAATAATTTTTTTTTGAAAACAAAAAAAACCACGTCCAGTACTTGTATTTTTTAAAAAGTCTTATTACATTTGAAATAGAATCAGAAAGCAGAAAACTAAATGGATTTTCAAAGATCCATAGTGAAATGCAGAAAGAAAAAACACATAATCCCCGTAAGGAGTATGTGTTTTTTGTTTTATAGATCTTCCGGTATTTATTAAGCAGCCTGTGAGATAAATTTTACCAGATACCTTTTCGCAACGGGTAATAATGTTTCCTCTACCGGGAATCTCAACGATGTTTCAATTGCATAAACCGCCGGATTTGGGAGGTCAGCTTTTTTTCGGATCAGGTCCATTTTTATATGCTCATAGGTAGAAGTGACACTTCGATACCAGCTGTCAACAAAATCTGTTTTGATACCGCGGTATCTTTCATCCTGTTTTTCAAAAATAGTAAGCCGGTACTGGTAGACGAGTGTATCTTTTTCATTACCATTGTTCAAAAAGAAATAGCCTTCAGAATTATCCAATGGCACAATACCCACTGGGGCAATAAGAATTTTTGTTTCTACAAATTCGTAAATTTCCGCGCCGTTGCTGATGGTTTGTTGCATTTTCCCGGTTGCATAATGTATGATATCTTCCAGTTCTTTCATCAGCTCATCATCTTCAATAACCTGTTCATAAAGCAGCGTAAGCTTTTCAAGCTGAATGCCGGTTAACCGTTTGGGAAACTGGTCCTGCAACAGCTTTTTATTGTCCCTGAACGAAACCATATTATTGTAATGAAAAATTATATCTGCCAACGGAGGATAGAGTTTATTTTCCCTGAAACCGCTGTTGATCTCCTGCAAGTAAGCAAGCAGTGTATATTTCTTTAGTTCAAAATCTATATAGCCTTCTGCAAACCAGGTTTCAGACAAAGTTTTCATATTGATGTAAGGTTTGCTATGAAATTAAATAATTTATACCAATGTAAATTCTTTGACCCGATTATTTTAACACGTATTTTAACCCAGCAGAAATTAATATCACCAGGTGCTTTAAATTTAAGTAAACGAAGGGCTCGAAAAAATTCCGGGATGGAATTTCCTGGTAGCGGCCTTAAGGGTATAGAAAATATGACTTTCAGGGAATAGGAGCGGGAAAATACTGTAAACAGGAAGACGGAGGTTCATGTAACTATAAAAATGTAGGTAAGGCAGACATGACTGCACATGAGAGGAGCCTTTGAAAATGATACCAGGCCTTTTTACAGGCTTACATTGAACATACTTTCTGCCTCTAAAAAAGCCTGATATAATCAAGGTAACTTTTGCCAAGTATCTAAAACATATCCTCTGATTAAATCACCGGATCATCGTCGTCATCATCCTGGTCACTGATACTATAACTGTTATTTTCTTCGTCTTCTTCACCAATCAATTCATCCTCGTCATCGGCTTCACTGCCTGGTACATCAAGGTCATCCCCGCCAAGATCATCATCTTCATTCAGTTTGTCTCCATCTTCATCCGTATCGTCCAGCAGTGAATCATTCAGTAGTTGATCATCATCACCGGGTTCATTAGTTCCTGCATTATCCAGCAGGTCGATTTCTGAGCGGCTGATATTATTCTCGCCGTTTTCATCACTGCCTTCCTGCAGGTCATCCTCTTCATTCAAAGGACTTAATGTTTGATCGCCGGGTATACCGGACTGTGTAGTTTGTGTTGCCATATGAATAGTTTTATTTCTAACTGTAAGGGAAAAAACGTGCCAGCCAGCACTTCAACTAAATACATATTTTTCCTGGGAGCATGTGTTTAAATTGCCGATTAATTTCTACAAAATAAAATAGCCTCTACCTATTGGAAATTACAACTATTTACCCGTTGTATAAGCATATGAACTATTTCAAACGATCCTGCAATGTAGCCATGGATTAATTCAACGTGGTTAATGTTCGCCTCGTAAAATAAATAATATCTTACACATTACGTGGGTCGGGATGCTCCCATGGTTGCCGATATGCCCTTTGTAACAGGCCTGTTGCTTCGGGGTCGCCGGTTATTTCCCGCTTCAACGGATCGTAGCTTAACGGCCTGCCCAGTTGCATCGACAAGTTGGCAATAATACAGCTGGCCGTAGATATATGCCCCTCTTCTATGTCAGCAATGGGTCTTGTATTTTTTTCAATAGCATCTAAAAAATTGAGCATGTGTAAACGTGTTGCCGGAGCTGCGTTTAGTTCGATTGCGGGTTCTTTCAGATCTTCAGGGTATTTTTCTTTTTCATATACCACATCCTTATGGATCTTTTGTCCTTTCTCTTGCGGTGTAAAATCATATTGCATGGTACTGGCAGATAACGTACCTTTTTCTCCATATAGTTTAAATGCCCATGGATATTCGGGATCGGCCGGCGTACCCCAGCTCCGGTGCTGCCATACACAATTGAGTCCTTCATATTCGAACACGGCTGATTGCGTGTCTGCAATATTGCTTTTGCCTGCTTTGTCTACATAGATACCTCCTGTTGAACTGATCCGTTTTGGCCAATTGAGTTTCAGCATCCAACGCACGGTGTCAAACATATGCACACACATATCGCCCATGATGCCATTGCCATACTCCATAAAGGTACGCCACCACCTTACGTGTGGCAGGCCATCAAAGGGCCGAAGCGGGGCGGGCCCTGTCCACATTTCGTAATCAAAAAAATCGGGCACCGGCATTACAGCGGGGTTGCCGTTATTGCGCATATGATAATAACAGCACATCTCCACGTGCGACACCTTACCGAGCAGACCGGCATCCACTATATTCTTTTTGGCATTAATTAAATGAGGTGTGCTTTTACGCTGGGTGCCCACCTGCACTACCCTGTTATATTTGCGTGCTGCTGCCACCATTGCTTCACCTTCGATCACGTCTACGCTGATGGGCTTTTGAACATACACATGTGCACCTGCTTTTAGGGCGTCAATGGTTTGCAGGGCATGCCAGTGATCAGGTGTACCAATCAATACTATCTCGGGTTTGGTTTCGGATAATAATTTACGGTAGTCATTATATAATCCAGGCCGTTTTTTGCCTGGCTGCCGCTGCCGCACCATTGCGGCCGCCTGTTCGAACAGTTTCTGTCAGCATCATAATGCCACCACTTCCACTGGGCGCTGCATAGCCTGAACAGGTCACTTTTGCCATACCAGCCGGTGCCAATCAACGCTACCCGGCGCGGCGTAGCACCGGGGATTTGCATACCATGGGCCTCCAATGCTGCAAGGGCCATTGTAGCCGAAGCTCAATAATGAATTTACGGCGGTCAAGATAGATGTTGCTCATTGATCAAATATTTAGTGAAGGATTTTGTATGACAAGGTAGTAAAATCTCCAAAGAATGATTAAAGAAAATGATAGTGCTTTACCTGCAGGTTTCAAAAGCAGTTTATGGTTTATCTTTTGATAAATGGGCCAGCAAAACCGGTAACTAATCCCGCAGGCAGTTTTCTATCCGTTGCGCTCAGTTTGCTCGCTTCGGTGTTTACCCACTAAAAAGGCAATTGATTATGGCTCTTGTCACCGGGCAAATTATGTGGATCGCACGGGAATATCCGTCTTTACAGTTTAACGCTCCATAGATTAAAGAGAGCAGGCTCTTGCAGGATGTTGTAATCCTTAAAGAGTTAAACCTATACCGCCTGCTCAGGCTTTTTTAGTCAAAGCGATTATAATTGCACCGGCTACCATCAGCGCCGCTCCGGCAATCACCTGCCAGGTCACGCGTTCTTTAAGAAATACCGCAGCCAGAATAATGGCAAATATCAGCGACAGACGTTCTACCGGGGAAACGGCCGATGCATCGCCAATTTTCAAGGCCCTGAATGACAATAAAGACGATACGGTTGTCAGGACCCCCGCAATACCAAGGAATACCCAGGTGCGGGGTTCGAGTTTTAATATCTCCGCCTGTTTACCCTGGAAAAATACTACGCTCCACGAAACGATCAAAATTAATACGGCCTGCATTGCAAAGGCCAGGCTGGAATCCATATCTTTCATTCCAGCTTTGGAAATGATGACAACTACTGCTGCTGTAAAAGCTGCTGACAAAGCAAATACGACCCACATAGATTTCATATTAAAAGGTGTTTATTTTATTTGAATAAACCATATATAAATTTGTTGCGTGCCTGATTATGAGTACGCACCATACAATGCAGGTCTGCTCCTTGTCAATATGTATCGGCTCAATACAATTGAGGCCGGTAAAAGGTTCATCCATTTCTTATTGAACCTTGTGAATTTAAAAATCGAATCATGCGTATTATCTTTGCAAATATAATCATCCTTAAAAAAATCATGAGATACAGTTTAACATTTGCTTTTGCTTTGTCACTATTTACTTTAACGGCCCAGCAGCATTCACTGGAAAAAATATGGGAAACAGATACTATCGTTGCTGTTCCCGAATCCGTTTTATTTACTCCAAACAATACCACTTTATTTGTTTCACTGATTGATGGGGGAAGCTGGGATGCCGATAGTAAAGGTGGTATTGCCAAACTTGGAGCCAACGGCAAGGACTATGATGCGGTATGGATCACTGGTTTGAATGCACCAAAGGGAATGGGCATGCAGGGAAGCAGGCTTTACGTGGCTGATTTAAACAGTGTGGTGGTGATTGACATCAGTGCCGGAAAGGTTGAAAAGAAAATAACGATCGACAGCGCCACCGGGCTTAATGATATAACCATAAGCGATAAAGGAATAGTCTATGTTTCTGACTCACGGACCGGGAAAATCTGGAGCATTGAAAAAGATCAACCTCAACTTTTCTTATCCGGTATGACGGGATTAAACGGCTTAAAAAGTATAGGCGACGACCTGTTCATTGGTAAAGGAAAGTCATTTATAAAAGCAGATGCGAAAAAACAGCTAACCGATATAGCCAACTTGCCTGAAGGGATTGACGGCATCGAACCCGTTGGTAACGGCGATTTTATATTAACCTCCTGGGGCGGCTACATTTTTTATGTTACTTCCTCCGGCAAAGTTGAAACTCTGCTGGATACGCATATGGAGAAAAAAAAATACGGCCGATATCGGTTATGATGCCGCCACCCGGACAGTTTTCGTGCCTACTTTTAATGCCCATACAGTTGTCGCTTACCAGTTAAAGTAGGGCCGGACAGTATTATCAAATTTCTGTTTGCCCGCCGGGCTCAACTGCTTTTCCGCAATGCGGGCAACGGGGATTTTTATTTTTATGCTTTCTCATTTGTTCCAGGAAACCGGCTGTAATAATGCCGGCCGGCAATGCGAAAAAAGCCAGGCCGGTAAGTGATATTACGCTGGTTATGATTTTGCCGGTAACCGTAACCGGAACCATATCGCCATAACCAACAGAGGTTACGGTTATTACTGCCCACCAGATAGTAGCAGGTATGCTCGAAAATACTGCTGGCTGCGAAGTATGCTCCGCAAAGTATACCAGGCATGCTGCAATGATAATAAGGAACACGATCATTACCAGGCTAAGCTTCAGATCATTTGCCCTCGTTTGGAAAACATTCCTTACCATTTTCGCCGATTTCATATAGGCTGTAAGCCTCAACAGGCGCAGGAACCGCAAGAGGCGAAGAATCCGCAGGACGCGTAGATCAAACCCCATGAACACATGAATATAAAAAGGTAAAATCGCCAGGAGGTCAATCAGGGCCCCGGCAGATAACATATACTTCAAACGGCCCTGAAAACGTTTGGCATAGCGGGGATCATCATTTGAACTCCAGACACGGAGCACATATTCGATGCTGAAAATTACTACCGAGGCAAGGTCGAATATCCTGAAAAATTGCTCATGAGGCTCAAAAATGCCGGGTACTGTTTCCAGTATTACAGCCGCTACATTAAGGATGATCAGCACGATGATAAACCCGTTGAGGAACTTATCCCATTTAGTAATGCCTAATTCCGGGTGAAGCAGGATATGAACCTTCCGCTTGGTTGCCTTATACATGAAGATGACTTTGACTTAAAATTATTAAAAAAGAGAAACTCTTATTGGGGTATATTTTTTAGTAATCAACAAACTATTTGAGCACTATCCTAACACGCTATAAACTGTAAGGCAATTAATTTCACTGGTGTTGACAATTCACAATATTAATCTTTTTATGACGTTCTTAATTTGCTTTAATATTCCAATTTTTCTACCCGGGAAATGCCTTGAAATAGAAGGTATACCAGTTTAACCCATTGATCAGCAAATTAATTGAATGAAAACCAGGATTGTACTGCTCCTCCTTTTTACCCCCGTATCTATAATTTGTTCAGCTCAAATTAAAGATTTTTATAAGACCACATCAAACGCTGCCATTTTACTGTATAAAAAAACCAATGGACGTTTAATAGCTCATGGTACCGCATTCCTTTTATGCAATAATGATAATGGTTCAGATGAAACTATCCTGGTCACCTGCGAGCATGTAACGCACCACGATACGCTTATTGCCGCAATCCCCGCTACTGATTCATTAAGAAGAGAATTTTTAAAAAATAAGCAGACTACTATTTCATTTGCTTCAAACAGCGGTATTCAAACCATCGGCTTTGATGGCAATAACCTGTTGTTCGACATACCGATAAAACCAGGCATTAATAGCTACCCTCATGCTAATTTAGATCTGGTTGCGATTTTTTGCGACCTCCCCAACACAATGGTCAATAACGAAAACAACGTTGTATCCTTAAGTAATTTGAAAACCTTACCTAAATCATATATCAGCGAAAAAAATGAAATGTATGCAGGGCAGGAAATAACATTTGTAGGGTTTCCTTCCGGGATAGGAACACAGAATGGGTTTTACGGAACAAGTTTAGGAAGGGACCAGCGAACCAATCCCCTTTTTAGAAAAGGTATCATTTCATGGACATCAGACAATGCCGATATATTTTTAGTAGATGGCTTTTCGTACGGAGGCAATAGCGGTAGCCCGATTTTTTCAATACCCAACAGTGAGTCTGAAGGAAAATTGATAGGAATGGTGTTTGGCCATTTAAATGATGAAATAGAAATTAAGAATGTAGTGACGGATTCGCTGGATGACGCAATAAAAAGCACTACAAGCCTGCATATAAATAACGGGTTAGCCAAATGCATACCAGCCTATTTAATTTATGATTTTGCCCTGCAGGCCGTTAAGAGCAGGTCAATGGTTTTGTCCCATAAATGAATCAATAAGATTTATATGTAAAATGATCGGCTGCAATCGTTTCACGTGCAAAGGACTATGAGCAACCTCCTTTAATTCTTAGGCAAGCTGCATTAATGATTCTTTTTATAATGTTCTAAAAGCATATCCCCGCCAAAATCATTGTTAAGATCCCGTATTACGGTGTGTATGTGGTTGGCATTATTTTGTGAATTATCATATTCTATAATAATCGTAGGGCCCTGGATGCGGTAATAGTAAGCTTTCCCCATGGTATGCGCTGTATCCCCGGCCCAGGCAAACCATAATTTATCTAGTCCTGCGGTTTGTATTTCCTTCAACATATTTTCAGCAAATAAAGTGGTGTACCGGTTGATGTATAGTTTAATAAGTTGCAGCAATAGTTGCCGGGCAGCCGGGGCGAGTTCATTATAAGGGATGCCCGCGGGTTGGTCGATGATGGCCCGGCGGTCGGCCCGGGTAATAATTTCACCGGGTGCAACCTTATCAATTTGCTTTCTTTAATCTCCGGCAGAGAGGGTATGCAGCAATGCGAATGCATTATTTGTTTCTTCCTTTAATATTTCCGTGCCTTTTTGCGGGCCAGATAATACTATGGCGGGGTTAGCACCCAGGAACCCGGGAGTGCCCGCCACCAGTTTTTGATTATTAGCTGAAAAATGAAAAGCCACATGATGCCCTTCAAAACGCCAGCCCCAGATTGTACGGATGGCTGGTATTCCAAATATGGTAACAAAGTACCTGCCTGCATCGCGGTAATGATCATCTGCCCCGCGGTGTTCAAGTTCTTTTAAAATATTATCCAATTGCATTATATCATTTACTTTCTTAACCGTTGCTTCACTAAGGCATGTTTTTAAAAATTCCACTAGGGCTGCCCGCTGAGGTGTGTTCAGCTCGTTTATAGAAATCCCTTTCCGGTCGTCCAGGGGCACATAGTTGAACCGGTAGCGTTCACTGGTATCAAAAGGATAAAGTGTCTTGTTCCGTTGTGCATTACTGAGCAGTTTTATAAAGGCGTTGGCTTTGCTGGCCATATCCTGAGCTCCGGCAGGTGAACTAAAAAAAAGTAAAAGCGATATGTATAAAAAGTACTTTTTCATCATGCAATACATAAATACAATTAAAGGTACACAGAAGGGGATAAATCGGGTAACGATTTTTTATGACCCGGGGTCGTATTAGTTTTAGGAATAATGAGGCTCCTTTTAATCTCATAAAAAACTGGCAGGCGCAAATACACCTGCCAGATAGTACCCTACTGTCCAGCAAAAAGTAACAAAAAATATTCTAGTTATCCCTCGTCTGACTGATCGTGACCTTCCAGTTTTACCAGCTTGTTGTAAATTCCCAATAATAAAAATGATGGTGCCCATTGCCCGATAAAAAGGCTTCGGTGCTTAGCCTGGGAGAGCTGAAGCGCAAGCGATACAGCCATAGATCCGAGAGCTGCCCATAAGAATATGTCAGATGGGATTTTAGCTGTTTGCTTTTCAATTGCCTTGGTTAATTTACCTTCTTTGTGTTCCGGATTCATAAAAATTTATTTTAAATGTGAATAATATGACAATTATTATTTCAATATTCTTGCCAGTTCGGTTGACTGTATACCGGTTCTTCCTTTTAATTATGTTTATATCTCTATTATCTATATTATTAAATGATGAAACAATCTTACTCCGCCGGCGTGGGTTACAACATTAAACCTTCGTGTAAGCCGAACTTGTAGAGAAAAATATACACTTATAATATTTCGCTAGGTTTTTAGAACTGGTACCGGGTTTTGATAAAAAGGAATACCGCATTGTATATTAGTAATCTCCCTTCGCTTTTGTTTATCTCCATAATAACCTAAAAAAATATCAAGGCCAGGAGAACACGAGCATTGCAAGATGTACGTCAGACCTGGAAAGGATGAAAAAGACAGAAACAACGCAATACTTTGAGGAAAAACGGAGCATTTGCAAAGCATCCATTTAATTACATTCCGCCATTTACCACAACCGGGATGAAATGGAAATAGCATTATCTTTAATTGATGAAAAATTTATCGGTATTAGCTTTTTGTGTATTTAGCTTTTCAGTCGCGGCGCAGCATAAAACAAAATGGGAGCAACTCTTTAATGGAAAAAATCTTGACGGCTGGATGGTTAAAATCCGTGGGTATGAATTAAATGATAATTTTGGCAATACTTTCCGCGTGGAAAACGGAGTGATGAAAGTCAGCTATACGCCTACGATTCCTTCAGCGACAAATTTGGCCATATGCTGAACCATTTTCAAAATATATTTTTGCTGTTGAATACCGGTTCGTTGGGAAGCAGGCTACAGGCGGGCTGGGCTTATAAGAATAGCGGCGTTATGGACATTGCCAGCCACCTGCGTCTATGCTTAAAGACCAGAATTTTCCTATTTCAATTGAAGTGCAGTTACTGGGTGGCGACTCAACAGGTGAAGGTCTACCTGCAATGTATGCACTCCCGGAACCCATATTGAAATGAAAGGAAAACTAATCACTGATCATTGTATCAATTCCAATTCTAAAACATTTCGGGGTGAGCAATGGGTAAGAGCGGAGATCATGGTACTGGGAGATTCGATGATAAAACATATTGTGAATGGAGACACCGTGTTAATGTATTCAAAGCTGCAAATCGGCGGCGGGGTAGTGGATGGATACGATCCTGCGGTGAAAAAAGACGGGCAGTTATTGTCATCCGGGTATATATCCCTTCAAAGCGAGAGCCATCCGATTGAATTCAGAAAAGTAGAAATAATGAATTTGGAAAAATACGAAAAAGATGGACAGCTTTAATAATTTGAAGTAAACGGTTAGTACCATCCCCAATCTCCTGCTTGAAGTGGCCTGAAATCCGCGATGGTGGCCATGCCTTACAGGAGGAGACCAGGTGCCATCAACTGCATACTACCAGTTGTTGTAATTGTGAAGATGCTAAAACACATATAATTTAATATTATTATATTCTTACAATGAGAAACCCTACCTGGACCATTGCGATCACTTTATTTATTCAGCTTCCCAGCCTGGCCCAAACACCTTCTGACACCATTTGCCTCCTGCAATTAAATGATGTATATGAGATTGCCGCCATAAACCAGGGTACAGTTGGTGGTATGGCAAGGGTAGCTACATTGATAAAGCTACATAAAGCGCGATACCAGACATTTGCCGTGGTGGCGGGTGATTTTCTAAGCCCTTCTGTGATTGGTACTACTAAGGTAGAAGGGCAAAAAGTATATGGGCGTCATATGGTAGACATGTTAAATAAAGCGGGTATCAACATGGTAACGTTTGGCAATCACGAATTTGATATCCCCGAAAAAGACCTGCAGCAACGGATCAATGAATCGCAGTTTGCCTGGGTAAGCAGTAACGTACTGCACAGGGACTCCAGTGGTACA
>JBBJMD010000311.1:0-3245 GCA_037719925.1 Ferruginibacter sp.
CCGCGACCTCTGCCGTGACAGGGCAGCATTCTAACCAACTGAACTACCGATCCTTAGCTGTTTTTTCGGGATGGCAAAGATAAGTGTTTTAAATTTTTTCAACCAAAAGTTTTATTAAAATCTCTTTCCGCTTAATTTTACAATCACAGTCCTTACATTCACTTATTAATTACTTACTGTAAATTAACAATATGCCCGAATTAAAAAACCGACAGTTCCTTGATTTTGAAAAACCTGTTAAAGACCTTTACGACCAGGTGGATCTCCTAAAAGCTGCGCAGGAAAAAAGTAAGACGGACATGAGCGCCTCAATTGCATCCATTGAGCAACGAATTGTGGAAACAAAAAAAGATCTTACCCAACACCTTACCCCCTGGCAAAAAGTACAGTTAAGCAGGCACCCGGATAGACCTTATACCCTGAAATATATCAATAAAATGTGCACTAATTTTATTGAATTGCACGGTGACAGAAACTTTAAAGATGATAAAGCAATGGTAGGGGGGTTTGCCGACATGGATGGCCAGACTGTAATGATCATCGGACAACAGAAAGGGGTGAATACAAAAATGAGGCAAATAAGAAATTTCGGAATGGCAAATCCTGAAGGCTACCGGAAAGCGATCAGGCTTATGAAACTGGCAGAAAAATTCAATAAGCCTATTATCACCCTGATTGATACCCCGGGCGCATATCCCGGCTTAGAAGCAGAAGAAAGAGGACAGGGTGAGGCAATAGCCCGTAATATTTATGAAATGCTTCGTTTAAAGGTCCCCGTTATTTGTGTGATCATTGGCGAAGGAGCAAGCGGCGGCGCATTAGGAATAGGTGCAGGCGACCGTGTATATATGATGGAAAATACCTGGTACACTGTAATTTCACCCGAAAGTTGCAGCAGCATTCTGTGGCGCAATTGGGATAACAAAGAAACAGCTGCGGAACAACTGAGGCTAACAGGGGATGATATGCTTAAGTTTGAATTGGTAGACGGGGTAATCCCTGAACCATACGGGGGCGCACACTGGGACTATGATGAAGCTGCCGCAATACTAAAGAAATTCCTGCTGCCGGTAATCGCAGAGCTAAAACAGATGGATGCCGGAGAACGTTGCGAACACCGCATTAACAAGTTTGGTAAGATGGGTTTTTGGGATGAGGCGCCTGCCGCTCCTGAAACGATACCTTTCAGTTATCCCCAAACTGCCGGGGAACCGAATCCATAAACCAAATATTAAAGTAGTTAAAGAAATTTAGCAGGCCACTTTTTGAAAGCTTTCTTTGTTAATGGATATGCAGGTTTTATTTCCTTCCATAATAAAAAGCACTTCCCTTTTCCTTCATTCATAATTGCATAAAATATAAATACTCCTTATCCCCGCGGATAATATTTTTACTAACAAATGGTTTTACTAATAAATTGTTTGTACCGTAGCTCACCCTTGTGGCATTGGGCTTATCTTTGAGGAACAAATAATTGCTATGCTAAAAGTTGGTGTTTTTGGTGTTGGTCACTTAGGGAAATTTCATTTAAACAACTGGAAAGAAATTGAAGGGGTGGAAATCACCGGTTTTTTTGATCCTAATGAAGATAATGCCCGGGCCGTAACTGAAAAATACCAGCTCACCCGGTTCGAAACCGTTGAAAAATTAATGGATGCCTGCGATGTTGCAGATATTGTAGCCCCCACTACCACTCATTTTGAATTAAGTAAAACCGCCATTACAAAGGGTAAGCATGTTTTTATTGAAAAGCCATTGGCAAACACAATGGAAGAGGCAAAGGAGTTGGTAAAACTTGCCAGGGAGGCCAATATTAAGATCCAGGTGGGACATGTGGAAAGATTTAACCCGGCCTTTCTAGCGCTTGGGCATTATAAGCTTAATCCAATGTTTATTGAAGTACATAGGCTGGCGCAATTTAACCCGCGAGGCACCGACGTAAGCGTCATACTCGACCTCATGATCCATGATATTGATATCATCCTTAGCCTGGTAAAAAGTAACGTTAAATATATTTCTGCAAATGGTGTTGCAGTAATGAGTGATACACCTGATATCGCGAATGTGCGCATTGAATTTGACAATGGCTGCGTAGCGAATCTTACCAGCAGCCGTATTTCCATGAAAAAGATGCGCAAAATGCGCTTGTTTCAAAAAGACGCTTATATCGGCATCGATTTTTTGGCTAAGAAAACAGAGATCATCAAACTGAGCTCACCGGACGATAAGAACGTTTTTACATTTGACATTGAAACTAACAACGGCAAAAAAACGATCGCCATCGCTAATCCACTGATAGAAGAAGGAAACGCAATAAAAATGGAGCTCCAGGCATTCGCGCATGCAATCATTCATCAGACAGAAACACCGGTTACTGTACTGGATGGCTACCGGGCTATGGATGTGGCCCACCAGATATTGGACAAAATTGGCAACGAACAAGCCATATAATTGAGCATATTCAATAACAAACTAATACCTGAGAACCACGTTTTGAACCAACCCCGCATCAACATAAGGTGGTATATTATCGGCGATATATGCAGTGCTATCCTTACCTGGCTGATGTTTTATTTTTTACGCACCGTTATTTATAATGACACTTTCCCCATACCGGCCGGATTTTACATCGGCGGACTTTTGTATACCATTGGATGGGTAAGCCTGCATTTTTTGAGTGGTGCTTATGAAACCGTTTATTACAAATCAAGGATAACAGAAATTTTAAGAGCATTGATCGTTTGCAGCATCGGCTGCCTTGTACTGCTATTCATCTTCATACTTAAAAACCCGCAGGAGAATAATCAATACTATTATGAGGAATTTTACAGCCTGCTGGTACCAGTGTTCCTGATAACCGTCTTTCTGCGGCTGCTTTACATACAAATTAGCCTGCGGCAATTAAAAAAGAAAACTGTTTTTTTTAATATCCTGCTCATCGGCTCCGGAAAAATGGCCAGCCTGTTCTACAATACTTTTATTAATACAAAAGAAATTACCGGTTACAGTATCAATAGTTTTTTGAACATCAACGGAAATTCCGGTTCATTACCTGGGAGTGTAAAAAAATATGACGACCTGCAAGATATTGATGCTATCATCGCTCAGAATAATATAGAAGAAGTTATTATTACTGTCGAAAAAAATGAACGGCAGCTTCTCACAAGAATCTTAAAGCAATTGAGAGATAAGGATGTTAATATAAAAATTACTCCTGACGCATTTGACATCATCAGCGGTGCGGT
>JBBJMD010000113.1:0-13273 GCA_037719925.1 Ferruginibacter sp.
CAGAAGAGGGATTTCCTGTCTCCAGCGTTTCCAGTAAAGCATTGCCAAGAACAGCTCTCAATCGAAAAAAGGAATCAGGATAATCCATGATACGATTTTTGCCTTTCAGCGTATCCATTCCAACCCTTAAAGGAATTGCCGGTTCAGTTGTGAATAATCCGGGGGCTTTTATAGAACCCACTTCTGCCGAATCTATCAATAACCGCATTGTGCCATCTTTTTGTAAACCAGCCCTGAAGCTGAATTTTTTAGGCAGTTCTTTCGTGCTGGAAACCAGGTAAGATTTCCCTTTCTGATTAACGCGGAAATAAAGTTTGTTATCCAGGAGGTATATGCCATAACCTGTTTGCATGTTGCCCTGCGCGGCAATCAAACCTGTATATGATGGTATGGAAACTGCAGCCGGGTTGCCTGAGCTTTGCCCGGTTTCTATATTTCCTGAAATAAGAATTTCTTTTTGGGAGATTTCCGGAGCCGACCCCTCTTGCTGGCTTCTTCTCAACGGTATAGAACTCAGCCTTGAACCAAATATGATACGTTGTGCAACGCTGGCCTGTAGAAGCGATGGGTTGATACTTAAACCTTTTTTTCTAAATGCCAGGTTGAAATAGCGCTTATTTATTTTACCTGCAATATTTAAGGCCTGCTTAAGCCATTTATCCGATACATTCTCTTCCTTTTCTGCCATACTTACCAATATGTCGCCGGTTACCTGCGAAGGCACCATATCGGTTAGGGCTAAAATTGCCGCCAGCCTTACTCTCAGGTCCTTATCCTCAAAGATCTTTGCTTTTTTCATCGCAAGAACCGTTGTAGGTGTTTTTGGCAATACCTGGATTGCCGCCCTCCTGACGCCGGCCGCGGGATGAGACAAAGCTTTCAGGGCAACGGTAAGCGCCTCTTTATTGGAACCGTTTAATGCATTTAACCCATGGATCGTCCACAAGGCGTGCAGTGCGGATGGATTGATACCCGTTTCATCCAGTTTTTCATCTTGCAAAATTTGATATAGTGCAGGCAGAACCGATTTGTCCTTTTTTTCTACCAGTAAGCGCTGGGCCGTTGTGCGCCAGAACATATTGTTGTTGCCAAGAGCATTGACCAGGCCATTAAGATTGTTTTTGTCTAATATAATTTTATTGTTCGTATCATTATTTTTATACGATAACCGGTAGATCCTCCCTCTTTCATGATCCCTCAGCGGGTTGATGTAGGCGTTTCCTGTACCGTTTTTTGCCGCCAAACCGGAAGAGGCAATGCTGGGTGTAGGGTTGTGCTGGATGATAAAATCATACCAGTCTGTTATCCAGAGGGCACCATCCGGGCCAACTTCTGCCTGTATGGGCGCTGCCCATTCATCTGCACTGTTAAACATATTCCAACCATCCTCATCTTCTTTAAAACCTGCGCCATCGGGTTTTAAAATGTTGCGGTGAATCAGCCGTCCCGTAGGCTCCGTAACAAAAGCAATACGGTTCCAGTATTCTTTTGGAAAGTTGCGCGCCGTATAAATACTATGACCGGCTGCAGCGGTAAATCCGCCATGTACATCTACCTGGCGAAGGTTTTTAGTGGCCACATGCATTTCATAATGCGAGTCAATTTTGTCAACCCCGCTTTCATTGATATGAACCTTGTCAAAATATTTTTTAGGTATCCCAAAAAACCCGCTGTGCGTATTATTTGCCGTGGAAATAAATACATCAAAATCTTCTGAAAAGCCAAGGCCCCAGGTATTATTGCTCGTGGAAGACAGGTACTCCAGTTTTTTTCCATCCGCTGTAAAGCGGTAAACGCCCTGGCCGAAACGAACGGAATCTTTACCGACCTTTCCATTAAACCCAGAATACCCTACTACTCCCCATAACATATTATCCAGGCCATAGCGCAGGTTGGAAGCCTGGGCATGTGTATCCCTCTTTCCCCATCCCGGCAGCAATTTCTGCCGGACATCTGCTTTGTCGTCACCAGTGGTATCTTTTAAAAACAGGAAGGTAGGTGCCTGGCTAACAATAATGCCACCGTTGATAAAGGTAAAACTGGTAGGGATATTCAATTTATCTGCAAAGAGGGTTACCTTATCTGCTTTCCCGTCACCATCGGTATCCTCTAAAATTTTAATCCGGTCATCGCCCTCATCGCCTTCCTTGATTTCATTTGGATAATCCACTGTCTCTATGACCCATAACCTGCCTTTTTCATCCCAGTTCATATAAATGGGGTTGATGATATCAGGTTCACTCGCAAACAATTTTAACTCAAACCCGGGAGGGACCTGCATTAGGGACATCGATTGCTGGGGCGTAAGTGATTCCTGTACTTTTGGGGGCGGGTTCTTTTTTTCATAATTAGGCACCGGGCCGTCAAAATATGTAGGATCCGCCAGTTGGTATGCCCCCAGGTTTGCACTTGCTTTATCGCCAACAGCCCAAAGTATCCCATTTTTTACCAATGTTAAAAATCCCGGGTTAGTAAAGGTGGTTTCATCATGGCCGTATGCTGTGTAAAAAACTCTGCCGTCCCCATATGTTCTAACCCATGTATATGGTTCATGCTGTCCGCCTTCCACTCTTTCGGAAAGCACCTGAATATTTTTACTGAGTTTGTCGTGAACATAGGTTTCGTCTGTTGTAGAAAAGGCCGGAACATTTTTCATAACAGGATGGTCAGGCTGGATGATTACGGCGGGAAATGAATCGTACCGGTGGCTTTTAAACTGTCCGCCGATCATCTCCACCACTTCAGCCGAATTGCGGAAACACCAGGATGCGCAGTGCAATGGGATAAAGCCTTTGCCGGAACGAACATAGTTTAACAGTGCCTTTTCCTGGCCTTTTGTAATGCTGTCGTAATTAGCGTACAGAAGGAGGCCGTCGTAATTGGCAAGATTTTCATCATTAAGATCATCGGGGTTGGAAGTATAGGTAATATTAATACCACTTTTGAAATATTCCTTTGTAAAAATATCTGCAAGCGTCACCGAATTATGATGTTTGCTATTATGGCCAAGAAACAAGAGTTCAAGCCTGCGGGGTGATTCAGCATTTGTTGACTGGCTGGTCGCTGTAAGAGAAAGACAAGAAAAAAAAACAGCGAAGCAAAGGGACCAGATTTTTTTCTGACGCATGGCAAACAATTGAATCGTTAAAAAGGAGATACGAATCTCTACATTTTTTCTCTTTTGTACTTTTCAAAATATATCTACTTTTAACTGTATCTTTTCATAATTTGAGAATATTTATTAAAAATAACGATAATATAGACTTTGAAAACAGCTTTACATAAATCGGAGATACCCTTTTCGCAGATATTTGCTATCCGGCGTTTAAACGAAAAACATTTTGACCCGGTGTGGCACGCGCATTCAGAATTCCAGCTTTTTGTGGTGCTTGAGGGCACCGGCACGCGGTTTATCGGCGATAGTATTAAAAGTTTCCGACCGGGTGAACTTGTTTTTACCGGGCCTCATTTACCACATTTATGGCGGAGTGATGAAGTTTATTTCGACAGAAAAAATTTATTAAGTACGGAGGGCATTGTCATTTATTTCGGTGAGAATTTTTTAGGCGATCATATTATGGATAAAGAGGAAATGGCTATGCTGAAAAAGCTGTTTGCAGGATCCATGCGTGGCCTTGAGTTTTATGGACAAAAGAAAACATTGGTGGTAAATATGATGCATCAGCTAATAGAGTTGCAGGGCATCAAAAGTGTGATCCTTTTTCTTCAGATCCTTGAATTACTTGCCGGGACGAAGGAATACCATTACATTTCTTCTAAAGGCTACAAAGATACTTTCAACAAAAGTGAAACGGACCGGCTTAATATCGTTTATGATTATGTTTTAAAAAACTTCCGGCAGAAAATTCTGCTGGATGACCTTGCTGAATTATTACATATGACTCCAACTTCTTTCAGCCGGTATTTTACGATGAAGAACAATAAATCTTTTTCAAAATTTGTTTCTGAAATAAGAATAAAACATGCGTGCAAATTATTGACCGAAACAAATAATCCGATAGAGGAAATCTGTTATGAATGCGGGTTCAATACCCCTTCCAACTTCAACAAACAATTCAAATATATTATGTTAAAAAAGCCAACGGATTACAAAAGAGAGTTTTTGAGTATTTGACGGTAAGCTTATCCTTGGATACTTAATTCAGGTTTAGGTAAAGTTAAAAGGGGGATATGGGTTCTCCGGGCATTTTGAGTGTTTTGCTTTTATGGCGGATGCCTTCCAAAAAACCGTATTTATGGGGCACCATTACAAGTAAATCGGATTACATTCTTCCATAACTTTTTCTATTCCATTTAATACATCGTCTTCGGCAATATAAGAATGATCCACCTCTTTTAGAAGCTTTTCAATATTGGAAGAAATATTGCCCGTATGAAGTTGCTTTGCTGAGGATATTGATATATTTTTTTACATGGCATACCTCTGCCTGTGCGTTAAAATATGGGGCAACTTCCATTAAGAGCGGATGGGGTTAATAGTCTCCGGAAACTGATCAAGGCACCGCACCATTGATGGATTATTTTGCAGTTAAAGGATTTTATTAAGGACTTTGATTGAATAATATTGTTATTCATTTATTGGGTTAACCGGCAGATATCTGGGGCGTAGCTGATGGTGCATTGATGATTAGTAAAAAGGCGCCAGTTGAAATTACACACTTGTTTGTAGGAATTGGGTCTGTAATTTACTATCTAAATTAAAGGCATTTGAAAATATTCTTCGTTACAAATAACCTTATAAAATCACTGGTTTTCCTGAGCAGAAAAAGGTATAATCCCAGGTACCCGCTACTGTATACGGAACCCGCCTGGAAGTTATCCGTATGGTAATTACTTAAAATCCTCTAACGCAAATATAAAGCAGCGGCCTGTAGTGTCGAATACTTACTACAAACACACAAGTTATTATTCTATAACCAGGCATTTTTTATGATGTAGGTTTGCAGTAACCTCCTCTTGAGCTGGTAGTACCAACGATGGACAGTATCGATCAACCTGGTATTGCTGAAATTCAAGAAGTTTGATCGGTTTGATGAAAGAAAAACGGTCCCTGGCTTTATGTAGCTAAAATCGCTACACTTCCTCAAAGATTAATAGCGCCTTTATAAAGCCATTGTAGGGCATTGAGATTCTTAGTGCGGTAAACCGTGCAACATTACAGCAGGTTGACCGGCATAAAAATAAGGGATGCCATATAGCTAATAATCAACAAAGAATATTTCTAATCGGCATAGGCTTATAATTAAAGTAATTGTTTTTTTTATGCGGGTTTATTTATATTGTATTCTTTTAGTGGCTCAGCTTCTCTTTCCACGCTTTGCTACTTCCCAAAAGCAAAATTTAAAGTTTGATCATCTTACTACTTACGACGGTCTTGCGCAGAGCGATGTATTGTGCATTTTACAGGATAAAAAAGGATTCATGTGGTTCGGTACTTCAGGGGGGCTGAACAAATATGATGGCTATAATTTTACTTTGTTTAAAAATGTTTCCACAAAGATCAATAGCATCAGCAGCAATTTCATCTCCTGCATGGCGGAGGATTCAAGCGGTGCGTTATGGATAGGCACGCGCGATGGATTGAACAGGTTTGACAGCAAAAAGAATTTGTTTACCCGTTTTATGCATGACAAAAATGACCCCAACAGCATTTCAAGTAATTACATTGTTAGCCTTACCGAAGATAGTTTTGGACTTTTATGGATAAGCACAAGCGATGGAAGCTTAGACGTTTTCGATCCCGCAAAAAATGTATTTACTCACTACAAAAGCAATGCGAATGACAAGCATAGCCTGAGTAATAATGAAACAACAGCCATTGTTGAAGATAGTGAGCACAACATGTGGATAGGAACGGCGGCTAATGGCCTGAATTTGTTTAACAGGAAGAAAAAAAACTTTACGCGTTTCCAACACAATAATGAGCCGGGTTCACTAACTAACGATATGATCTTAAGTCTTTTTGAAGACAGCAAACATAATCTTTGGATAGGAACCAACGGCGGAGGCATGAACCTGTTTAACAGGCAAAGCAAAACTTTTAGTGTTTATGATCATGACAAAAATAATCATAATAGCTTAAGCAATGATGTGGTCTATTCGATATCGGAAGACGACGACGGAAACCTGTGGATCGCAACAGAGAGCGGCGGATTAAATATTTTTGAGCCCGCGTTAGAAAAATTTCAAACATACCTGAATGACGAAATGGATAAAACCAGCCTTAGTAACAATTCTATCCAGGTAATTAAAAAAAATGCGCAGGGAGATATGTGGATAGGGACTTTCAATGCGGGTATCAACCTGGTAAAAAAAGACGCGATTAAATTTAACCACATTAAGCATAGTTCATATGTTAACAGTTTAAGCAGCAATTATGTTTTATGTATATATGAAGATTCAAAAGAAAATTTATGGATTGGGACGGATGGAGAAGGGCTTAACCTGCTGGACAGGCCAACAGGCATTTTTACCCAGTATAGATACAATAGTACTGACGTAAACGGTAGCCTTGCTGCAAATAACATACTCAGCATTGCGGAAGACAGATATGAAAATTTATGGATTGGAACCGACAACGGAATTACCGTATTTAACAAAAGCAAAAATACTTTTAAGCAATTTAAAAATGATCCTGCAGATTCCTTTAGTTTGATCGGCAATACCGTGTGGCAGATTCTAGCAGATAAGGAAAAAAATATCTGGGTTGCGGTTAGTGGAGACGGACTGTGCCGGTACGACCATGTTAAGAACAGCTTTACGCGATTTACCCATAAAAAAAATAATCTTTCCAGTAATAAAATTACCTGCCTTTTCGATACTCACGGATTTATTTGGATAGGCACTGATGGTATCGGGTTGAATCGACTTAATAAGAAAACAAACAAGATAACCCAATTTAAACACGATGATAATAAAAATAGTATCAGTAATAACTCTATCAACTGCTTTCATGAAGATAAAAGTGGAAACCTTTGGATTGGTACGGACGGCGGCCTTAACTGTTTAAACGGAAAAACAAATCTATTTTCTGTTTATACCATGGGCAACGGTTTACCGGATGACGGCATACTCGGAATACTGGAGGATTCAAGCGGTAACCTTTGGATCAGCACGAACCGCGATCTTACAAGGTTTAACCCCGCCACCAGGGTCTTCAACAATATCGGCATTAAGGATAAATTACAATTGAACGAGTACAAACAGTCTAATTGCAGAAGCAGGTCGGGAGCAATGTACTTCGGCGGAATTAATGGATTCAACGAGTTTTTTCCGGACGATATAAAACAAAATATTTTTGACCCGCCACTGCTTATTACGAACTTCAAGGTATTTAATAAGGACGTTCCTTTAGCCGTCGACAAGGATGATCCTTCCCCGCTCAGCATCGATATTGCTTACACCAAATCAATCACGCTTCCATATAAATCTTCAGTTATAACATTTGAATTTGCTTCCCTTAATTATACTGCGGCAGAAAAAAAGCAATATGCTTATATGCTGGAAAACTTTGACAAGGAATGGAATTACATAGGAACAAAACGCACTGCCACCTATACCAACCTCGACCCGGGAAAATACATTTTTAAAGTAAGAGGCATGGATAATGAAGGGGCATGGTCTCCGAACATCACAACCATGGAGCTTAACATCATTCCCCCATTCTGGCTAACCTGGTGGTTTAAAGCGGTGGTATTGATTGGGATTATCGGCGCGGCTTTCGTCATTTACATATCCCGTGTAAAAACCATTAAAGTTCAAAAAAGAAAACTTGAGCAAAGGGTACGTCAACAAACACAACAACTGATAAAATCAACGAATGAAGAGCAAAGGGCCCGTAGAGAAGTAGAACGGGTTAATGAAGACCTGGAAAGAAAAAATAAAGAAATGGAGCAATTTGCTTATATAGCATCTCACGATCTGCAGGAGCCATTGCGCACCACCTCGGCTTTTATGGAATTGCTGCAGCAGCAATACCAGGGAAAGCTTGACGAAAAAGGAGACAAGTATTTCAATTTTATTCTCGAAGCTACTGAAAGGATGAAAGGGCTGATAAAGAACCTGCTTGATTTTTCAAGAATAGGGAACAAGAAAGAACTGGAAAGGGTGGATTGTGATAAAGTGCTGCATAATGTGCTTGCTGATCTTGGTATGGCAATAAGTGAAGCGGGTGCCAGGATTCACCATGACCGGCTGCCAACTATCAATGGTTATGCAATTGAGTTAAAACAACTATTTCAAAACCTTATTACAAACGCCATTAAGTTCAGGGAAAAAGAGATCGCGCCGGAAATCACTATCACAGCTCAGGAGCATGGAGACTATTGGGAATTTGCATTTAAGGATAACGGGATCGGAATTGAGGAAAAGCATTTTGAAAAAATATTTGCGATTTTTCAGCGCCTGCACTCCCAAAAAGAATACCAGGGCTCAGGTATCGGCTTGTCACACTGCAAGAAGATCGTAGAATTGCATCATGGAAGAATCTGGGTAGTGTCCATCCCTAAGAAAGGAAGTACTTTTTATTTTACTATTCATTCGCCGAAAGAAAAAACAACTGAGCCCAAAATCAAATTGCACAATGTTAACGGGTGATCACGTGTGCCTTTCCAATTCCCTGCATTAGGATAGCAATGACAACGGCTACCGGTTACGCCTGTCCGAAAACACATTTATCATGAGTGGTTTGGGCAAAATACCTGGCTACTTTCGTTTAAAGTAACCCTGAAACGCTGCTAAAGCCTGGTAATTTTCCAAATGCAACAAATCCTTTTAAAAACCACTTAAAGATGCAGGCCTGCCTCCATTATACCGGCTGCCGGTTCTTTGTTTACCGGAAGATTTATTCTTATGTTATGTTTACCGTTTTTATTCAGTAATGGCTGCACTATTTGAAAATACTTTCTATTTTCCCACCTCAACCCTCCGTGGATTATTTACCAACAACCAACGGATGCCATAACCACTCATTGGAATTTTAATTTTTGAAGGATCATCCGTTTCAAAAACAGTATCAGTAAGCAGATCTTCAAAACCAGGCACGCCATTCTGCGGGTGCCTGGTCAAAATATTTCTTATATCAATGGTTGCTTCGGCGGCAACACTATCCATGTTAAGAACAACTATGATATCCTCCTCATTTTTCCATCGCCGGAAGGCCACCATTTTTCCTGCAGGATAAACAGACAGGCTATTCATATTAGTACCGCATAAAGCCGGATATTTTTTTCTTACACGTATCAGTTTTTTATAGAACCCAAAGAGTTGAATGCTGTCTAACGAATGAATAGATTTCATCGTTTCAAAAATAGGTTCATCTGAGTAGAGATCGCGCTTAGACCCTATTTCCTGGCCATTGTAGATCATTGGAATACCAGGGAGTGAAAATAATAATGCAGCAGCCATTCTAGTACAAATCAAATTGTGATCTCTTATGAATCCCGGGAGGTCATTGTTCTCAATAAAACGCAATCGTAAATTAGAGACGTGGCCGTTGTCAAATAACGCCTGGGTAAGGAGCCCTGGTCTTTTACTTACATCAGGATAAGCAAACAGGGTTAAGTTTTTGCGTGGGGCATATTCGTACTGCCACGACCAGTGTGAAATCCATGAACGGTCAGACGTCCAGTCATAAGCTGCATCAAAGCCTGCTCCATATGTATCTGCTACAGACCCTTTATCTTCTGCAAGCAATAGCAGGTCGGGCTTAATGCACTTTAATGCAGTCGTCAGTTTTTTTGAAAACGAGGGATTTCTCGCATTAACCGCCCATACAGCATCAAACCTGTAGCCGTCAATATCAAACTTCCTTACCCAATACTTGCAGGCTTCTGTGATCCATTGCTGTACTTCTTCATTATTATAGTCGAGGTTAACCAGGTCTTCCCAAAAATAAGTAATAAAACCCTGCGCATTTTTTTTATAAAATGATGAGTAAGCCGTGGTGTCACTTTGATGCTGATAAAATTTATAATAATGAGATTTAGTACCGTACTTAATACAATCCTGCGCATAAGGATGATGAATCGAAGTATGGTTTGGCACGAAATCAAAAAGAACTTTTAAATGTAATTGTTTCGCTTTGATGATAAGTGATTTAAGCTGGGCCTCGGTTCCAAGATCTTTTCTCAGGGAAAAATAATCTGTTACATCATAGCCCTGGCCTTTATAAAATGAACTGAATACCGGCTGTAACCAAATAGTATTAATGCCCAGTTGTGATATTTCTTCAAGCTTAGTTGCAATGTCGTCATAGCTTCCGTTTTTAACAAAAACAGAAGGAGTGATTTCATAAATAATTGCATCATCTATCCATGCCGCATGCCCGGTGTCTATATTAAAAATATGAATCCCCAACGTGTCCCTTGTTACGAATGTCTGGAATCTTACCCTACCTGTAGATGTGCTTACCTGCAAATTAAAATAATACGTACCGTTGGGGGGAGGAAGTTTAATAAATGCTACAGAATCATTCCTGTTTTTGACATTGCAGGGGAAAGGATTGCGGGGATCATCGTACCACAGAAAATTCAATCGTTCATTCGATGGATTTCTTATGATCTGCATATGAAGCGCCAATCGTTCTCCCTCATTGATCGCATAGGGCTTGATCACCGGCTCCGGGTTGAAGCCCAGTGAAAGCTTAAGCGTGTCTGAAGTCAGTATTTTACCCGTGACGGTTTTCAAATGAATTTTATTTTCGCCTTTTTGCAGGGTAACCACAAATGAAAAAAAATGATTCTTTTTCACAAACACCTTAAAGGAAATTTTATTGCAAATCACGATCAACTGGTCGGTAAAAAAGCCCCTGGTACGTCCTGTAATTGTTTGCTTTTCCAACCAGACAGTTGCATTGCTCTTATTTACAACAATAGCCTTTTCCAGGCTTTTGGCAGATGAAAATAAATAAACACAGCAAAATAATATAGCCGCGATGTATCTCATAGAAATTTCTGTAGCAGATCAAACCCAATTTATAGAAAATAAAGGAGGCTATCAACATATTTTTAGAAGAGATCTGTGATCAAAGTTTTATAATAAAATCATTGTTGTCCGACTAAAATCGGGTTTAAAAATGCTGTAAGGCTTTGCAGTCAAAGATTACAGCTTAAAAGTTCTCTGTTTCATTATTGAGGGTAGTACCCCCGTGTTTTTTATGTTTCAAAAGCAAAGGATGCATTATGCGTTTTTCGCCATGCTTTATAAGTATCCTTTATAAATTCCAGCAACTCCACGTAGCTCATAAGATGCAACCGTACAACCGTAATCATATTGGCAAAGGATTTCTTAGTAGCTGCTTTTTTGCGCAATATTACCATCAGCAGCTGCGCGATAAGGACGCAGTATACCTGCATTTTGATGGCATTGGAACTTTCACCCCAAAAATAGCGCAACGGAAAGTTCTGCTTTATCTGCTTGAATAATAGTTCTATCATCCATCGGTTTTTATAGATGGTTGCCACCTGTGATGCCGGTAGGGTAAAATTATTGGTAATAAATACATATGCTTTCCCGTCATCAGTTTTGAAAGTGATACGCCTAAGTTTTAAGCGTTGACTTACCAGTCCACCCTGCTTTACTGCTACGGTTATATATTGTTCCTTCAACACACCTTTGGCTGCTTTCCTCTTTGTTTTATCTACCAGCACTTTGGTGACATGAAAATCAGCATTGTCCTTCATTCGGGTTACAAACCATATCTTTTGATCCGTCCATTTGGCAAACTGATCATATACCGTGTAGGCTTTATCAAATACCAGCCAACTGTTTGCCGCTAACTTCAGGTGATACAGAAACTTGCGGTCATGCTCTCTTGCTTCGGTCATCCTTACAAATTCTGTCACCCCACTGAACGCATCCATCATGGCATGTACTTTTATACCGCCTTTTTTTCTGGCTCCATCCAGCCGGTTACGACCAACACCCCTGAGTATTTCACTAAACAACTGAATAGTGCTGCTGTCTATAATTTTTAAATTGCGGATACTTAAACCCTTCAACCGGCTGTCCGAGATAAAACTATGGTACTGCTTCAGTAATCCTTCATAAATTGTTTCAAAGGTCTGATAGCTTCTATTGTTATTAGCATCTGACAGAGTACTGCGCGCCGGAGCCTTATCTAATCCCAAGTGTGACAACTTACCTTCACAAGCCAGCATGCCTTCACACAGTTCCCGAAGCCCATTGCAATAGCTAAATACGCCATACAACAGGCTTACCAGATGGACACGGACCGGTAATCTTTTATAGTATCTGTTAGCTTGATGCTTCCGGTTTGCTTTTTGAATTAAAGAACTAGGTATCAAATCTAATATTTGTGATAATACCGGCTGTCCGACAAACTTTTTATCTTCGTTCATTAGTGAAGTTTAGGTGTGGTAACTCAAACTTAACTAATTAGGGTGGTTCTTAGGAGCTGCCCTTTTTATTTTTTTTATCTGTATTTTAGTCGGACAATAGTGTAATAAAATATACTATTTAACAGCAAGGTATCCCGGCATAAATTCAAAAGAGTATTGATGAATTATTACAAAAGGCAATGGGCAATCTTTGTTCACTCAAAACTTTTTTATGAAGCAGGAACAGTTGGACAAAAGCGGTGATTATAAGTTACATATACCCTGTAAAACTGACTTTTGACGGATTTTAATATCGAACTCTTCTTTTGAACGGAGCCGTTCGCTGATATATACGCTGGATAAGGATTTGGAAAAAATGAAAAACCGGAAAAACAACGAATTTTCATGCCTTTCCGGTGAGGTGGTCCCTATTGAACAAATCTAGAACTCTTTTATGGAAGATTTGAAGCTCGTAGCAAAATGCTGCTTGATTATGATTTAGTTATACAGGGTTCGATAGGGTTAGATTTTACGTTTTAAATGCTTTAACTCTCTTTTGTTTAACAATTAAAGTAATGTCCGTTATAGTATTTCAATCCTGATAAAAAACCGTCCTTTAATGGCCATTTGTTATTTATTTCATTTTAAATCAAACCCATCATCCACTTTGTTTCACTTTTTTGGGTAGTTAAGTCTGAGCAACGAGCGTGTGCTTTCACGTGTTAGCCGCTTTCGGATAAGCCTAAATTATATCAAGTGGCCTGCAGTCTTTCCATCACGGCCTGTTTATACAAACGGCCAATAGGAATATCGGTGGATCGAACCTGTACGTAAAAGCCGTTGTAACCCGAAATCTTATCAACGGACACTATGTACGAACGGTGTACCCTTATGAACCGGTGTTCGGACAACAG
>JBBJMD010000114.1:0-13256 GCA_037719925.1 Ferruginibacter sp.
TATTGACAGGAGGATCCGTAGGCGGGCCGGAACCTTCCTGGTCAACGCTTATCTCAGCACCCGGTATGCCCCTCATGGCTGCACGCACCGAATCGAGGTAAGGGCGGGTAGAAACGCCATGCCGTTTTTCAAATTCAACGAAAGATACCTGGATCCTTCCCAACTCACTGCGCGTGCTTCTGTCACCGGCAGAAGGATCACTTGCGCCAATAGCCACATTGCTGATCACACTTTCCACAACGGGGTTGCGCTTATTCGAGGCATAATCTACTCCCAAAACCTTTGTAACCCTTTTTTCCAGTAACTGCGTTATGGAATCAGTATATTCAACACTGGTACCAACGGGCAATTTGATGTAAACATAGAGCTGGTTAGGATCGGCTTTTGGAAAAAATGTTATGCCCACCCTGCCGCTGCTGATGGCCATGCTGAATACCATAAATGAAAAGATCAGCAGGGCGATGGTCCCCAATAATAAATGAACGGGTCTCCATCCCTTCAGGGACCAGCGCAATAAACTTTCGTAATGTCCCATGATAAAGGGCAGGGCCCGGTTCTGAAAATAATGTATGGCACCCTCGATAAAATACCTGTTAAGTAAAACCAGTATCATAAAAAAGATCAGCAGGTTCCCTAAAAAGGTAACCCCGGCGATATCCAGCAATATCCCAATGCCGATCATTACCCAGAAGTATGGCTTTTTAAAGATGGCTGATTTAGGTTCCTTTTATCCCCCTCCGGATGATTCATAAAATCAACCGCAAAAACCGGGTTCATTATAAAGGCCACCAGCAGGGAAGCTGCAAGTGTAAAGATGAGCATGGTAGGCAGGTATACCATGAAGCGCCCGATTATACCAGGCCAGAACAACAGGGGGAAGAAAGGGGCGAGGGTGGTTAAAGTACCCGCCAATACCGGTATAAAAACCTCGCCGGCCGCTGCTTTGGCGGAATCGTTCACCGACAACCTGCCTTCCATGAATATCCGGTGGGTATTTTCTATTACCACGATTGCATCATCCACAATAATCCCTAACCCGAAGAGCAACGCGAACAATACGATAAAATTAAGCGTAACGTGAGAGCCAATGATCAGGTCTGCCCCCGGCAAAAACACAAAGGCCACGAACATGCTGAGCGGTACCGACAACGCCACGAAGAAAGCGTTTGTAACTCCCATGAAGAACATCAAAACGATCAATACCAGGATAAAGCCGATCACGATAGAGTTTACCAGCTCGGTAAAAGACGATTTTGTTTTGATGCTCATATCACCCGTAATCACCGCTTTCAAATTATCGGGGTATAAAACGCCCTTTCCTTCTTCGATCGTTTTTTTAACACCCTCACTGGTCTCGATCAGGTTCTCGCCGCTTCGCTTGATGATGTTGAGGGTAACTACATTTTTACCGTCCAGCCGCGCGAAACTTTCCGCGTCTTTGGTGGTATCTTTTATTACAGCGATATCCCGTAAATAGATGGGGGCGCCGGCTGTGTTCCTTACCAGTACCTGTTCAATATCGTAAGACGTTTTAAACTGGCCTTTCAGCTGCAGGTTGCGTTTCATAGAACCCACATCCAGCAAGCCGCCCGAGATGTCCATATTTTCCCTGGCAACTGCATTGGCAATATCATCAAAAGTAACACCGGCGGTTTGCATGCGGTAGTTATCTACATTGATCTGGAACTCCCTTTCCGGTGCCCCTACAATATCAATACGGTTTATCTGGGGAAGGTCTTCCAATTTATCCTTCAGGTCGTCGGCAAATTTTTTAAGTTTTGCCTGTTCATAATCCCCGCTCAGGTTCACATACATGATCGGCACATCACTCAGGTTTACTTCCAGCGCAGTTGGTTCCTGTGTCAGGTCTGTGGGTAGGTCCTGCCTTGCCTTGTCCATCGCATCTTTAACTTTTTGCAGCGCCACTTCTGTTTTTACATCGGTATCAAATTCCACGATGATCGCTGAGTAATCCTGCTGCGAGGTGCTGGTAAACTTCATGATCTTGGCGCCGGTAATGCCTTTGATCTGCTTTTCGATCGGCCTGGTCACCAGGTTTTCTATATCCTTGGGAGAGTTGCCGGTGTAAATTGTCTGCACATAAATGGTTGGGATAACAATATCCGGGAACTGTTCTTTTGGCAGCGTTACAAATTGAAAAATACCTGCAAGGGATACAAACAACATTACCAGGTAAATGGATGTTTTGTTTGAGATACTCCAGGACGTGGGCTTAAATTCCTTAATTTTTTCTTTTAAATTTTCTATTACACTCATACAATTTGTTTTACCTCGCGCGTCAACCCGGATGGGGTGTGGCGGAGATGATGTTTTATATTTCCGGCGTAGCGGGGCAAAAAAAGGAAAAGGTGTTGAGTCAACAGCAGTTGCTTTCCCCGGTGCAGCGGCCTATTTTAATGTTAATAATTGCCCTTCATACAGGCTGGAATAACCTTCGGTAATAATGGTATCGCCTGCCTTCAGTCCCGTTTTTATTTCCATCTGGTCTCCGCTCAAAAGGCCGATATTCACCATACGCTTACGGGCCACCAGCTTTCCGTTTTCGGCACTTGCTATCATCACGAATTTTCCTTTTTCATCATTCTGCAAAGTATTTAATGGAATGGCCAGTGTGTTGCCTGCGTTATAATCCCTGATCTTGATGAGCGCAATCTGGTTGGGCCTCACAGCGGGATCGGCGGGTAATTTTGCTTCAACCACAAAACCCCGGTTGATGAGATCAATAGCAGCACCTACAAAACTCACTTTAACATTAAATGTCTTATTTACATCAGGTAGTTGTACGATTACGGCGCTTCCTTTATTCACCTTACCCAGGTAGTTTTCAGGGATATTACCGACCACTTTAAGGTTGTTGTTATTGACTATTTTTATTACCCCCGACCCTGCAACTCCAAATGCCTCACCCAATTTAACTGTTACCACATCGGCTATTCCACTTACATCGCTGTAAACCATTGAAAGGTTAGATTGCTCCTGTATGGCCTTTACACTTTCTTCGCTGGCCTGCAACTGGTTTTCCAGCGTAGCAACATTGTTCTTGGCAGTGATCAGTTGTACCTCGGTGCCGATACCCTGGTCCCAGAGGTTTTTCTGGCGCTGGAAAATATTTTTGGCATAGGAAAGTTGTGTTTTGATGCTCTCCAGCCCCTGCCTTGCAGCAACCACATTTTGTTTTACAACGGCATCATCCAGTTTTAACAGTAGTTGGCCCCGCTTTTTAACGCGGTCTCCTTGTTTTACATAAATGGCCTTTACCTGACCCGAGACCGCCACGGGGAGTTATATAACTGACGTTTTCAGCATCAATATGCCCCTGCAATTCAATAAAGTGACTGAATTCCGCCATCTCCAGCTTCTGTACTGCCACCAGTTTTGTTTTTTGAGCAGCACCGGCGCTCGTGTCTATTTTACCGATTTCCCCTTCCAGGGTGATAATGTCATTGTCTAATTTGGTACGCTCTCCCTTCAGTTTTTGAAGGTTGGCTTTTTTGTCATTCAGCTCGGCACTGCCTTCCTTTTTACTGCTACCGCAGGAAGATAAAATCAAAACCCCGGCTAAGATTATTAAATATTGTTTCATTGCTATATGGTTAAATAATTTATACACGTTGTTAGTTTTAATGATCTGTAATTATAAGTGACTAAAGTTTGCCTGTTGCTTTTAAAAGGTCTACCCTGGCTATGATTGCATCATAGAGTGCGTTGATATAATTTGACTGCGCCGCTTTCAAATCTGTTTGAGCTGCATTAATCTCCGTCGATGAGCCTGTTCCTACTTCATACTTCTTCTTTGTTTGCTCATAAACTACTTCGGCCAATTCCATATTCTTCTTTTGAAAATCCATGGTGGCGGTTGAAGTGGCAAAATTATTTTTCGCCACTGCCACATCGTTATCAATACTTACTTTCAGATTTTCCACCTGGTTCTGCGTTTGCTGGAGTTCCAGCCTGGCCTGTGATATCTTCGCTCTCGTACTAAATCCTCTAAAAATGGGAATGGAAATATTAAGTCCTACATAAGAAGTAGTAAACCAGTCGTACCCGGCCCCCCCCTTAAAAAAACTAAAATTCGTACGCTGTGCCTGCTTGCTGTAATTGGCATTGAGGCTCAAAGCGGGTATATTACTTAGCTGGTATCGCTTAATATTATATTGGTTTAATTTGGAAGTTAATTGTAGCGCCTGGAAATCTCTCCGGTCGGTGTAGGTATAATTCACGCTTTCCAGGATATTATCCTTTATGCCGCTATCATCGAGAGAGTCGGTGAGTACAATGCTGTCCTTCATGGGCATACCGATCAATACCTTTAAACCGCTATATCCATTGTTGACACTGTTATTTGCTCTTAACTTTTCGGTTTGCAGGTTAGCTATCTGCACACTTAGCTTGTCTACATCCAGTTTCTCGGCAAAGCCGTTTTTATAGATCTCCCTGGTATCATGTTCAAGCTTCAGCAGCCGCTCTATATTTGCATCCAGCAGGTCTATTTGTGTTTTACTTACTACCAGCTGGTAATATACTTTCATGATATTGGCCTTGATATCCTCCTGTGTGATTTCGGCATACTTTCGCCGGGCCTCCATACTTGTCTTGCGGGCCTGGAGGCCAACAAATACCTGCCCGTCAAAAATTATCTGGGTAAGTGACACGCCGCCGTTGGCATTATACTTTGTTCCGAACTGAACGGGTATGAATGTGCCTGCCGGCTGGCCTGCCAGTTCACCGGGAAGGAGGTTGGTAGGAATATTAAGGTAATTGGTGATATTACCGAAAGACGATATCTGCGGATAAGCCGCGGAAGCGATGTCCCTGTTGCTTTGTTCCTGTATCAGCACATCTATCAGCGCATTTTTCACCTGGGCAGAATTTTTCATACCATAATCCACCGTTTGTTGCACGGTGAACTGGTTAACAGCAGGTGGATTATCCTGCTGCGCCATTGCCTGGCCGCCGCACATTAATACAGCCGCCAGTAAATATATTTTAGCCACTTTACTTTTTTCCATCATTACTTATTTTTATTCGCTCTTGTTGATATTTCGTTATTAGTTTATAACCTTTTACCGAAGCCAGCCCGAAAAGGAAATGAATGATCAGTTCTTCCTGGATCCGGGCGAGATTGTATTTTAACCTCGTATGAAAATCGGGATTGAAAGGCAGCATCATGCTTTCCACACGGTACCTGGCCATGATATCCAGTTTGATATCATCCCGGTAAAGCCCTTCATTAATGCCCGTTCAGGTTTTCCTTAATTGTTGTATAGAGGAAATCATTTTTATGCTGCTGGAATTTCAGGAAAGCCTTCGGATGATATTTATGCATATCATAGATCAGGGAAGGGTTCATGGTGCTGAACAACTCTATCACCATATCCATTGCCAAAAAAATTTCATGAACCGCATTCTGTGAGGAAGTGCGGTCGAGCTCACAAAATGGAACGGCTGTGCTGAAGTTCTTTGTGATCACTGCCACGATCAGTTCATCCTTGTCGGCATAATACTGGTAAATTGTTTTTTTACTCATTCCCAGGTTTCCGGCGATATCATCCATACTTACACTGCGAAGCCCGTATTGCATAAAAAGGTCACGTGCCTTTTCCTTAATTCTTAATCCTGTATCTGAATCTGTCATAATCGGATACAAAACTACGGAAACTTTGAATGGAATGATAGTTTCCATCAGGTTATTTTACCATTCGTAACAATTATTTCATATTGGACGCTCGCATACCAATCATTTACCTTTGGATTAAATTCTCTTTATAATGAAAAAGACATCGGGTTATAAAAAATTACTGCAACTCTTTATACAGGGCTTGCTCATACTGGCGCCCATTGCGATCACCTTTTGGGCAATTACTACTTTTTTTGTTTTTGTGGATGGCATTTTGCCCAACCTGCTTAATGAGATAATGCCCAGGCTAATGACGGACGCTGAAGGAAAAACCAAGCGCATAACAGGGCTGGGATTTGTAGTGGTGATCCTGCTAATCCTTTTTATAGGCTATGTATCTTCTAATTATGTATTCGGGAAAGTGGTCGATGCCTTTGATAAATTATTAGAAAAAACGCCCGGCATAAAATTTATTTATTCTACCTTAAAAGACTTTTTTGAAGCTTTCGCTGGGGAAAAAAAGAAGTTTACACAGAATGTACTGGCGAATGTCGATGACAATGATGTATGGCGCGCCGGCTTTATCACCCAGGATAATATGGAAGAATTCGGCCTTACAGATTATGTGGCCGTTTATATTCCGATGGCTTATTCCGTAGCGGGAAATGTTTATATAATTCCCAGGGAAAGGATAAAGCCAATCACAAATATAAGCGCCGCGCAAACAATGAAATTTGCCGTAAGCGGCGGTGTTACGGATGTACTGGACAATTCGCACGTGGCCGCGTAATCTTTAATTGCAGCAAGTTAAGCGTTTGAGTTATTTTACCTGGCGGGTACACTGGATTTCGGTCATATCCAGGTTACTCCCGGAAGATGAGGTACCCATAACCGTCAACTCCCAACAAACCACAATAAACGACCCGGAACAATAAACATCAACAATCAATACATGAAGCGTTGCCTATTGCTTACCTGCTGCTGCCTGCTTGCAACAGATTGCTTCTGCTGGGGATTTTTTGCGCACCAGCGAATCAATTATTACGCTGTTTTTTTATTGCCACCGGAGATGATGGTATTCTATAAACCTAATATCGCCTTTGTCAGCGAACACGCGGTGGACCCGGATAAAAGGCGCTATGCAGTAAAAGATGAAGGCCCCCGGCATTATATAGATATTGATCATTATGGCGAATATCCCTATACGGGTTTACCACGTAAGTGGAAAGATGCTGTTGCAAAATTTGGTGAAGATTCATTAAAGCTGTATGGTATCGTGCCCTGGCATATACAATCGATGCTGTTCCGGCTAACGGACGCCTTCAAGGAAAAAAATTTTGGCAGCATCCTGAAAAATAGCGCCGAGTTGGGCCATTACATTGCAGACTCGCATGTACCCCTGCACGCTAACAGCAATCACAATGGCCAATTTACCAACCAGAAGGGTATACACGGCTTTTGGGAAAGCCGGGTCCCTGAATTACTGGCAGAAAAAGACTTTGATTTTTTTATTGGTAAGGCCCAATACATCGACAACCCCCGTGAATATATTTGGGCGAGGATATTGGAAAGCGCCAAAGCCTCCGATTCTGTGCTAATCTTTGAGCGGGAACTTAGCAATTTATTTCCCCCGGATCAGAAATATAGTTTTGAGAACCGTAATGGTAACCTTATCCGGCAGTATTCAACCGCGTTTACCATTGCTTACGACAAAAAGCTGGACGGGATGGTGGAAAGAAGAATGCGCCTGTCGGTCGCAAGCATTGCGTCTTTTTGGTATACGGCCTGGATCAATGCGGGTCAGCCAGACCTGCGCGGATTATCTGATCATAAATTTTCCGAAGCGGATGCCAAAGAATTTGATGCCTTAAATGATGGCTGGAAAAATGCGGAAAGGATGATCGGGAAAGAAGAGGAATAAAAATTGTACGCAATCCGCAAAGGAGCAAGGAAGCAAAGCATTCGTACGTTTACCCCGAATTCTTTTTCATGATGAGAAGTGTTTTGAATAACCGGTAATAAGGTCAGATGATCCCCTGTTCTTTACACTGGGGTTAAATCGTATAGAGTTTATACCATGGAATAATATCATAGTACTCGTTAGAACGCTTTACCTTTTTGAATTTCTGCCGCCTATTTGCCATTCCTTTACTCCTTTGAATCTTTGCGCAAAATTCACGTGGGTGATAATTTCACAAAAAGATTAAATTTCATTTGGGTACTTTTGCATTTCGAAAAAATCAGTTCAAATTAATCATAGCACACAGTGGTACATAATTTTAATGCCGGCCCCTCTATTTTACCAAAAGAAGTTTTCCGCCAGGCCGGGGAAGCGGTCATCAACTACAATAACAGCGGTTTATCTATTCTGGAGATCGGTCACCGCACCCCTACCTTCCAGGCAGTTATGGACGAAGCAAGGTTGCTGGTAACGGAACTGATGCAACTGGACGACCAGCATGAGGTGCTGTTTTTACATGGCGGTGCCTCAACGCAATTTATGCAGGTACCGATGAACCTGCTGGGTGAAAAAGACACTGCTGCGTATGCAGATACGGGAGTATGGGGCATTAAGGCAATTAAAGAAGCCAAACTTTTTGGCAAAGTAGAAGTTGTATGTTGCGGGAAAGAAAACAATTATACCGTTATCCCCAAAGACTTCGCGGTACCCAACGATGCTGCCTATTTTCATATTACCACCAATAATACCATTTACGGGAGCCAGTGGCAGAAGATACCCCAAACGAGCATTCCGCTCGTAGGTGATATGAGCAGCGATATTTTTAGCCGGGTAATTGATTTTAATGCCTTTAGCCTGATCTATGCAGGCGCGCAAAAAAATATGGGCCCCGCGGGCGTAAACCTCGTTGTGGTGAATAAGAATATTTTAGGTAAAATCAAACGGCCGATTCCCACCATCATGGATTACCGCAATCATATAAAAGATGGCAGCATGATGAACACGCCCCCGGTTTTTGCGGTATTTGTTTGCATGCTGACGCTGCGCTGGTTAAAGCAACTGGGCGGCATAGTAGCTGTTGAAAAATTAAATGAGGCAAAAGCTGCGCTACTTTACCAGGAGATAGATGAAAACCCCCTGTTCACCGGTACGGTAGCCAGGGAAGACAGGAGTAAAATGAATGTGTGCTTTGTAATGAACGATCCTTCACTCGAGGAGGCGTTTCTTGACTTCACAAAAGTAAGAAATATCGTAGGCATTAAAGGACACCGGCTGGTAGGCGGCTTTAGGGCATCTTTATATAATGCACTACCTATCTCCAGTGTGGAAACCCTCGTAAATGCCATGAAAGAATTTGCAGTAACCCACGCATAAAACAATTGCAATATATTTGCCCCAAGCTAACTATCACAAACAATGATCACCATCCACCCTTTTAAGGCCTTGCGCCCGGAAGCACAGCATGCCAAACAGGTAGCATCACGTCCTTATGATGTGCTTAGCAGCCGGGAAGCCAAGATTGAGGCCCAGGGTAATCCAAATAGTTTTTTACACATTACCAAAAGTGAAATAGACCTGCCCGAAAACATAGATATTCACTCCCAGCAGGTTTATGATACGGCTAAAAAAAACCTGGATGCTTTTATCAGCAGGAAAATTTTATTCCGTGAAAGCAAGGCCTGCTATTACATTTACGAGTTAATCATGAACGGGCGAAGCCAAACGGGGCTTGTTTGCGGTAGCAGCGTGGATGATTATGAAAAAGACCTAATCAAAAAACATGAATTTACCAGGCCCGAAAAAGAACAGGATAGAATTAACCATATTACTACTACCGGCGCCCAGACAGGCAATGTTTTTTTAGCTTATAGAAATGTAGCCGATATCGACGAGGTGATCGACAAATGGAAAAAAGAAAAGAACCCTGTTTACAACCTGCTGGCCACCGACGGCATACAACACAGTATATGGATCATTAATGATACCAGTATCATTAGCTCTATTACCGAATTATTTAAAGCGCAGGTCCCATTTACTTATATTGCCGATGGCCATCACAGGGCTGCCTCCGCAGCTAAGGTGCGCAAGGCGCTCGACAAAAAGGCGCCGGAAGGGGCTGATATATTCCTGACCACTTTATTCCCATCCAACCAGTTAAGCATTCTCGATTACAACCGGGTGGTTAAGGACCTGAACGGATTAAGCACCGCTGAGTTCCTGGAACAAATTAAAGAAACCTTTACAGTTGAAAAAACAGGCAAGGCCCTCGCCCCGGCAAAGCAGCATGAGTTTGGACTTTATCTTGGCAAACAGTGGTACCGGCTTGAGGCAAAAGAAAATACTTATACGAATGACCCAATCGGCATTTTAGACGTAACTATCTTACAAAACAATTTGCTGGATCCTGTATTGGGAATAAAGGACCAGCGCACCGATCAGCGAATTGATTTTGTAGGCGGTATACGTGGCCTGGAAGAATTAGAAAAAAGAGTAGACGATGGCGGAATGGCGGTAGCCATCAGTCTCCACCCGGTTAGCATCCCGCAATTATTTGATGTGGCTGACGCCGGTGATGTAATGCCGCCCAAAAGTACCTGGTTTGAACCCAAATTGCGCGACGGGCTACTCACTCACCTGATAAACTGATTTAAACTATTCCTGCCGTCACCACAAGTTCATTAAACACAGCAGGTTGTGCTAATGGTATAATATTTGTCCATAGAATAAATTTTAAACCAGGATGGCTATACCCGTTGGTTATAAAATTTATTAATCATTTACATGCTGACCGCAAGGGATTATTAACGCGGTTCTTTTTATTTAACATCATGAAATCTATTACTAAAACAATTTTTTTGGCGGGCCTGCTCTTCCTGTTTCAGTCCGGAACCGCACAAACCGTAAAGGAACTCCAGGAAACCGCGCGGACTTTTATGCAACAGGGAGATTTTACGAATGCATTCCTGGTATTGAACAAGGCTACATCAATGGAGCCGCAAAATATTGAGATCACTAAGGACCTGGCACTAAATTATTATTTTCAAAGAGAGTACACCAAAGGGCTGAATGAGATAAAGCCTGTACTTGACCGGGAAGATGCCGATGATCAAAGTTACCAGATAGCCGGCAATATCTACCGGCAGCTGGATCAGGAGAAAGAATGTGAGAAATTGTACCGGAAAGGAATAAAAAGATTTCCAAAAAGCGGCCTTCTTTATAATGAACTGGGTGAATTATTGTGGGGGCAAAAAAATACTGAAGCCATCGTACTTTGGGAAAAAGGCATTGAAACAGATCCAAATTTTTCTAAAAACTATTACAATGCAACCAAATATTATTACCTCACCGGGGAGAGAGTATGGAGCATTTTGTATGCTGAAGTATTTTTAAACCTGGAACCACTGAATAAAAGTACCCCGGAGATTAAGTCCATTTTACTTGAAAGCTATAAGAAAATATTTGCTGAAGCCATTGAGAATAAAGACAGCAAACAAAGCGGGAAATTTAAAGATGCATTTATTCAAACCATAAAAAAACAAAGCCAGATAGCGTCAACCGGTATCAACCCAGAATCACTTACTATGATCCGGGCCAGGTTTATCCTGGATTGGTACCAGGATCATGCTGCAAAATATCCCAGCCGCTTATTTGACCTGCAACGCCAACTGCTGCAGGATGGAATGTTTGATGCTTACAATCAATGGTTGTTCGGAACCGTCCAGAACTTAGCTGCATATCAAAACTGGATCAGCACGCATTCTGCGGATTATAACGATTTCACCAAATTTCAGAGAGGAAGAATGTACAAGGTTCCACCCGGCCAGTACTATCATCAATAATCCTGGCTCGCGTGGCTAAAGTACACACCTATTTATCTGTACATCTTAGGGCTTGGTTAAGTGGTTCATGCCACTTTGATTTCAGTTTCAAAAATCACTTTAAAAATGCTATTTTACAGTCATCCCCTAAATGGGATGACTTTTTTATTTAACTTAGATATACTTTGCGGGTGCCTGCATAAAACAACATTCGTTTGCTAATTTATGACACAGGGTGATAATACCGGCATCCGGGAGACAGGTCTTTATTTATTGGTGCCTCCAGCGTTGCTTAGTTGCGCAGGCACTCGACGAGGGTTTTGCCTTTTGATATCTAACCACCTTATTTGATTTATTTATAAAGCTGAAGCGATTGCATATGAACGGAGACTCCCGGATATTTGATTTTTTACAACACCAGTTGGATAAATTTCCCAAGGCCGATATGATGTGCGGAAAGGAAAATGGCGCCTGGAGATTATATAGTACGGCTGAAGTTAAAGGAATGGTGAACAATTTAAGTGCGGGGTTGCTCCGCCTTGGTATCGGCGGGAATGACCTGACGGTTGAAAACCAGGATAAGATTGCACTCGTGAGTAAAAACAGGCCGGAATGGCTGATCCTCGACATGGCCTGTCAGCAGATAGGCGCCTTGCTTTGCCCCATTTACCCTACTACCAATATTAATGAACTGGAATTCATTTTCAATGACGCCGGTGTTAAACTGGCCTTTATCAGTGGCCAGGAAATTTTAGACAAAGTAACCAGTATCCGGTCAAGAGTACCCTCCATATCAAACGTGTATAGTTTTGATGAGTTGCCATCCGTAGATCATTGGAAAACCATTCTGGCACTGCCGGGTGCAGAGGATTATAAACAATTGGAAGCATTGAAGGAAACGATCTCTGCTCACCATTGCGCCACGATTATTTATACTTCCGGCACTACCGGAACCCCAAAAGGCGTAATGCTTAGCCATCGTAATATAGTTTCCAATGTACTCAATTCGGTAAAAAGTTTTCCCTTCCAGGAAAATGTTACCGGGCGTGCCCTTAGCTTTTTACCACTGAACCATATCTTTGAAAGAATGGTGTCCTACATTTATATCAACAATGGTATCTCGATCTACTACGCTGAAAGCCTCGAAACCATTGCCGACAATTTAAAAGAGGTGCAGCCCAACTTGTTTTGTACCGTACCAAGGCTGCTGGAAAAAGTGTATGAAAAAATTATGTCCAAAGGTGCGGAGCTATCGGGAATAAAACGCAAATTGTTCGACTGGGCGGTTGCCCTGGGCGATAAATATGAAAAGGATAAGAGCTACGGATTAAGTTATCAGTTGCAATTGGGCATCGCCAATAAATTGATATTTAATAAATGGAGAGAGGCTTTGGGCAATAAGGTAGATTTTATCATAACCGGTGGCGCCGCATGCCAGGTGCGCCTGATCAGGATCTTTACTGCTGCGGAAATACCTATTTATGAAGGCTACGGCCCAACAGAAAACAGCCCCGTTATAAGTGTAAACAGCCAGTACAAGGGAGGCACCCGCTTTGGTACGGTTGGGCCTGTGCTAACGGGCCAGGAAGTAAGGATGGAGGCGGATGGCGAAATATGTGTAAAAGGCCCGAGTGTAATGATGGGATATTATAAACGGCCGGATCTTACCGCCGAAACAATCATTGACGGATGGCTGCACACTGGTGATATCGGGGTATTTGAAGAAGGTAAATTTTTAAAGATAACTGATCGAAAGAAAGAGTTGTTTAAAACAAGTGGTGGTAAATATGTTGCACCGCAGCCAATAGAGAACAGGATGAAGGAGTCGCCATTCATTGAA
>JBBJMD010000312.1:0-3218 GCA_037719925.1 Ferruginibacter sp.
TTTTGAATGAAATATTCGCCATCATACAGTTCGGTTTCCATTACTTTTTTTCCGCTGTCTGATAATTGCGTATACGTAGTAACATCTTTACCTAAAAACTTTCCCATTTCGATTATAGCATTCAATGCGCCAAGATAAAAACTGGAATGCATTCCATCTGGTCCCCAGAATTCAATATCATAGGTATTATGGTGAGGTTCTTCAATGACCCCTTTCCTCCGGGGGTCCCAGGTGTTGATACAGTAATCCAGGCTCTTCTGTACCATGGGAAATATTTTTTTCAGCCATTCATTGTCACCGCAGATGCGCCAATCGCGGTACACCTTCATAATGCCACCCAATTGTCCGTCGGCGGCCGAGTGAAATTCATGGTTAGCAGGTTTTATAGGCAAAACAGCCCTGAAATTCTGGTGGCCCTTTTCATCCTGGCTTTCGCAAAATTCCGTACTCCTGAGGCTTCTTTCCAAAGCCGGGAACAAATGTGGGATAGCTTGTGCATAATTCCAAACATGCGTACAGGAACCGTGACAGCAACCGCTGTTGTCGCCGCAGCCCTCAAAACTCCAGAGCCTGCCGTCATACTGGCGCATCACTGTGGGCGACTTTAAGATGGTAAGATTTGCCGCCACTGCTTCAATGACTTCTGGGGGTAATGTGCTGGCGTAAAAAGCATTGGTAAAAAGCATTGAATTTTTCTTCAATACATCATATTGTTCTTTCCAGTAACCGGCTACTTCTTCAACACTCCTGAAGCGGCTGCTATACCATGGCTTGTAAAATTTGCCATCAAAATCTTTATCATATTTGTCAAGCCCAATATCTGTAGGTGAGTTGCAACAGCCGGATGCCGGATCGCAATTTTCTTTTCTTTTACCCATTGTCCCATGTGTCTGGTCCGAATCTGGAGTATACCAGGCCATCATTACCCGTATTGTCTTTTCTTTGCCCGGGGCTATTGTAAAGGGTACAAATAAAGATGCGCCCGGAGCATTGCCCTCCACCGGCGCAACAGCTTTTGCCTCGGCATTTTTTACATTGTTCCAGGCCATGGTAACGGGGTCAAACCATCCGCCCCTAAACCAGCAATGGTCAACAACCGTTTCTTTTTCTTCCGTAAAAATCGCGAAATCAGTTTTAAAAGGTTTTTCCTTAGTTCCATGTTCTGATAGTACAAAACCATTTTGCATTGGCTGTATCAAATTGTTTCCTTTCTCGATTTTTAGGAAGTTTTTTGAATTGAAAGAGAAAACTGCCTGGGCTGTTGCTTTACATGTGTTGATGAATTTGTATTCCATCGCACCAACGGGCAAACCTGAATTATCATCATCGGTTGGAATGAAGGGGCTCCAGCCCGTTACTATAATTTTAAAGGGAATGTCAGCATCGCTGATATCAAGATAAGCAAATGGAAATCTCACTTTGAAACCAGCATTCCTAAAATGAGGTAAACCGGTTGTAGCCCCACCCAAACCGTTGCCTGCTTCGCGCTGCCCAAATTTTTTCCAGTCAGGCACAGGGCCCTCGAGCAGCTTGGCACCATTGGCATTTCCTTTAACAGATACAGCGGCGAACATGCCGGGTTCATTAAAGATTTCGGGCCTGTTGCGCACAGACATGTGGGAAATTGCGCCTGTACCTTCCATACAAAACATGCCTGCACCCAAACCACCAATAGGAAAGCTAACCGGTTGAGGTATTCATTTTTATAAGCAGTGTTATAGAGCCGGACTTTTATTTCAGTTGGCTTTTCAGCAGAGTCATTGTCTTTACCCGTGTTGTTCAAAACACTTGCAACCAACACCTGGCAAAACCGCTGCACTAATACTACCAATACTGATGTTCTTAATAAATGACCGGCGTCCTGATCTTTCCTTCATATAAATATTAGTATAATTTTTTTCCCGTGAATATGGTAAGCATTTTATTTAAACAAATTAAATGCGTAACAGGGAATATAATAATGTGTAAAGAATTGCTGCGGGGAATAATTAATCTAGCAACTGCACCCCCTTAAAACCATTATCAAATATACTCTTAAAATACCTGTAATATGAATGCTTTTTTTAATTAATCCAGTATGGGCCATGCGGCAATTAAAATAAATTAGTGGGTTCCTTGTATTTGCGAATATAATATCAGGAATAGCAAATGATATCGCCCGTTATGCGAAACTATAGCACGTAATTTGCAAATGTGGTACCAGCGTTGTAATGCAAAAAACCGTCTGTCATCTCACCTGCGTTATTAAATTCAATTGCTTATTTTATGCAAACCATATTTGAAATTGATTGCGGCCGGAAAACCCCGAAATAGCTGCAAATAGCGCATTCCGTAACAAAATCGATCAAATTTGGCATGTTAAAAAAGGGGGACCGGATATCTTCTATCAATGAGCTTAGCAATGAATTTTATTTATCAAGGGATACTGTTCAAAAAGCTTATGGAATACTTGAACAGGATGGAATTATATCACCCGTAAAAGGAAAGGGTTTTATATAAAAAGAACTGACATTACGAAAGCCTACCGCATACTGCTGCTGTTTAATAAAATTGAATTATAAAAAACAGGTGTATAATTCTTTTGGGCATTCTCTTGGAAATAAGGCCACATTGACCTTAAAATATATCACTGTAATACGGAGATATTCGAACACCTTATCAATACGTATCTTGGCGAATATGACTATTATGTGATCATGCCGCATTTTTATGACAAGATCGAAAGAGCTCATGATGCGATCAATAAAATACCAATTGATCAGTTAGTCATTTTAGATAAACAACCAACCAGCTTACATGGTGTTTACGCTTCGGTTTACCAGGATTTTAAGAATGACATCATGCAAGCGCTGGAAAGTGGCGTTAAACTTATAATGAAATACAGGAAATTAGTGCTTGTCTTTCCAAAAATTATTCCTTATCCTTTAGAAATTGAAACCGGGTTCAGGAATTTTTGCCAGCAATATGATTTGAAACACGCTGTAATCAGTGAGATTTCCCACCACCTGCAAATTAATGCAGGGGAAGCATTTATAGTTATCGAGGAAACGGACCTTATAAATCTTATTAAAATAAGCCGTTCATTAAATTTAGTTGTTGGGAAAAATATCGGAATAATTTCCTACAATGAAACGCCCCTGAAAGGAATTTTGCTCGATGGCATCACCGTTATTTATAACGATCATGAAAAGATGGGTGAAACAGCCGCTAATCTTATC
>JBBJMD010000313.1:0-3199 GCA_037719925.1 Ferruginibacter sp.
CCCATTACCTGGAATTCCTGTGCGCAGACATTTTTTATTAGCTTGTTTTGTTCTTTTGCAGGCAGGTCGGCCCAACGCGTATTTTCGTTTATGCCTGACCGTTGTAAAAGGTATTCCCATAAACGCTGGGGCAATGCGAAGGGGTTCCTGTTCGATATTTTTTGGGCAGCGATCTCAAAACGCACCTGTTGAAATTTTTCCTTAAGCGTTTGATCATTGTAACCCGGAAGCCAGTTCACCATTATATCAAAATGCCATTTCTTTTCTGCCAGTTCCCTTGCTCCCCAGGCAGATAGCTTCAAAATTGCCGGACCACTCAGTCCCCAATGTGTTATTAATAAAGGTCCTTCCTCTATCAACTTGCTTCCTGGTATTTTAACCTGCACACGGTCCAGGGTAATACCCATCAGTAAAGTAATCTCGTTGCCGGGTAAATTAAAGGTGAACAGGGAAGGTACTGGCCCCGTTATGGTGTGCCCGGTTTTTTGGAGCCATTCAAACTGCAATGATTTGGGATAACCCCCGCTGGCAATGCATACGTAAGCTGCCGTTATGCTACTTGTATCCTTAAATGTGAGTGCCCATTGATCCTGTACCCTGGCCAACCCGCCTACTTCTTTACCCATCCATATCTGTACCCCGTACCTGTTGGCTTCCTCCAACAGGCAATCGATAATTGTCTGTGAGGAATAAGTAATTGGAAACATTCTTCCATCGGGTTCTGCCTTTATTTCCACACCTCGTTCCGTAAACCATTCTATGGTATCCGTAGTGAAAAAATGATGAAAAGCTTTTTTTAAAAATCCGGCACCGCGTGGATATTTCCGGATCATTTCCGTTATGCTAAAGCATTGATGGGTAACATTACAACGTCCACCGCCACTGACTTTTACTTTTCCTAAAAGCTTGGTGGTTCTTTCAATGATGATCACTTCAAGCATTGGATTTATTCGGGCCGCATTCACTGCGCAGAAGAATCCCGCGGCTCCCCCACCTATAACTACCAATCTTTTTTTAGTCATGGATTGTGATCATGTGGAATCAAAGTTATACGAATACGGCGAAGGCCGCACAACTTTGAAACTGTGCGGCCTGGTCAATAAAATGACAATGAATGCTATTTGCAGATTGACTAACTTTAAAAAGGATAGCCAATCGCAAGGTTAAGTATAAGGTTTTCTTTTCTCCATTGGCTATTCCCAAAGCTCATTTCATCAAACACCCACCGGGGTCCGCCGATCCCGTAGGGTTTACGAATCGGAAATGCAGCATCTATGCGAAGCACCAGGAAACTCAGGTCGAAACGCACACCTACACCTGTACCAACAGCCAACTGTTTCAAAAAGTCTTTACTGAATTTGGAACCAGGCCTTGACGGGTCGGTTCGGTTGGTCCATATATTCCCGGCATCCACAAAAAATGCTCCCCTTACCAGCGATACGATCTTAAACCGCAGTTCTGTATTTATTTCAAGTTTCACATCGCCCGGCTGGTCCGCGAGGTAGTTATTGGTCGTACTATCATATTTATTGCCGGCATAATAAGTACCCGGTCCCAAACTTCGCGCCCTGTATGCCCGGATACTATTAGTTCCACCTATAAAAAATGCTTTTATGAATGGCAAGGAAATGGTATTGCCATACGCATAGCCCGCGCCTACTATCAGCCTGCTAACCACCTGGTTAATGCGTTGCCGGCGGGGCCTGCCTAATGCGTAATAATGCCGTATCTCAGCCTCACCGCGTACATATTGTGAGAAAGGGGTATTAAAAATTTTTCTTTCCTTGCCATTTTGTACGTTTGCACCCGTCAGCAATCCAAGAATATTCCCCGAAAAATCTATGTTACCGTTAAAGTAAATATTGGTTTTTTTGTTATTGGGGCGTGCCTGCGTATTATAATTATAATTGTAGTTGGATCCTATAATAAACTGCCTTTCTATGCTTCGCCGCAAGGTAATATTGGTATTCAATATGGAATCGAACTGCGGCGTGATACGGGTGGGTAATACATAGTTAAGGGCAATAGGATTAAACTGGTGTTCAGTAGTGATCGATGAATTCCACAACCACCCAAAACTGGTTTTGAAGGAATTAAGGGTGTATTGGTCTGTGCGCCTGAAATATTCATATCCAAGATTGACTTTCGTATGTGGTACAAAATCACTATTGCGGCCAAACCTAACGGGACCGACTATACGCGGAATCATGAGGTCGAGGTTTGCCCCATACCTTGTGGTGCCCACATTTTGCTGCCCGGCAATTTGCGTTTCAAGACCGATAAAACCACTCAGGCTCAATTGTTCGGCGCTACGGAAAGCATTCCTGTTCCGCAGGCTTACAGTAAGATTGCTACCTGTCGCATTGTTTGATTTAGTAAGTGCAGAAACCTGGGCTTTTGCTGAATATTTATTATCCGGAGACAAATAATAAAATGCATTTAGCCTTCTGTCCCTTACAGTATCCACTTCTTCAAACCTGGCCTTCACGAATTTATAAACCCCGAGGCTTACGAGCCTGCTCAACGTTAGATTGTGGTCGTTACGATTATAAAGGTCGCCCGGATGAAAGCGAAGATTGCGCTTAAACATTCGCGGATTGAATTTTTTATATGGGTCAACCACATAAAAACTATCATAAAAATTGGCGGTCGATTTAGAAAAAGCGGTATCGGTGGCAAGGTTGTAATCCGCATAAATAATAACGTCACCAATACGATAGGGGCTTTTCGCTTGAGGAGGTGTTTCAGGCTTTACCTGCAAATACATATTAACTTTATTACTCCCTATGGTACTATCAACCTTTACCAACAAATAATTGTCGTTAAAAAAGAAATACCCTCTTTGTTTCAATCTCGAATCGATGCGGACTCTTTCTTCCTTGATCACGTCCAGGTCATACGCCCTTCCGCGGCGCAATGGGGATCGCCTTGTAACTGCCCTGAGGGCTTTACTTAGCTCGCTTGAATCTTGCGGGAAATTAACGCTGTCGATAATGTATTGGACACCGGGTTTCGTTGTAAAGACTGCCGAAGTACGCTGTTTTTTGGTTGTAGTATCAAAAACTACATTGCCTTTAAAATATCCGCGGTTCTCAAGCCTGTTGGTCATGATGGCGCGGTTTTTTTCAAAATTAATTGCGCTCGCAAATACCGGGGGTTCGCCCAGTTTATTCCTGAGCCAATAACGCAAACCTTTACC
>JBBJMD010000115.1:0-13155 GCA_037719925.1 Ferruginibacter sp.
GCTTTACAGGAACCTGGTAAGCATGGATGTGGAAGAATCCATTCGTGCCAATCCCGTTGATGGAGTAGTATTGCTTTGCGGCTGCGATAAAACAACGCCATCGCTTGTAATGGGGGCCTGCAGTGTTAACATCCCTACACTGGTGGTCTCCGGAGGCCCAATGCTGAAAGGTCATTGGAAAGGAAGGGATATCGGCACTTCTGATGTCTGGCGTTTTGATGCCGCCAGCAAACTGGGCCAGATTACACCCGAGGAATTTATTGAAGCAGAAGCCTGCATGGCCCGAACCCAGGGTCATTGCGCCGTAATGGGAACAGCCTCCACGATGGCGGTCATGGTGGAATCGCTGGGTTTATCCCTGCCGGATAATGCATCAATTCCGGCTGCGGATGCTCGCCGTAAAGTACTTTCCCAACTGTCGGGTCGGCGCATCGTATCAATGGTAAAAGAAGACCTGACCTTATCCAAAATACTTACCCGCAAAGCATTTGAAAATGCTATTATGGTAAATGCTGCTATCGGGGGATCTACCAATTTTGTAATTCATTTATTAGCTATAGCAGGAAGAATAGGGGTTGAATTGAATATTACTGATTTTGATAAGTATTCGCAGGGCGTGCCGCTGCTGGCTAATATACAGCCCTCAGGCCTGCATTACATGGAAGATCTTTATTACGCAGGGGGACTGCCCGCATTAATTAAAGAAATGTCATCGATCATTAACAAGGATGCCCTTACCGTTAATGGCAAGACTATTGGTGAAAACTGTACTAAAGCAGTTGTATACGACCGTAATATTATTGGTACAATGGACACACCTTTCAAACCGGAATCCGGTATCCTGGTCGTAAAAGGAAACCTTGCAACTAATGGCGCTGTGATAAAGCCTTCTGCTGCCAGCCCGGCTTTATTAAAGCACACGGGGAAAGCTGTCGTTTTTGAGAACATAGAAGACTACCATGCACGGATAGACGATCCGGCACTGGAAATTGAAGCAACCAGTATCATGGTGTTGAAAAATGTGGGGCCCAGAGGATACCCGGGAATGGCGGAAGTGGGAAATATGGGCATACCCAAAAAATTACTGGAGCAAGGTGTTACAGACATGGTACGGATTTCCGACGGCAGGATGAGCGGTACAGGATTTGGAACCGTTGTGCTCCATGTATCCCCTGAAGCTGCAGCAGGCGGTTTGCTTGGCCTGGTGCAAAATGGAGATATTATTAGTCTTGATGCACATAACAGGACCCTGCAATTATTGGTTCCGGAAGATGAATTGGCTACCCGTAAATCCGCCTGGATACAGAGAGAAAAACTACATTCACGCGGCTACGTACATTTATACCAAACGCATGTAGAGCAGGCACATCTGGGGGCTGATATGGATTTTTTAAAAGGCGGCTCGGGAAGTGCGGTCGCCAGGGATTCACATTGATTTCCCTGTCAGCCTTTATTGCTCGTGGTTATGTAAGGCAACGATAAATAATTATAAACAGGATCTTTTGCAGGGGCTGGTACGTCAAATTTATAACAGCCAGGCTTCATACTAAAACATATTTACTAAAATGATGTCCTTAAAGAATAAAGTGGCCATTGTAACCGGTGCCGGCCAGGGAATAGGTTACCAGATATGCAGTGATTTGGTAAAGGAAGGGGCGCAGGTCATCCTGAATGATATTGACCCCACATTATCCAGTACTGCAGCAAGGAGCATAGTTGATGCTACTGCCGGAAATTGTATTGCAATGCCCGGGGATTCCAGTGATATAGCATTTATCCAGGAAATGGTTGATAAAGCGGTATCCCTTTTTGGAAAACTGGATATTGCCATTGCCAATGCAGGCATTACTTTATTCGGCGATTTTTTTACTTATCCGGAAACATCGTTCTCAAGGGTGATGCAGGTTAACCTTGGGGGCACTTTTTTCCTTGCCCAGTCAGCATCCAATCAAATGAAAAAGCAGGAATCCGGTGGCTCATTATTATTTACCTCTTCAGTAACTGGTCACCAGGCGCATAAGGACCTTGCGGCTTATGGTATGAGCAAAGCCGCCTTGGAGATGCTGGCGAAAAATTTAGTAATTGAACTGTCGCAATACAAGATCAACGTTAATACAATTGCGCCCGGCGCTACGTTAACGGAACGAACACTTGATGATCCTTCGTATGCCACTACATGGTCTGGATTGACGCCAATGGGGCGCCCCGCAAATGTTGATGATATCGCAGGCACTGCATTATTCCTTGTCTCTGATAAGGCAAGGCATATTACCGGGCAAAGCTTGATTGTAGACGGAGGTTGGACCTGCATCAGCCCATCACCTTTTTAACACCAGGTATCGCCATTTCCTGCAGTAAGCCAATGTGGTTCCTGATCAAATCAACCTATACGCCGGTGCCTTTTATTAAACCATAATCTCGCAAGGTGAATAGCTGTTGATTAAATTTTCGGCTCGTAAATAGTACAACTAATTAGAACTACGGTTCAATTAATTTAAATCCTTTCTACCCAACTTACTCCAACCCATATGGGCAGTATGCTTTAAAAAATATAAATCATGAAAGGAATAAGCCACCTGATGCATACGGATTAACCTTGTTGATCTCCTTTACTATATCCTTTTTTGTGTAATAATTCAGACATGGTCAAAAAGCAGTATTTTACGTATTCATTTAACAATGCTGAAGTGAAATGATTGAAGCGCTAATGAATATATTACCTGGTAACAGGATCCGGGCCAGGTATATCGACAGGGTATCGTTTGCATCGGATGCAGGTTTTTACCACTTGTTACCCAAGGCTGTGGTGCAGCCTGTGAATGAGCAGGAAATTATTTTATTGTTTCAATTCTCCCGTCAACATGGTATACCATTGGTCTTTCGTGCAGGAGGTACAAGCCTTTCAGGGCAGTCCATAACCGATGGCATCCTGGTTGACCTGAGCCAACACTGGAACAAAATACAAATTGAAGCATCGGGCGAGCTTGTCCGTGTTCAGCCAGGCATAACAGGTGCGATGGTAAATGCGTACTTACATAAATACCGGAGAAAAATCGGTCCCGACCCTTCAAGCATCAGTGCTGCCATGATGGGGGGAATATTATCTAACAATTCCAGCGGCATGTGTTGTGGCGTCAAATTAAATTCCTATCATACCACGAAGTATATCCGTTTTATTTTACCTGATGGAAAAACATTCAGTACCGAAGTTAAGGCAGACCGGATTCGTTTTGAAAATGATTGTAGGGAGCTGTTCAACGACCTTCAGGAAATTAAAAATGAAATAAAACTAAACCAGACATTATTCGATAAAATCCGGAAAAAATACCAAACTAAAAATACGGTCGGTTATTCATTGAATGCTTTTATCGATCATGACCACCCGCTGGATATACTGGCCCACCTGTTAATTGGAGCGGAAGGCACGCTTGCATTTATTGCGGAAGCAGTTTTGCAAACTGTTGCCGAGCAGCCGTTTAAATCAACAGCGCTTTTATATTTTCCGCATATTTATGCGGCGTGCCAGGCGATCGTTCCCCTTACCAATGCGGGCGCGGCCATGGTTGAACTGATGGACCGGGCTTCCCTTCGTGCCGTGGAAGATCTATCCGGTATGCCGGCAATCGTGAAAACATTGCCTGAAACAGCAGCCGCGTTATTGATAGAATTCCAGGAAAACTCGATGGAAGAACTGGAACGGAGGGTCAATAATTTTTTAATATCTACCCCGCAGCTATCCTTATACAATGCTCCTGTGTTTACAAATGATCCGCTGGAACAGGCATTTTTATGGAAGGTGAGAAAGGGCCTCTTTCCCGCAGTTGGCGCGGTCCGTGCCAGCGGAACCACGGTTATATTGGAAGACATCGCTTTCCCTGTTGAAAAATTAGGCGACGCTATCCTTGACCTGCAGGAAATTTTTCGAAAATTTCATTACGATGATGCCATCATTTTCGGGCATGCAAAAGATGGCAATATTCATTTCCTGGTTACACAATCTTTTAATGATCCGGCAGAGATAACAAGGTATGATTTGTTTATGCGGGAAGTAATCGCAATGGTGGTGGAAAAATACGACGGCACCTTAAAAGCTGAGCATGGCACCGGGCGAAACATGGCACCATTTGTAGAAACGGAATGGGGCGGAGCAGCGTATGAAATAATGAAAAAGGTAAAGCGCGCGATTGATCCGCAGTTACTCTTAAACCCCGGCGTTATTATCAATGATGATAAAAATATACACATTAAAAACCTGAAAGACCTGCCAACGGTTGAGGAAGAAGTAGATAAATGTATAGAGTGCGGCTACTGCGAACACAAATGCCCCAGCCGGGATCTGACTACAACGCCGAGGCGAAGAATAGTGATCAGGCGGGCTTTAAAAAAACTGGAGCTTAGTGGAGACACGCATCATTATAAATTGCTGCTCGATCAATACCAGTACGATGTATTGGATACCTGTGCCGTAGATGGCTTATGTGCTACTGCATGCCCGGTAGATATTAATACCGGCGACCTGGTAAAACGGTTAAGAAAGGAAAATCATTCTGCCAACGCAAATAAAATTGCACTGTTTGTGGCTAAAAATTTTAAAGTAATTGAGTATGCTGCACGCGCCGCATTGAAATTGGGAACTGGAGTAAATAATTTGTTTGGCAAAAAGGCGATGATCAATATAACAAAGGGAATAAAAAAAATTATTCCATTCATGCCATTGTGGTCAGACCAGATTGGCTATCCACCCGATCTTTCTGTTATCAAAAAAATTAAACAGCAGGACCCTGGAACTAATGGTACGATAGTTTTTTTTCCCGCTTGTATATCCCGGATGCTCGGAACTTACATCGGTAAGAAAAAAAACATCATGGAAACTTTCATAAGCATTTGTGATAAAACAGGCATCACCGTAATTGTAATGGAAAATGTGAGCGGCAGTTGCTGCAGCCAGATATTCGCTTCTAAAGGATTTAAGGATGCGTTTGTATTTACTGCTAATAAAATCGTAGACCTGTTATGGAAAGCAAGCCGCGAAGGAAAATATCCCATTGTAACCGATGTGAGCTCCTGTGCGTACACCCTGCACCACCTTCGGGCTGTACTTGATGAGGAGCATAAAATTAAATTTGACCAGGTAACTATTCTCGATAGTGTTGATTTTTTATACAGCATGGTAATGCCCGTTGCTATTGTAAAACAAAAGAAAAGCAATATTGTACTGCACCCCGTATGTTCCCTGGAAAAAATGAAGACAGTAAATAAATTTGTCTTGCTTGCAAAACATTTTGCTACGGGTGTTACCGTGCCTGCAAATGCGGGCTGCTGCGGAATGGCTGGTGACCGGGGTTTTTTGTTTCCCGAGCTTACGGCTTCAGCAACGCAGGCAGAGGCCCTTGAAGTTAGCAAAGAAAAATATAACGGTTATTATTCCTCTACTAAAACCTGTGAAATGGCCATGTCTGAAGCGGTAAAGGAAAACTTCGAATCCATCCTTTACCTGGTAGATGAGGCAATATAATAGTTGCCTTGCATACCCCATACTTGCATAGCAGTTTAGGTTTTTCCTTTGGTAACCTCCGTTTCATTTCAATGTACGGCCATAAGGAAAGTACACCTTTTCTAATCAATTCGGGTGATAACAGGGGATAAGCCATTAACAAAAATATAATCCCGTAGCTATTTAGGCAATTGCTGGAGCATGGCTATCTCGCTGAACTCTTCTTCCAGTTTACTGCTTAGCTTTTCAAAAATTGCAAAATAATTCATGTACAACTTATGGTCATTTTCATTGGGAAGGAATAGCTGCTGGAACTGGACAGTGCGGGAAGCTTCTTCCAGGTCTCTGTAAATACCCATGCCGGTAAGGCTCAACAACATTGCACCCATTCCAACACTATGATGGTTATCATTAACATAAACGGGCTTGTTGAACATATTAGATATTATCTGCGCCCAGAGCGGAAGGGAAGCAAATGGACCGTTAACGTAAAGGCTTTCTATTGACCGGTGTTCTTCCAGGATCCTGCCAATGCTATAGATCTCGTATAGGATACCTTCAATGGTTGCGCGTACAAAATGTTTCTGCTCATGCTTAATATTGATGCCAAAATAAACTCCGCGTGCATTTGCATTCCAGATAGGTGCTCTTTCACCCAGCAGGTACGGAAGAAATAATAAGCCTTCAGAGCCAGGCGGCACCTGCGCCGCCTCTTTAAAGAAATTGGAAACGTTTTCTTCAAAATCCGTAGAATCGAGAAAGGTACCAAACTGCCTGGTAAACCATTCAAAGATAACCCCGCCGTTATTGGTTGGGCCGCCGGAAACATAATACCCATCGGCGAGCAGGTAATTGAAAAACCGTTGTTTCTTATCTTTCAAAATTTTTTTACCCGCCATTCTTACGGCACCACTTGCATCAATTGTAATGGTAGCCTTTCCATCCCCCCATACCCCGGATCCAAGCGTAGCCAGGCAACCATCGCTCGCGCCAATTATAATTTTCGTTTTTAAAGGCAACCCGAGGTTGGTGCAATATTGTTTATGCAGCATCAGTTTTGCATAATAGACCGGAACGAGTTTAGGCAATCTATCAACAGTAATGCCGGCATAATCCAGGGATTCCTTGTTCCATTCCAATGTATGAATATTTAACAAACCTGTTGAGGATGCAAGACTGTGGTCTATTACATATTCACCGGTCAACTGTTGTAAGACATAATCTTTTATGGAAACGAATTTAAAGGTCTGCGCAAATCTTTGTTTGTCGTTGCGCCTGAGCCACGCTACTTTTGCGAGAAGCGACATAGGGTGTATCGGTGTTCCGGTTGCCTCATAGATCCTTTTTCCCAGGCGGCTCTTCTTTAATTCGGCCGCTTCTTTTTTTGCCCTGTTGTCTGCCCAAACAATAGCGTTTCCTAACGGGGTGCCATTTTTATCGACCGGCAATACACTATGCATTGCCCCGCTGAAGCAAATCGCGGCCACCTTGTGTTTATCCGGGTGTATTTGTTCGGTAAGTATATTTCTCAGCAGGTTTAAAACGGTTACAAAAATATGCTCAGGATCCTGTTCACTGTAATCCGGCTCCCTATGAAAAGTGGGGTAGAAGCCTTTCATGGAACCTATGATCTTCCCCTTCATTTCAAAGGCAAATATTCGAACAGCGGAAACGCCTATGTCAATGGTTATTATGCAATCCATATGTTTTCAGTTTACTGTTTTTCCTTATTATCCTCAGCCCAGGTTTAATCTTCAATTTATTGTGATCCGGCCCTGCCGGCAACCCTTGTCCGGCTTTTATTACCTCACTTCAACCCCCGTTCAAGAGAGAGGAGCCACTGTTTTTAATGGTAAAAGCTTTAACGCCGGGATTTCGTTACCCACCGGTAATATTTCAAAATATATATTCATTGTTTCCCGGTATTGTTTTTTTTGAACTGGCTGGGTGTATACCCCGTTAATTTTTTAAAGGTTGTTGAGAAATGTTGTGATGAATAAAAACCGGTGTCAAGCGCGATATCCGTTAGTGTCAACTCTGTTTGTTTTAAGAGCCTGATGGCTTCCGAGATCCTTATGTTGATCAAATAATTAAGGGGGGGAAACCCGGTATAATTTTTTACTTTCTCTGTAAACGAGGATATACCCAATCGCATCGTAAGCGCCATTTCTTCCACTGTCCATTGATGCGAGAGATCGTGGCGGAGCATCTGTTCCAGTTGCAAAAACGATTGTGGAAAATCTTTTCTCCTGGTATCCTGCGTAGTAAGCTGACGTACTATTGAGATCAGCAATTCATCAATCAAATGATTGGTACGGGTACGATAACCTGTCTCCTGGAAAAAAAGTTCTTTTTGCAATTGTTGAAAGATATCGCCGGCAGTTTTAAAACCTGGAAGTACCGGCTTATTATTATGACTCAGAATTTTGCCGATCTGTTGTTTTTCAGTCGCGGCAATATTACTCCATTTGCCCAATCGAATTTCGCCCCCCGTTTTTGATCTTAACGCCTGTAGGTTGATCCACCATAATGCACCCAGGTCAAAAAAACCTTTCTCGCTACCAAAAAGCTGGCCGAGCCTTACCAGTGCGATATCTCCGGGGTAAAGGCTATAGGAATTGTTACCAATAACCCAATCGAATTTTCCCTCCGTAACAAAATAAATTTTTAGCTCCGCCGCTTTTTTTATTTCAAGCGAAAGCAATTGCACAGTCTGAATTTTGCGGTTGGCAAACTCAAGGATATGCGTAAAAAACTGCAACTCATTTGACCTGCCTTGTTGAAGTGTAAACTGATTCATCCAAAATATTAGAATAATAAAGAGAAAAATACAAACATATTTTTTATGCCAATAGAATTTTTAAACAAATAAATATTTCTCTCTTCTTCTTTATTAATTACAGGATAAACACAGCAATATAAAATTTAGTACCGGGAGTTGAAATAACAAGTTTCCAAACTTGTTGTGCTACAATAAGTACACAGCACATGGAATGGTAGGCGTTAAAAAAAGTGCAAAATCCACCGTTGGTTTTTAATAGAAGTTTTTTCCGTTTATGTTTATTTACTTTACTTTTGGTAGACAACGATTGCTTGCAGTTTTATTCTTTTCTCCCCCGGGAATTCTTACTACTGTTTTGTTAATCAGCATTTCCCTTTTTTAAAATCCAGCAACCATTTACGGGAATACATTCTTTATTGATTTATCTGCCAGGGGTTATGATTGAAATGAACATGATTGCACTAAATTATTTCCAGCAGTAATTGCCAAAATTTGATGGCAATGTTTTACCATGACTTCTACTTATAAATTTTATCATGGTTTATTTTAAACACCAAAATTTAAATTGCTTTTATGAAGAAAAACTTAAAGCCGGCGGATAAACCTGCCTGGAGCGCAATGCTCTTCTCCTTCTCGTTTATATTACTATTTTCCACCTGGTCAAAGGCTCAAACCGTCAATGGTACTGTTTCAAGCAAGGAAGGTGAAAAACTTTCCGGTGTAACGGTTACGGTTAAAGGCGGAAACAAAGCCACTACCACAGATGCCTCCGGGAGGTTTACCATTGAGATGGGTGGCAAAACTACCTTAACCATCAGTTCTGTTGGCTTTACCCCACAGGATGTTGCCCTTAACGGGCGAAATACAATCGACATTGGACTTGAACAGGACCTGCGTAGTGTGGATGAAGTTGTAGTAGTTGCCTTAGGTATAAAAAAGGAAGCCCGGCGGCTTGGTTATTCCACTACCAATGTAAGTTCCGATGAGCTTACGGTTAACCGCACTCCCAATATGATGAATGCCTTGCAGGGAAAGGTGGCAGGGGTAAATATATCAGGCCTCGGTACCGGTCCGGCGGGCACGTCCAAGATCCGTATCCGTGGACAATCTTCCATCTCCGGGCAAAACAATCCGCTGATCGTTATCAACGGTATTCCACTGGACAATACTAATTTCGGCACCAACCCGGGAAATGCGGCATCTGATAACTCCATCGCGGTGAGGGGAGGAGGAAATACTTCAGACGGCGGAGACGGCCTCTCCAGCATAAACCCCGATGATATTGAAAGTATGACCATCCTGAAAGGTGCGCCGGCAGCGGCTTTATATGGATCAAGGGCGAAGGATGGCGTGATCATGGTGACTACAAAAACAAGAGGGACAGGCAAAGGCCTTGGTGTAACTTACAATTTGAACTATACCAATGAGACTCCACACGATTTTACAGACTACCAGTATGAATACGGACAGGGAGAACATGGTGTCCGTCCCACAACACCCAATCCTACTTCGGGACAATGGTCTTTCGGAGAAAAATTTCAGCCCGGAATGACACAGGTGTTATTTAATAACATTATGGTCCCTTATGTACCCCAGTACAACCGGATCAAAAAGTTTTACCGCAATGGGCAGAACCTGACCAATACAGTAACGTTGGAATCAGGTGGTGAAAAAGGCGGGATACACCTTTCGCTCGGTAACTTAAGCAGTAACGGAATTGTACCGAATAATACTTTTAACCGGAAGACGATCAACCTTGGCTTTAGTTATAAATTATCCGATAAGTTTAGTTTTATGGGTAATATCAATTATTCAAATGAGATCAACAAAAACCCGCCTAATGTAGCAAACCAGGATAATTCTATACCGACCTCCCTCTCGAACCTTGCCAACTCAATGCCACTCGAACTGTTGAATGAGAATAAATACAATGCCCTGGGCAATGAGTACATCTATTCCAGATTTATGAACCGTACAAATCCTTACTGGGTGCTGGCGGAACAGTTTCAAAACATACGACGCGACAGGGTTTTTGGCAATATCTCCCTTAAATATGATATTTTTCCATGGCTTTATGTGCAGGGCCGTATGGGTCAGGATTACTGGTCGCGCGACCAGGACTATAACAATTTTCCTACCGGGCATGCGTCAAGGGCAGCCGCCCCTCCCGGATTTGTAAACGGCCTTTACACGCAGGAATCCCGCAGGTTCAGGGAAACCAATTTTGATATATTGGCATCCGCTACGAAAACATTTGGCGACTTTGGTGCAAACCTTACCGTGGGAGGTAATCAAATGCGTCGAAGGTCTGACCTGAACAGCGTACAGGTAACCGATTTTATTATCCGGGGGCTTTATACCGTTCAGAACGGTAGAGCAAAAGACCCGCTGTATGACCTTTCTCAAAGAGGTGTAAATTCCATCTATGCTTCTGCAGAAATATCTTATAAACGCGCGCTCTATCTGAATGGAACTGCGCGCAACGACTGGTTCTCTACCTTATCGCCCGAAAACTGGAGTATTTTATATCCATCGGTATCAGCCAGTTATGTGTTTTCCGAACATTTTAAACCTGGCTGGTTAACCTTTGGGAAATTAAGGGTGGGTTATGCAGAAGCGGGCAGCGATACAGATGTGCCGCCTTACGCTGACCAGTTGTTCTATCTCATTAATGCCAATTTATTACCCAATCCATCCGGATCCCCTCAACCTGTTGGCGGGCCGAATGGTACCACTGTCCCTAATGGCAACCTCAAGCCAATGCGCATAGCGGAAACCGAGATCGGGATCGAGTTAAGGATGTTTAAAAGCAGGGTAAATCTTGATGTTGCTGCGTACCGGAAAATAACTTCCGACCAGATCGTTCAGGCACAAATATCAGATGCTTCGGGCTTTATCGATACCCGGATCAATAGCGGGCAAAGCCGTAACCTGGGTGTGGAAATGTTGCTGAACCTTATCCCGGTACAATCAAAAAATTTCACGTGGCAATTTACAGCCAATGGTTCTTATAATATAACCAGGGTGCTTAGTCTGCTGACAGATAAGCCCGGCGAGCGGATAACCGTAGGTACGCATGTGTTCAATGGCGAACTAAGGCAGATTGTTGGTATGGAAATGGGCCAGATCTCTGGTTTTGGATATAAACGGGATGCCCAGGGTAACAGGATCTTTGGTGCAAATGGAATTGCCGTAAGAACTGATGCGCAGGTAACCTTTGGTAGCGCACTGCCCAAATATATAGGCGGATTTAACAATGCGTTTAACTATAAAGGGATTAGCCTCGCTTTTTTAATTGATTTTAAATTAGGCAATAAAATGTTATCCGGAACTAATTTTAACCTCATCCGTGAAGGGCTGCATAAGATGACCCTTGTTGGAAGGGAGGGTGGTATTATCGGTGACGGGGTAAGTGTTAATGGAGGCAAGAATACGGTGCTTGCACCCATTCAGTCATATTGGGAAGTGGTAAGGTCGCAGGCACTCATTGAGCCCGTCATATACAATGGGGGTTACTGGAAACTTCGCCAGGTAACCCTCGGATATGACTTTACAAAGTACCTTCCATCCAAATGGCCTGTTAAAGGTGTACGACTAAACGTGGTGGCAAATAATGTGCTGATTATTAAAAAGTGGGTTGACAATATCGATCCTGAAAGTTTTGGTTACAGCTCGGATAACCTGGTGGGTATGGAATCTACCGGGCTTCCAACAACAAGAGGTGTGGGCTTGAATTTAAATGTTAAATTTTAATATCTGCGAATCATGAAAAAACTATTTAATTATATCGTGCTTGCTTTAATATTACCCTTTATGCAATCCTGTGATAAAGGATTAGCGGAGCTGAATGAAAACAAAACCAGTCCTACGGTTATTGACCCCGTTTTTCAATTAAATAATGCGATCGTTAACACTTCTTTTCCAACAGGCTCAGTGATCTATGAAATGGGAATCGTGCAACAAATTGTTACACCTTTTTCCGGTGTTCTTACGGGCGCAAATTTTAACCAGGATAACAGGGATAATACCCAGTTATTGTGGCAGGGATATTACCGCAACGTGATCAGGAACACAAAAGATGTCATTAACCGGACTAAAGAAATACCAGACCGGGGCAACCTGATGAATATGGCCCGCATCCTGCAGGCTTATGCCTTTATGGTGCTCACGGATTCGTATGGCAACATCCCGTATGCTGAAGGCGGCGTGGGGTATATTAACCAGACTTTCCTTCCTGTGTACGACGAACAAGAGACAATTTATACGAGTATACTCCAGGAGCTCACCGAGGCTTCGGCTGCACTTAATGCTACTGGTAAAACGGAACCAGGCGATGTCCTCTATGGTGGTAATGTGGACCAATGGAAAAAATTCGGGTATTCGTTATTGTTGAGGGCGGGAATGCGGCTCAGTAAGGTAGATGCAACGAAGGCACAACAAACGGTACAGGCTGCTTTTGACGGCGGTGTGATCCTCAGCAACGCCGATAATGCATTGATGCGGCACACCAGTGATTATGCCAATCCTATCGGAAATACTTTGAATTCAACCGAAGCTGCTAATTTTTATCTTGCAGAACCTTTTGTCAATTTCCTGAAAACTTCTAACGATCCGCGCTTATCTTCCATAGCGATCCGGTACATCGGTGCAAAGTCTGGCCCTGAGCAAACTCCTGCCGCCGGTACATCGGATCCGGAGCAGCAGATCGGTATGCCAATTGGAAATGACAACGCCGGTGCGATTGCTGCCGCCTCAAGCCTGGGATTGGCAAGCTTGTATGAATTCAGCCAGGTAGACCGGAGAAGGATGGTAAAAACATCTTCCCCTATATTCTTTGTAACTGCTGCGCAAAGCCAGTTATTACTTGCAGAAGCTGCGC
>JBBJMD010000314.1:0-3169 GCA_037719925.1 Ferruginibacter sp.
CAGCCGGTTTTCCTGCACATTTTCCTGATCTCAACTAATTGGGCGAAAATATTTTTTCTTTTCAAACAAAAAATATCTTTCCTGTAAACAAGCAGGAATTTTAACAATAAGAACGAAAATTTCTGTTTGCGGAGTTTAAAAAGTTGTTGCCATTGCAGGTAAAATGAGCGATCCTTGTTGAAAGGCAAGGCTGCAATACTATTGATCCTGGATAATTGTATTTCAAATTCCGCGATGTGCCTTCCTTTCACTTTACCCGTTTTGACGGGTATGGCGCGTGTAAGATTTTTTTCATGCTGCCGGTAGTAATTCAATACTACCGGGCAATACTTAATTTTATTGAGGTGGCTCGCCACCACGGCAAACCACCAGTCGTGGGCGTGCGTGTTTTTTTCCAGGGTAGTATATTTTAATAAATCCTGGTGGAACATAATGCTATGTCCCCAAACACAGTTGCCTATTATAAAGCCCCGGTTCAGTAAAGGTTCACCGGGTTGCAACATAATAACCGTATCTGAAAGCTTAACATCCAGGGGAATACCCTGTTGATCGACCAGGGCCGAATCTGAAAAAACCAGGAGGTTTTCACCAATCGCGGAAAGCAGGGTTTCGATTTTACTGCTCACCCAAATATCATCCTGGTCACAGAAAAAAACATACTCTCCCTTACAGTGCAGTAGCGCTTTATAAAAAGTATCGCGGTAGCCAATATTCTCTTCATTATAAAAAATGCTGATCCGGTCATCCTTTAACCTGTATTCATTTAATACATTTCCTGTATTATCTGTTGAGCCGTCATCAATGATAATTATTTCAAAGTGGGAATAAGTCTGGCTTAAAATAGAATCTAACTGGGCGGCAAGGAATGCTTCGCCGTTATACGTTGCCAAAGCAATTGAAACGAACGTTTTACCGGTTTGGCTAGTGCGGGCCATTATTATTATTAATTATCAATTTATCAGCTGCTTGTAAATCTCGATATATCCCATAGCCGTCTGATCGTAGGTAAACCTGGATGCCCTTTCCTTAATTTTTTCTATAGGGGAATAGTCGTGGTAATGCTGTAAACCGTCGTTAAAATTTTTCTGCATCACGGCCGGATCAAAGCTATCAAAGTAATAGGCAGCCTCACCCCCTATTTCAGGCAGACTTGTTTCTCTGGATAAAAAAACGGGCTTACCATAAAACATGCCTTCTACAATCGGTAAACCAAAACCTTCAGCAAATGACGGGAATAAAAAAGCCGTGCAGTTTTGATAATACCAAACCTTTTCCTTTTCATTTACCGGGCCGGTTAGGATCACCCTGCTTTCGACATTGTATTTCCTTGCCGCTGCAGTTATTACATTTTTATAATCATCGGTATCAAGGCCGGAAATTACCAGTTCAAAATCATTGCCTTCCAGCAAAGGGATCAAAACATGAAAATTCTTTCTTGGTTGTATTAACCCCAATGAAAACAAAAAAGGCTTTGCCGGTACATAGGCGGGTACGGCAGGATCAACCGGCGTGGTAAGCAGCGCACAACCCGGGTATATAATAGTAAAAGGCTTTTGCCTGAGATCCAGGTATTGGCTTGCCTGGTTATAAGCGAAGTTCGAAATAAAAGTAAGGTAATCTGCCCGGTCAACTCTTTGTTGAATGAGTCGCAGTTTTTGCCTGTTAATCTTTATTTTTTCCGGGTACTCAATTAAAAAATTAAGGTCATGAATGGTAAATAAAAACCTGGTTTTTTTATTAAAAGGGCGGTACCAGGCTATCTGCGTAGTAGCATGCCATACGTCAAATTTATCTGTGCCAAAGCGGTAATATTTATCAATCGACCGCTGGGCAACATACTTTACTTTGTCTCCAAATAAGCCAAAGGTTTTGCGGGGCTGATAATAATATAAATCAAATTCCTTTATAGGAAATGTAAGCAGTCGCTTACCCAATTGAAGGCAGTAAGTATACAACCCATTGTAAGGGTTGCCCCCTACAATTTTCAGATCAACCAGCACTTTTTTCATAGCTTGCAAATTAAAATTAAATAGCCATATTGTTTTAGTAAAAACAAAAACAGCAAATTTGTCATTTTTTACAAAGTTGTACGATATTTGATATATCGAAGTTTTTCGATATTTTTTAACAACCGATAATGAAGATCTTACTGCAATATTTAATGCCTTTTAAATGGCTCGTTATTTTTACATTGATTTTAGCCGCTATCAATATTTCTTTTTCCTTAATTGACCCCATTATTTTTGGTAAGCTCATAGACCTTGGTTACCGCTATGCCTTGAATGACGAGCTGTTTAAACCGTTTTGGTGGAAATTTGCAGGGCCACTTTTGCTCCTGCTCGGCGCTTCCGTGGGTGTAGCCATGGTAAGCCGCATTGCAAAGGCATTCCAGGATTATTTCTTGAGCCTTGTAACTCAAAAATTCGGTGCATCGGTATTTACAGATGGCTTAAAACATGCGATGAAGCTGCCTTACCAGGAATTTGAAGACCAGCGTAGCGGGGAAACCTTAAGCATATTAACCAAGGTAAGAACGGATACGGAGAAATTTGTATCCGCCTTTATAAACGTCCTTTTCCCCGTAATCATCGGGATCGTCTTTGTAGCTGTTTATGCCACTGCCATACACTGGAGCCTGCCGATCATTTATTTCGGAGGTATATTTTTATTAACAGTGATTTCCAACCTGCTAAGCAAAAAAGTAAAAACCATACAAAAAAATATTGTGGCGCAAACCAATTCTTTGGCTGGCGCAACTACGGAATCTTTGAGAAATATTGAGCTGGTAAAAAGTTTGGGCCTCACCGGCCAGGAGGTTGACCGCCTTAATAAAAATACTTTTAAGATCCTGAAACTTGAACTGACCAAGGTCAAGCGTATCCGCAGCATCAGCTTTATACAGGGCACATTTGTAAACACGCTGCGGCAGGTTATTCTGTTTATGCTGATGTGGCTGATATTCCGGCACGTGATGGAGCCGAAAGAACTGGCCACGATGCAAATTTTTTCTTTCTTCGTTTTTGGGCCATTACAAGAAATCGGTAATATCATCATTACTTACAGGGAAGCGCAGGTATCGTTACTTAACTTTCATAACCTGATGCAAAAGGCCCCGGAGGCCCAGCCTGCTCATCCCAAACAATTGGGCAATATTGAAACACTTGCTTTT
>JBBJMD010000016.1:0-36873 GCA_037719925.1 Ferruginibacter sp.
AATTGGTGGATGCGTAGCAGGCTCCAGGGCGGTAACATATTCTCCCCTGCCCCAATGTTGCCAATTTATCAACCAGGGTAATTGTTTTTTTTGAAACCTAATTAATAAAGCTATACCAATCTGAGTATTATGTAAACCGGCAATACAGCTGCCGTCGTTTTCCGCAGTTACATTAATAAAAGCCACCGCCTCGCCGTTACCAAGGTGTTGATCAAGTACGGGTGCACAGGAACGGTAATTATTCCCTTCGCAAAAGACCTGGTTATTTAAAACACCCTCGCCTGCCTTCCGATCGCCCTTCCAGTGTAAGCGGGCGCCTTCGTCTGCCAGGGGCCATCCAAAATTGCAATGATAAAGGAGCATGTGTGGCGCAGGGGTATTCCCACGGTTCGTGATCTCATCGTGAACAGCTATCGTTGTCTTTCCAAGCGTTGCTGAAATGGTTCGCTTTAATTCCAGCGTGGGCCCAAATACCTGGGTCTGCGTAATACGGCCTGTAATGCTCATGTCCATTTTACCGGATAAAGGGTCCGGCTGGATAATAGATTCCACTTCAGCCGGAAGGTTACTGATCTCATCATGAAGGCCGCGCTGTCCATAGGCATCGGTTTCGGGGCCACCAACATGGGTGAGGCCACATGTGGTAAGGAGTCCGCCCCCGAATGTACGCAGCCAATCAAGACCATTATTAGAAAACCGCTCCGGCTTTGTTATCCCTGAATGGCTTATCCAGGCCAGGCTGTGTTGGTTATAGAAAGCATCGGCTATGTCCATCGCCCGGTCTATTACGACTTTAAAACGAAGACCGGAGCCGGTATTAAACCAGGCGATCCGGGTGCCGCGGGCAGGGCCATTATCCAATATGGATGTTTCGATACCTCCCAGTTGTGCCGGATTTGATATTTTATCGTGCCAGGTGTCCGGTGTCAATTGCTATTACTTTTTATTATACGGTTAATGGATAAACAATTAATATAAAAGTGATTGATAAGGCGGTATCACTTTCACCTGCCAACGTTCAAAAGCTAACATTAAATCCACTGGCTTTCTTATTCGCAAAAATTCAAGACACGTTGCTATCCCGCATGCATAAAGTAATTCTGATCGCTTAGCGTGAGGGATTGCAGCGGAAAGCCCGGAGCAAGCCGTCCCGCAGGGCGGTCTTACGAGGACTTGCAGCGGAAAGCCCGACCCGCCATCGGGCGGGGCACGCCCAAAAAATCCTTGCCTGCATCCTACCTTATTTTCAACAGAACGGGCAGGTTTTTACTGCCTTAGCAAATTGAGCTTTATTTTGCCCTGATCAATAACCTAAGATTTTTTGCCACCTGATTTCAAATAGAATAATAAATTTTTTAATTCTTCTGCATTAAGCCGGTTGATAAGGCCCGGAAGCATGGGTGAAACTTTCGACAGTCCTACCTTACTAACCTCCTTTTTTGCGATTTCCCTGGTGGTGAGTGGTGCAAACGGATTCTGAGAAATAACATATTTTTCATCATCCTGGCTGATCATCCTGCCCAAAACAGACCCGCCTTCTTTTAAATAAAAAACTGATGCTCCGTATTGATCCGATATTGTCTTACTGGGTTCGATGATCGACTCGAGCATATCCTTGTAGGAAAAACGGGTACCCAATTGGCTAAGATCGGGGCCAGACACGCCGCCTTCGCCATTCATCATGTGACAGGAAGCACAAAGGGAAGCTGCGAACATGGCCTTTCCCTTTTCCAGATCCCGGTCAGTGATACCACTATCAGCGATGGGCAGGGCCTCTTCAAGTGTCCAGTCCCGGCCCGGGCCTTCAGGTTGTTGTCCGGCTGCTACCAGGCTATTTCCGGATTTGCCTACCAATGAATCCCCGGAAAGCGTATTGAAATAAGCGAATTTATCCTTAGCAACATTTGCAAGTGCATTTTTGCGGGCCTTGTCAATAAAGCCCACGAAACTGTGCCCTCCTTTATATTTAAAAGCGCCGGAGAACCACTTAAAATATTTCCCCTGCAGTTCGGGCGTCCATCCATTTTTAGACTGGCTCAATGCCGTGGCATAGAATGTTTGCTGGCCAGGCGGCACATTGGAAAGGGTGGTGGCAATATCCGTTCCGTATTGCGGGTTGCGAAGAATGAGGTCAGAAGACTCGGTAATGGTATTTTGCGAAGATCCATCATCTTTAGCCGTTTCCAGTAAAGCCAAGGTTTTTTCAACAGTGCCGGGCGCATCAATATACAGCAGTACTTTGCTGAGTTGGCGATTGAGTTCGTTGGTTTTGGCAGGATACTGCGGACTAAGATAAGCCGCAACCTGTGCCTGTACATCCTTACCGGGCAAACCCATCCGCGCTAATATTAATTCGAAAGCGCGGCCAATATCCTGTTGCTGCATTTCGTTGAGTTGGGCATAATTTACAATCATGAGGGCTTTCAGTGCAGGCACGTTAAGATTTTTTGCGCCGTTGCGGGCCAGGGCAATTATGGCTTGTGTTAGTGCAACGGGATCTTTTTCATTAAGCGCCTTTTCCTGCCATTGGCCGACGGGCTGGCTTTCAACTGCGATCCTTGCGGCAAAACGAATAAACCGGTCATTGTGTTTTAAAAAGGGCCAGGCGAAATCAATTGCCCCGGCCTTTGGCAGCCCATGAAATTCTTCCAGTTTCCTGCGAAGTTCCTGGACTTCAGTAAGTGCGACTTGAGGTAAGGGGGTGGCTTTTACGGAACTGTCGCCGTAATAGACCCGGTAGAGGTCCGACTCGATCCGACGCCCGCCTGTAAGAAAGTACAACGCACCATCAGGGCCTATAATACCATCGGTTAATGGCAAGGGTGAGCCTGATACGAATTCTTCCCCAGTAGCTTTGTATGATGCTCCTTCGGCTTCCAGGTGTATGGCATAAATTATTCCGAAACTCCAATCAAATGCAAAGAGAGACTTCCGGTATTTTTCAGGAAAATGTGCATTTTGACCGCTAAAAAAACTGGTAGGCGAACCCTGCCCAACATTAATAACGGGAGGCAGTCCGTCGGCATTGGCGGGCGACCATTTATCGGTACCCGGACGCCATCCAAATTCGCTTCCGCTCGTTACATGGCAAATACGGGTGGGGCGATACCAGGGCTGGCCAAAGTCCCATTCCATATCAGAATCGTACGTAAACAAATCACCGGCATCATTGAAAGCAAGGTCGAAGGGATTGCGAAATCCCGAACCGATCAATTCCCATTTTGAACCCATGGAGTCAGTACGGGCGATCCATCCGCCATGTGTGTTGACCGTGTTATCGTGACCATTTGGATCACGGATGAGGGGCAGGAGATTATCTATTTCGCGATCCGCCGCGGACCGGAAAACATCCATTTTCGGGATATCGGTAAAATTGCCTGCTATGATATAAAGTGATTTTTTATCGGGTGCCAGTACGGCGGTGTGAGGCCCATGTTCACCTTCGCCATTCAGCGCTTTCAGCAAAGTAATTTTATCATACTGATCATCATTATCGGTATCCTGCACACGGTAAAGGCCACTCCTGCGCTTAAGGGAAGTATCGCCCTCATCGTTGACCATTACATACAAACTATTAAATGCATATAACAATCCATGGGCAAAGCCTATCTTTAATTTATTGGTGTCACCGGCAATTTTGATCTCCAGTTTTTCTACTTTTATTTTGGATGTAACCGTATCTGCACCTATAGGAGGAATTGTGACGCGGTATAAAAAACCATATTGGTCGCACGCGATCATCCTGCCTTTATTATCAAAGGCCATAGCAACCCAGGAGCCCTGGTCATTTTCGCCCGGGCTATATAAGTGATCGGCATGAAACCCTGTGGGCAGTTTCAGTTTATCAATTTTGGGATCAGTTGATTGTTTTCCTGTTGCTTGTTTGTCATCAGCCCGCTGGTTGCAGGCCGCGGCGAAAACTATAAAACCTAACAATACGAGGAAAAATTTTACGGGCCGATACTGGTGTACATTCATATAGAATAATGGTTTATTAAAAGGTTATTTATCAAACAAGCGTCTTTGAAATGAAGATATATACACCAGCATTATTACCTGTTATGAACTGTCATGGTTTTAAAATAACGTGGCCCACGTTATAGAATCCGGCAAGCCTAATTTTTTCTTTTTCTTTAATAAGGATGATGACCTGGTGCAACCTTTTCAAAGTTATTGCTTATCGGCTTTAGTTCAAAGCTGTTTCTGAATTTTTTTCTCCCGTGAAAGCGGCTCTTTACCTGGTGAAAAGGCGGTACCTATTTTTTACGGGAAGCTCTGTTTGTAAGCAGTATGCTGGTCAGAGGGAGAAGCCGATATGTTAACCCCTAAAGACATTACAAAAGCGTATTTTGATAAAATAAGTGCTCCCAAAAAAGAATTTATATTATTGAAGGGCGCGGCCCACGGGTTTAACCAGTTAGTGGTAGATACACAATATAAAATACTGACGCAGTATATGATGCCATTAACCGGTCAATGATATTTTCGCAGGCCTGAAGGGCAATGCTACCTAGTTTTTTGCAGCAGTATCAACCAGCTGATTAATAGCCGTAACTACCTGTAATTCGCATCGACCACCTTGCTGCCTTGCTTCTTTAGTGACTGATAAGGAATTGGTTTCCCATGCAGGAGGCGGCGAAGCTTTTGTGGCAATATAGTGCAGGGCTTGCAAACCAATAGTAGCAATACGTTCTAAATTAGCGGAGAGAATAGCCGCCTCCTCCAGCACGGGCGATTGCTTTATCAATTGCCTGAAAGTTTCATCATTCTTTTTCCATAAACTAAGTTTTTCGAAAATGAGTGTTTGCTGATTTTTATCTTTTGAAATACAATAAGCAGCCACTGTATTCCGGAATTCCCTGGCTACTTTTTGATCGGGTGTGGCAACATCAGCAATTTTGGTATAGGGCGAGAAAACATTGTACATGGTATCCCCTTCATTGCGTTCGTATATTTTTAATGGTTCGATCACATCTACCAATACTTCCAGAGCTGCTGTATTGTAACCATTGGCCAGCCTGCGCATCAGCATACCTTTGTTTTTTATTTGCGTAGTGCCAAGACCTTCTAAATAAAGATTTATTTTATCTAACCTTCTGTACATATCATCTACATCTTTTACAGTTGCAGCAGACCATAAGCGTTCGGCGATAGCGGCAGTTCGCGGCCATATACGCGAGTCGACCGTTTCGATTGTGACATGCTCAGTCCACATGGTTGCCTCTCCGCCTACAATTAACTTTTGCTGTTCCGTAGTAAGATTGGCATTCGCGGGAACAGGATCTACGAGGTAATGGAAATCTGCCGGCTGAATGAGGTCAATGTAATAGCCGGTAGATAATAAACCAGTATATCCTTTTTTGGCAGCTTCAATTAAAGATTCTGTTCCACGCCATGACTGGATCATAATATCATGCGGAACGCCGGGTTGCAATATCTCATCCCAGCCCATCATCTTTTTGCCATTTTTTTTCAGGATGGGTAACAGGCGGCTAATAAATTCTGTCTGTAGTTGCTGGTAGGTTGTCATACCATTTTGTTGCATATATGCTTTAATACCGGGGCTACGCTCCCAGTCTTTCCCTGTATTTTCGTCGCCACCGATATGAAAATATTCGTCCGGAAAAAGTTGGCACATTTCTGTAAAGAGGGTATCTAAAAATGCATAAGATAAGGTTTTGTAACATCCAGTGCCGATTGAATACACCAAAATACCGTTGCAATTCATACGCTCTTTTGCAAAAAATTGAGGATAAGCTTTCAACATGGCAGTACAATGCCCGGACATCAAATTCCGGCACTACCCTGATGCCCCGCTGGTCTGCATAGGCAATTATTTCTTTGATGTTTTCCTGGGTATAAAAATTTCCCTCCGCCCCCACTGATGTAAGCCGTGGATAAACTTTTGATTCAATACCGAACATCTGGTCTTCGGTAAGGTGCATGTGAAATACATTCATCTTTACAGCCGCCATCGCATCAAGGTTTCTTTTTACAACATCGATTGGCATCCAATGCAGGGTGATATCCAATAACAATCCACGCCAGGGAAAGCGGGGCGCATCTTTAATATCTACACCGGGGAAATAATACCCGGTGGCATCCACGCTTAATAATTGCTGTAATGTTTCTAATGCCCTGATAGCCCCTAAATCTGTGTTTGCCGTGATTTTTATTTGTGCTGCATTGCACCACACCCTGTAGCTTTCGTCTTCGTTCAGGAATAGATGGGCGGGCCGTTTTACTTCAATGATCAAACAGGCGGAAAGGCTGGTATCTTTTGCACCAATATTACCCTGTTTAAAAAATAAACCCGTACGATTATCGAGTCTCCGCAAAGCCCTTGATGCTTCTTTATAGGTACGGTCCCCGGGTTTACCTGTTACTGCGATAGTGAATGATCTGTTTAACCTGCACTTACTGTCATTTGCTTCCAGGGATTGAGGCACAGGTACCAGGTTATGGGTATTATCCTGTGCAAACAAAGAAAGGGTGGCCAAATAAAAAACAAATAGCAGCATTTTCCTTTTCATGCAATGGTGAAATTTTTAAGTTGATTAACCTGGCTATAACCTGAAGATAAGGCCCCTAATATTTCAAATATTACTGCAAGCAGGATTGCAGCATAAAAATTTCCAATGAAAGAAATAAAAAAATTACAATTTAACCGGCTGGATGCCGGTACGGTCACACCAGCCAAGAAAAACTTTAAACGTATCATCCAATGCCTGCCTTTGCTGTGTAGTTAATGGTGTGGAAGATACCCTGCTGATAAGCTCTATTGGAAGCCCTCTTTTTTGCAGGAAATATTTCGAACTCAACGGGTAATTCTGAGCGATTATATCTTCTGTTTTTGTTAATTGCGCCTGGATATATTTTACATCTTCCTGCTTGTCCGGATTGGTAGCATTATTGCACATCCACACTAAAATTTCAGGATAAAAATTCCCTGAAATGGCAGACATTCCCTTTGCACCTGCTTGTAACGAATACATGGTATTCGCTACACAGGCATCATAAAATTCAATCCTGTTATTTTTGCAAAATTCCAGTTTAGCTTTTACTTTATCAAAATCAATGGCAGTGTCTTTATGGTATACCATGCGGTTGGTGCCGAGTAAATATTTAAAGACATTAGGACTGATAATTCTTTTATAAGGAGCAGGGCATTCATAGGTGCCCATTGGTATATTATCTGTAAGGGTAAAGAATTTTTCAAAATTGCTGATCAGCACGTCATCGCTTTCTTCTGCTTTTACAAAGAGGCTTGAGATCATGATCACCGCGTCTACGCCAGTGTGATAAATCTTCTTTGCAAACTCAGCTTTGGCTTCAAGCGTATCCCCAAAAGAACCAGTTGCTACGACAGATAAACCACCATTAGCCCGCTTTACAACATGCCTCGTTAAAGACAATCTTTCTTCTTCACTTAAGAAATACATTTCGCTGCTTTGACAGTTGGCAAAAAAACCTTTTACACCCGCTGCCAGGTAGAAATCCATCAGCTTTGAAAGACAATCATAATCAATTTGCCCGTTTTGTTTGTAAGGTGTGATCATAACCGGCACAAATTTTTTATCACTTACAAATGTGTTGGTTTGGCCCCATTTTGATAATACCGGGTTGGTATTTCTTTCGGCAAATACCTTCGTGCCTAGACTGCCACAAAGAGCAACGCCAACGGAGCCTGCTGCAATTTTTTCTAAAAAAGAACGTCGTGATGACCTGTTTATCTTTTGCATGGCTTGAAGATTTATTAAAACGATATTAAAACCATTTTTATTGAAAGAATTGGCTTCTCAACCTAATTGGTTGGAGCAACCTGGATTTTAATGACTATTTTTTTAACCACATCATAACCTTCCACTTTTATCAATGGCCGGTGTGCATCATTCGGAAAAAATAAAAAGAATTTACCCGCCTCTGTTGTATAATAGGTTCCTCCTGCATCGTAATTGATCACATCCACGCTGTAGGGTTTTGTAATAATAGCTTTTGATGTATCAGCTACGCCAATCATTTCTTTCCCCCTGATAATATATTGTAGGTCGATGTAATGTTTATGCGATTCCCATTTTACTTCTTCCTTATTTTTAGAAGGTGCTTCTGTAACAGCTGCAAATACTTCCTCCCCGATGATGGGATATTTACCGGGCAGGATCCCCTCTAAATCCTGATCCTTTAAAAAAGTAAAAGCAGCATCCCATAATTTTTTATTGGTGTGATAAGCCCTGTAAAAAGAATCCGTGTTTACCGATGAATGTAATGTTAACTGCAATCCATTGGCCCAATCTTTTTTATCAACCCATTCCATGATAGTGGTTTTTGAAGGCTCCTGTGCATAGCAGGAACTACTTGCTGTAAAAATTGCAACAGCATATAATAATATGGCTTTTATATTCATCTTCCTTTGTTAGAGAATGTTTCCTTTTTACAATACTCACTATTGCGCATCTTTTAATTGCAGTTATTTACCCGGCCAGTGAAAAGATATTTTCTTCCTTAAAAAGGAAACACTTCGTTCTAACTGCTCTATCCCATCCACACCATCTTCAATACTTATCCAGTTGCTAAAACCTGCCCTTTTCAGTTCAGTGAAAATTGCATCATAATCATTCAAGCCTTTACCAATTTCACCATGACTCAGCCGTTTGGCATAGCCTGCTGAACCGCCTTCTTCTTTACGCAAATCGTCAATGGTGCCTTCTTTTAAATAGCGGTCGCTGGCGTGCATAGTTGCTACCCGGCCCGATACACGCTTTAATAATTCCAGCGGATCTTCACCGGCGAGATAGGTATTACTTGGATCGTAATTAACGCTAAAGTTGGGATGATCAATACTTGCGACTAATTTGCAAAAAACATCTGATTGTTGTGCAAATTCCGGGTACTCCCAAAAATCATCTTTATAATGATTCTCCAGTATCAGGGTGATATTTCTTTCCTGTGCATAGGGGAGGCACTCATAAATACAATCTGCGGCTAACTTCAGTCCTTCATCAACGGTAAGTTCAGGCCGCTTTTGTCCTGACAGCACCCTGCAATAACTGCCGCCCAAAGCATAAGTCATATCAATCCAATGTTTTTCTTTCTCAATTTCCTTCTCACGAAATTTTTTATCCCGATGTGTAAAATCAGGCGAACAACACATCATGGGAATTACTTTTCCATGATCTTCTACCATACGGCGAAACACCTGCCAGTTGTCCTCATCAGCCATCTCTAAAAATCCCGCGTACCATTCTAGCCCATCAATATCCAGCTTTACTGCCAGGTTGATCCACTCTTCCACCAGCATGGTTCCATCCTTGCAAAGTGCCTGCATATATGCTTTGGGAAATACCGCAAGTTTGGGCATAAACGCTTACTTATTTTGGTGAGCTGATCGTAGTAGTATTTTTTGGCGGGTTGCGGCCAATAAAGGGATGCTGCTCTAAATCGACTACCTGCCCACTGATCGGGCCAGCCTCATCTGCCAGCCAATAAATGGCGGCGGCGGCTATTTCCGAAGGTTTCAAAATTCTGCCGGCAGGTGCATAAACAGCAGGCACATCTTTATACCAATCTGCAGGAAGTCGCTGCTCTTTTTTGCGTTTCATTTCAGTTTCGGTAAGTACCCAGCCCGGGTTGATCTGGTTTACGCGAACCCCATTTTCGCGGTGCAAGGTATCGCCCAAATTCCTTGTCATGGTCATCAATGCCCCCTTGGAAACGCTGTACGCAAAAAGATTTGGTTCGCCACTGTAGGCGTTTACCGAACCAATATTCAGCACACACCCACGCTGTGCTGATAAATATGGCAAGGCTGCTTTTATTAAAATGAAAGGTGCGATGGTATTAACAGCCAATAGTCGTTGCAAAAAATCTTTATCGGTCGTATGAATATCAGAGGACGCAACAATGGCCGCATTGTTTACAACAGCATCCAGCCTTCCAAATTTTTTTATAGCAATTTCTACCAAACGCTCTGGTGCTCCATTTGCGCTGATATCTTCTATATGCAACACTGCTTTATCGGTGCCCAGTTCTGCCAGTACTTCGTTGCCCCATGCTTCTTCCAAACCATTTAATATAATGTTAGCCCCTTCTGCTGCGCAACGAATGGCGATGGCTTTACCAATACCGGTAGTACTACCTGTAACAATAATCACTTTATTTTGTAAGCGCATGATCAAACAGGTTTTAAAACACTTTTCACCACTTCGCCCTTGTGCATTTTTTCAAATGCTTCGTGCCATTCGGTGATGGGCCACACACCGCCAATGATGGGCTTTACATCCAATTGACCGCTTGACAACAATGCAATTACCCTTTCCCAAACGGGCCAGTTGTGGCTAAAGCTTCCCTGCAACGTAACATTTTTTTGTACCAGCGGGTCAAGAGAAAAGTCAAGCGGCTGCGGCCCCCACCCAACTTTGGTAATACAGCCATTGGGGCGTACAAGATCTAACGCAATCTTCAGTGTAAAACTGGAGCCTGCGGCGTCAATAATAAGGTCTGCCCCCAGGCCATCAGCTTGTTTGGCCCATCCTGAAGCATCGCCCACAAGGGTTTCGCATCCATATTTTGCCGCGATGTTGAGTCGGTGCCTGTCTGCCTCCAGTCCTGTAACCGCCACCTGTGCACCGCAAAGCTTTGCCATGGCAGCACAAAGTATCCCGATGGTACCCGGGCCAATTACAATTACGCGGTCTCCGGGTTTTATAAGCGAATTATTTACTACTGCATTAAAAGCTACACAGCAGGGTTCAGTCAGGCAAGCCTGTTCAAAAGGAAGCTGATCAGGTACATGGTGCAAGCATCTTGCAGGTACTTTTACATACTTCGTCATGGCACCGTTTACGCCATAACCAAAACCCTTTCTATCGGGATCAAGATTATACAATCCTGTTTTGGTTAGAGGACTGTTGGCATTGATGACGGCTGCAGTTTCGCTCACTACCCTGTCGCCCGGTTTCCAGTGGCGCACCCTGCTACCAAGTTCAATAATATGGCCGCCAAATTCATGGCCCAATACTACCGGGTAGTTTACCTGCCAGCTATGATCTGCGGTCCACTGGTGCAGGTCGCTACCGCGCACCTACATTTACCACTTCAAGCAACACATCATCTTCGCCAATTTCCGGCTTTACTATTTCTCTTATTTCGACAGATCCTTTTACCGAAGAAAAGTTAATAACCGCCGCCGTTTTTGAAGCTGACATAATTTTTTATTTGGAAATGAAATGATAATCTATACCGTATTTTCCTAAAAAGCATCATACAATATCACACATTCCCGTAAGCATGAATGGCATCACAGATCAACCGCAATGATGCCTCCAGGTCACCATCAGCAGTTTTAAAAGCATCCGCATCAATGGTCAATGGCGCGCCCAACACCACTAAGGGAGCCCCATAAGCAGGGCTTTGAATGGCCTGTTCCAATGAGAGCCCGCCAACAGCCTGCACCGGAATAGTTACCGCATTTACCACCTCACGCAACTGGTCTAAAGGGCTTGGCATGCGTAACCCACGTGCTGCAATGCCCCTGCGTTCATCGTACCCAATATGATGTATCACGTAATCGCAACCGAGGCCTTCAAGCCATTTGGCAGCCGTGATCATATTGTCGCAACCCAGGTTATCGCCCATTACTTTCACACCAAAATCACGACCTGCATTTACCACGCATTTAATGGTTTCTTCATGCGCACGGGCCATTACCACCACATGGGTAGCTCCAGCTTTTGCCATCATCTCCGCTTCCAGGTAACCTCCATCCATTGTTTTAAGATCGGCAACGATGGGAACGCCAGGAAATGCTTCTCTTAATAACTTCACCCCACGCAGCCCTTCAGCAAGAATTAAGGGTGTACCGGCTTCCAGCCAGTCAACACCTGCACGCATGGCCATAGCTGCTGTTTCCAATGCTTCATCAATATTAGTAAGGTCGAGGGAAATTTGTACAATGGGTTTCATATTGTCCGCAGCTTTAAACAACCGTAAATAAATAGCAAACTAAAACCGTTAGCGAAACTAAGATAAAAGATAATAGAGAGATGGAATGTTTTTTTATACTCAATCACCGCTACTTTTTATTTTCATTGACCAGAAGGAATGATACAATTAAAAGTAAGTCAACAGTTGTTTGATTGATTTCTATACTTTTATTTAAAGTTGCTGATTACCCACTTTTGATTTGTTCAGGCTTATAATATTTAACTTGATAGTATTCCCTGTCATTAAGATGAAATTAGTTACAAAGGCTGGTTTTAATCATAGCTGAGGATATTATGGTGATCAAAATTAAACCCAAAGCTCTTCACCGTACATTCGTACGTGCCAGGTACCAATGCCGGCAGGGTGTCATAGTAAGCAACTGGAGTATAATGATAATAGTTTTAAAGGCAGACAGAGATTTGGGCAACAGCGAGTGATATTTATTTCCGCAAAATCAACAGTAAAAATATAAGAGAATGGCACCTCATAACTTTATTAAAAAATAGGAACTGGTGGGTGAAACAGCAGATTATGTAGTGGTGGATATTGGTTCGGGTAAATATGACTCCCGGTAAAAAAGAACTTCTTGACAATAATTTTTTGAGGAAGTCTTCATATAAATATAATTTCACACCTGTGTTACCAGTTGCTAAATAAAGTTCATGAAGAAGTTGGTCCTCTATTGTACGTTAAGTCTGGTGCTGTTTAAAAGTGCAGTAGCGCAAAACAATACGCAAAAAGTTGCCCCCGTTTCCAGCATGCTCATTTTTCCTTCGCAGGAAAAGCATACCCATGGCAGCAGCATTGTTAGTTTGTCCAATGGTGATTTTTTATGTGCCTGGTTTATGGGCAGCGGCGAACGTACTGCCGATGATGTAAAAATAATGGGTGCCCGATTGCAAAAAGGAAGTAAGGCCTGGAGCCCTCCTTTTTTACTGGCGGACACCTACAATATACCTGACTGCAACCCCGTGCTCTTTATAAATAACAATGGAAAACTTTTTTTGGTGTGGATTGCCGTAGAAGCAAATAAGTGGGAGTATTCCATCTTGCGTTTTAAAACTTCAAAAGACTATTTAAACACAGGTGCGCCGGTTTGGAATTGGCAGGATAATATTCTTTTAAAACCCGGCGACGACTTTGCGACTGAAGTGGCTGCAATATTTAAGAAACTTCCGGACAATAAAGCAGGCTGGTCAGCTTATGCACCTCCTTACGACGACCTGACCATTGAAGCCAGCAAAGATACCAGGAAACGCAGCATCGGCTGGATGACACGTATTAAACCACTGCTATTGGACAGTAACAGGATATTATTGCCACTTTATTCTGATGGCTTTAGTTTTTCTATGCTCGCCATTTCAGATGATGATGGCACTACCTGGCGTTCAAGTCTGCCGCTTGTTGGAAGGGGTAATATTCAGCCTGCGCTTGTTCTAAAAAAAGATGGGACGATTGCAGCCTACATGCGTGACAATGGTGATGCACCATCAAGGGTGCAGGTAAGCGAATCAAATAACAAAGGTGAAAGCTTTTCGGCAGCCATTAAATCATCCATTCCTAATACAGCCAGTGTAGAGCTGTTGGTTTTGCAGGATGGCAGATGGGCTTTTGTGGGAAATGATATTGAAGATGGCAGGTACAGGCTTAGCCTTTACTTTTCTGATGATGAAGGCAAAACATGGAAATGGAAATACTACATTGAAAATGAGCCACCAGGCAAAGGCAGCTTCTCTTATCCTTCGTTGATACAAAGCAAAGATGGGCTTTTGCACCTAACGTATTCTTATCAATTGGACCGGTTAGGAGAATCGATTAAATATGTTGTTTTTGATCCCAAACGAATAACGGAATAGTAAATTGTAGGCAATGTATACACAAATAGCAAATAGATCACTCGTTATAAAATTATTATTTGGCGTGTATTTGCATTCTCCATTTTTTAAATTACATTTAGATTAAGAAAGTTTTTTGATAGCAATTACTGACTTAACCTGTATACATTTATCAAAACATGTCTGAAAACCTGCACAATGTTGATGAGATTTACTGGAAACGCCTAAGAAATGGTGATTCACAGGCGTTGGGTTTTTTGTACGACAAGTATGTTGATAAATTATTTGTTGCTGCGATGCTGACGACAAAAAACCGGGAACTGGCAAAGGATTCGGTGCAGGAAGTTTTCATAGAATTATGGAATTACAGGCACACCATTGCTGATATACAATACTCTCAAAGCTATCTCACCAAAGTATTGCGTAACATACTTTTTAAAAAGCTGAAAAAAGAGAATCCTGCACACCATTATCAATTGCACGAATCATTTGTTTCACCTGAAGAGACCATAGAGAATGTGATCATTTCCAGGGATACTAATAACGAAAAAAAGAATAACCTGAAACAGGCGTTATCCAAATTAAGTACCCGGCAAAAACAAGTGCTGCAACTGCATTTTAATGAGGGCTTAAGCTACGAGCAAATTGCAGAAAAGCTCAGTATCAACTACCAGTCGGTAAACAACCTTGCATTCCGTACTATCCTTCGCTTGCGTAACCTTATGTTTGGCAGTGTATTTTTTGTAAATGTCTTATAGCAACCTGCCTGGCAAGCCTGAAAATAAACATTCTGCCTGTAATCAAATTCTCCTGTAATTTTTGGAATTGAAACAATGCTGTTTTCCTGATAAATATGCCACCGGAAATTACTTATCAAAAAAAATAAAAAAAATGAGTATCGGCGCTTCAAACCCTTCTCTGATAATGAAGTGAAAAATAATCATTCCTATTTTGATGGCTTTACCGAAGACCAATTTGCAGCAAACGATCACTTCCGGCAATGGGTATTGTTTGCAGAAATCGATAAAGAAGAATTCTGGAACAATTATTTGCGGATCAACCCGCATCGGCGACAAACTATTTCAAGGGCAAGAAAAAAAGTAGAGGAATCTCTTACCCTACACGGGATACAACCTTTTTCAACCGAAGAAAAATTGATTTTAAAGAATTCTATTTTTCAAGAAATAAACCAGCCTGTTGAATCATTTATGTTATTGAGGCACAAAAGCCTGCGCTTACTTAAGGTTGCAGCCATTATATCTGGCATAGTCATGATGACGGCATACTTTTTAAATAAAAAGCCTGTACCGGAAACAACCTTGCTTGTGCACCAAAGTACCTCGGGAAAAGAAATAAAAGAAATTTTTTTAGAAGATAGTTCAATAGTCATCCTGAATGCGCATTCTTCCATCACCTATAACAGTGATATCAGCAATAATCAAAAACGGGAAGTTACACTGGAAGGCAATGCCTATTTTAAAGTAAAGAAAAAAGCGGATCACCGCTCATTTACGGTACGCACTAACTCAATATCCATTGTTGTACTCGGTACTGAATTCAATGTAAATGCACGGAGCAAAGCAACTGAAATTGTGTTAACCTCAGGTAAAGTAAAAGTGAGCGCAGGCAATCATAATTCAACAGCCGTGTACATGAGCCCGGGTGAAAAAGTTCAACTCGATACCTTAAAACATTCATTTGTAAAATCAAAAACCAACCCACTCCTGTATTCAGCATGGACCGAGGGCAGATGGAATTTTTCATCAACTTCACTTCTTGACATCACCAATCTGATCTATGAATATTATGGAGTTAAAACAATATTCTCAAATGAAAAAATAAAGCGGTTAAAAATAAGTGCTGTAATACCGGTTACTGATTTAGCCTCTTTTACCAACATTATTTCAAAAACACTTGACCTTAAAATAACAGAACAATACAACCAGTTACACATTCAATTATAAACACACTAAACTAACAGGTATGAAAAAAAAATATGCTTTGAAATTCCTGCCAACCCTCCTGATAGCATTGTGTTTCACGGTGCTGTCAGCCAGTGATGTAATGGCACAGGGCCTTGCATCTGTTGCTCCTGAAGAACAGCCTGGCATGAGTGAAAGCTATGCCGATCTTGACGAAAATACTGTTTCGCTCGAAATTTTTATGCAGAAATTCAGGCGTGTGTACAATGTATATTTCAGTTACGAAGCCGCAGCATTAAAAGAGGTGAAAGTAATTGACAATGATATAGAAAAAAACAGGCTAAAAGACCCTGGCACCCTGTTGAAGAAAGTATTGACACCTGTTGGGTTAACCTACGAAAAAGTAGGCAACGTTTACATAATAAAACAAGCAGCTGAAGTACGTTCCATTGTGGCCGCTGTAAAAAAAACCCCCACCCTAGCTGAGGAAGTTAAAGGAACGGTTAAAGATAAAAATGGCCCGTTAGCCAATGTTACGGTTGCAGAAAAAGGTTCTCGTAACGCAACAACAACCGATAATTCAGGAAAATTTATTTTACAGGTTTCATCAAAAACTGCCACCCTTATTTTTAGTATGGTAGGGTACAAAACCAACGAAGTAAAGCTGGCAGGTGCTTCTGAAATAAATATTGTGCTTGACTCTATTGTGGAGGATCTTTCAGCGGTTATTGTAACGGCTTTAGGTATTACAAGAAATAAAAAGACTTTGGGCTATTCGGTTGGCGAAGTAAAAGCAGAAGACCTTGTAAAGGCCAGCAATATTAATTTGCTGAAATCCCTGGACGGGAAGGTGAGCGGGGTAAATTTCACCAACCTCAGCAGCGATCCCACATCTTCTGTATTGGTGAATATACGGGGCACGACCGCTTTACCCACTTTAGGAGACAGAAATGTTGCTTTAAAAGGACAGCCTTTGTATGTAATAGATGGAATACCGGTGGGCACCCAAACTGTTACGCAAAATGAGAATGTAGATTTTGGGAATATCCTTTCACAATTGAATCCGGAGGATAGTGATAATCTAACTCTTTTGAAAGGGGGCAGTGCAGGGGCATTATATGGAAAAGAAGGGGGTAATGGTGTTATAATGATAACTACAAAATCGGGTAAAGGTGGTAAAAAGGGGCTTGGCGTGTCTTATACTGTTTCTGATGTATGGGATAAGGCTTTCCAGTTTATACCCGTTCAATTTGAATACGGACCGGGATCGAGGGGAAATGAATGGGCCATTGATGGTACCGATACCTGGGGGCCAAAGCTGGATGGAACTACTACTACTGATTATTGGGATGTTAAAACACAGCAATGGGGTACTAAACCCATGTATTCAAGTGGCCAAAACCCGGTAGCGTCTTATTTAGAGCAGGGACATACCCTATCCAATAATATCAGCGTACAGGGTAATTATGATAAGGGTTCTTTTCGTTTGTCATTGTCTAACATGAACAATAAAAGGGTAATGCCAAATACTAAAGTGGATCAAAAATCAATAACACTGAATTCGGAATACCGGCTTACCGATAAAGTAAGAATTTCAGTAAGTAGCAGTTATATACACACCAATTCTCCCAATAAAGCAAGGATACAGGGCGGGGGCGACGATGCTGTTTTAAATACCTTGCTCTATGCCTGGCCAACCAGCCTGCAACCACTTTCTGAAATGCGCAATTACTGGTTAACAGGATTTGAAGGCATCAGGCAGAACGGCGCTATCATGAATGACAACCGCCCTGATGCACCCGACCAGGCAGGTGTAAATCTCGGTAACCCATATTGGTGGGCTTATGAAAATGTGCATCGCTTTCAGCGGGATAATTTTTTTGGTAAAATTCAGTTAGACTGGCAGCTTTCCAAAAACTTCTCTTTTTTAGTAAGAACCGGCATGGAAAACGTTAAGGAATATTACGAACAAAGAATGTCCTGGAGCGATCCTGATAACCAGGGAAAATATGTAACAGGGAATAATAATACATCCCTCATCAACTCTGATGCGATACTTACTTACAATAACAATTTTGGTAAGTTCTCCTTAGGAGTGTCAGCCGGTGGTAATTATGCTTACTCTAATAATAATAACCTCGAAATGTCAGCTGGCCGCCTTTCAGCACCGGAGCTATTTACATTAACGAACGCAGCGCCGGGACAATTACAGGTTTCATCTTCCGGATGGGGCACCGGCCAGAGTTACAGCGTTTATGGTACGGCAACAATCGGCTACAATAACCAGCTTTTCCTGGATGTAACAGGCCGTAACGACTGGAATGGTGTTTTAGCAGAAGAAAAAATCAATTACTTCTATCCTTCCGCATCATTAAGCTGGGTAGCTTCAGAAACTTTTAAACTTCCTACATCCGTAAACCTGTTGAAATTCCGTATTGCCAAAGCAGACGTTGGTAACGGCCTCTTGCGGAGAAGAAGTATTGATACCTATAGTTTTGATGCCAGCGACTGGGGTGCTGCCAAAACGGTTAGCATCAACGCCAGTTTGGTTGATAAGGATATTAAACCACAGCACTCCATTACTACAGAAGGTGGCTTCGACCTGGTAATGTTTACTAACCGGGTAAGAGTTGGATTTACTTATTTTGTTAAAGAACAAAAAGACCAGATTGATAATATCCCTACTGTTCAGGGAACTGGGTATTCAGGTTTATTAACAAACATCGGTGATGTAAGGAATAAAGGTTTTGAAATTGAATTGGGAGTAACACCCCTTAAAACAAAAGATTTTAGCTGGGACTTATCAGCCAGTTTTACAAAATACAAAGCAGTTATAACACGCCTCTCAGATAAATTTGCGCCGAATGGATATGTTTTCGCTGATTACGGAAGAAATGAAAAAGTAAGGATAGCCGTTGGTGAAGAGATTGGCAATATGTATGAAGCGAATCCTGTTCTGAGAGTTAAATCAGGAAAATATGCCGGGCAGCCACTGCTGGATGCTTCTGGTGGTGAATTTCAAAACTCCGGTGATGAAAGAGACCGTGCCCGCCTGGGAAATTTCAACCCTGATTTTATACTTGGTATCAACACCTCCTTCAGGTATAAACAGTTTTCTTTAAACCTGGTAGGTAGTTTAAGATATGGTGGTAAATATGTTTCTGTAAATCAGAAATACATGGAATCAGATGGTATGCTTCAAACCACGGTAACCTCTGGCCCAAACAATCCCTGGTGGAGCGGAGGAAGAGATGCTTCACAAGGTGGGTATCCATGGCCGGCACAAGGAGCAAGCCTGTATGATGCCATCAATAACAACAACGATGGACAGGCTTCCTATACATTGAATGATGCCAGTTATGCCAAAGGAGTTTTTCTTAACCCTAATTATACCGGCGACCCTTCAAAGGCCACTGATGGAGATTATATCGTAAATGGTGCTGACCCCAATAATACTTTTTACCAGATACCTACCAACAGTTATGGAGATGTAATCTGGAATTTCACCTCCACACGTACTTACGACGCTACTAACTTTAAGATGAGAGAGATTTCATTTGCTTATACCTTACCCAATAAGATGGTAAGCAGGTATAAACTACAAAATGTAACGTTCTCTTTAATTGGCAGGAATGTTTTTCAGTGGAATAAATCGGGCCGTAATGAAGATCCGGAATCTGCCTTCCAGGGTGTTGGTACAGACCAGGGTATTTTAAGGGCCACCCTGCCAAGTATACGTTCTTATGGGTTTAAACTTTCAGTTGGATTTTGATAATTTCACTTTTATTCATAACATATGAAATCGTTAATAAAAAAATTAGGCGTGCTGATATTGATATCCGGCCTTGCTGCTTCCTGCGGTAAAGATTCGCTGAGGACATACGATGCCCGGCAACAGTTAAACGCGGTGGAAGATGTGAATGATCCATTCCTCTTGTCATTCATTATAAAACAAACCTCCTTGTTCTACTCCGTGAAAGGATATGACGATAGCAGGCTTCCCGGTGCAGTACAATACATGGTAAGAAATTACCAGGGGGGCGATAATTATTACCAGGGCTTTAAAAACCCCACGGATGATTTGTATGCCGCGATGAATATTCTTAAACTGGTTGATGGCGCTATTGGCCTGGCCGACAAAAGGGGTTCAGTAAGCCACAAAGGGATTTTCAAAGTATTCAGGTCATTGTTATTCTCCTTTATGACTGACTATTACGGCGATATTTATTATTCAGAAGCACTAAAAGGAAGGGATGGAATATTGTATCCGAAGTACGATAAGCAGGCAGATATTTATGCCGGCTTGCTGGCTGAATTGGAGGAAGCCAATTCGCTTATCAAAGAGGGAACTGAATCCGTATCTTCCACTTACGACCTGATGTATGGCGGCGATAAAGTAAAATGGCAGAAATTTGCGAATTCTTTAAAGCTCCGTTTACTAATGAGGGCTTCCAAAAAAATAGCTGATGCAGGGGCGCAGATGAGTGCAATTGTGAACGATCCTTCTGGTCATCCCATCTTTATGGACAATGATGACAATGCGGCAATCGCTTATATAGGAAACACTAGAGAAAACTCTTGGGGTGGTGGAAAATTGAATTGGGATTATTCTGAATTTGACAAAAGAAGACCTTCAAAAACACTCGCGGATAAATTATATAGTTTGAATGATCCACGTCTTCTTATTTGGCTGGCACCTGTGGAAAAACCATGGACAAGCAACCCTGCTCTTAATGGAGTTACCATTTCAACCACCGATCCTAATGGGTTCGCTGATGAATCTACCTGGGAATATCTTAACAGAAGCAATACAGATATAGCTGCCCAATCTGCAAATATCCTGGATTCAAATAAATTATATGTCGGCTTTATTCCGGGCATGTACGGAGACTTTTTAAATGGCAATGGTCATTATGATGTAACGAATGGCGGCATTTACGGCAACTTTAAAGTTTCAAGGTTTTCACAATTATTCAGGCAAAATGTACACCCATTACTCAGGGCGACCATCATGAACAGCGATGAGGTACAGTTTATTCTTGCGGAAGCAGCAGTAAAAGGTTTGGTTACAGGGGATGCTGATGCGTATTACCGGGAGGGTATTACATTAAGTTTGAACCGTTGGGGTATTGCTGATAGCAAGAGTACACTTTATCTTGGCCAGGAAAGCATTGCATTACCCGTGGATAATAATGGAAAACTGGTAAAAATTGCCGATCAAAAATGGCTTTCCTTATTTACGGTAGCCGCCGAAACGTACCTTGACATCCGTAGAACACAATTACCCAATATCTTCAATAATGGGTTATTAACCACTTATCCCTTCCCGTTAAGGTTTATTTACCCCGGGGCAGAACTTGGGCAGAATGTGGATGCTTATAATGCGGGTGTGTTAACATTATCCCCGGCATTGGATAACCAGTTTTCTAAAATGTGGCTGCTACAATAATATCGATTACTAATGATAAATTAAAGAGATAAACTAAAGCCTGCCAGCAACCAACACTGGTAAGCTTTAGTTTTTTATCATCCAGTGCTTTAGATAAATCCTTTTAAGGATCTCTATTTTCTATTCACTGTTTATTTATAAAAGGCAGGAACAATTTTTTTCATTTACCGCTCAATAAAACATACAAAAGGCATGACGAGGCGCTTCCTGTTCAGTTACTGTATTATTTTTTTTTTATTAACCTCACTATGTTTCGCTAAAGCTGAACCAGACAAGCCATTCAAACAAGCGGTATCCAAAAAATATAGTACACCGGAAGCTCTGAAGGGTACTACACTTAAAAAAGTAGTAACCGATTACAACGATAATGTATATGTGCTTACCAGTAAAGGTGTGTACAGGGTGAATGAAAAAGCACTTGTAAAAGATATGCGTTATACACCACTGGCACAAAAAATCCCTGCAGACATTGTTGTTCAGGAGGGCTCCGGACATTTATTTTATCTCTATGAAGATAAATGGCTCACCAATGGTTACGCTGGGGTTCCCTATAAAGTTTTGCCAAAAGGTAAGTACAATCAATTTGCGGTGGCAGCAGATGGAAGCATTCTGTTGGTTGGTGCAAATGCGGTATCGCTTTACAACAATCACATTATTACCGACATCAAAAAACCTGCTGATAAAATATTGGCTGTACAAGTGAATAATGGTATATTTTACGCCCTGGGTGCGGTTGCTGTTTATCAATTATCCGGAGACCATTTTAAAACCTTGCATAAAGGAAATGGCCTGCAGGCAATGGCTTTCAGAGGCAATGAAATTATACTGGGTACTGCCCAGGGATACTATGGAATCAATAAATTTACCGCTGATTCAACCTTTGCATTACAAACCAAACTGCCTGTTGAAAACGTTAGTTCGCTCTACGTGATCGATAACGAAGTTTGGGCTGGATCTGCAATGGGCGCTTTTAGGAAAGAGCCTTCGGGCAGTTACAGGTACTATGCTTCCAAAAGATGGCTCAATGAAGATGTTGTTACAGGTATCGCGGCCGACAGCAAAGGGAATGCCTATGTATTAACCCCCACCGGATTGAATAAAATTGAATTTATCAATCAGACATTGTCAGATAAGGCTATATATTTCCAGGACAATATCAGGCAACGCCATATCCGGTATGGCTTCATTTCAAATGTTACGCTACTCTCGCCCGGCGATCTTAGTACCGCCCAAATGACGGATACAGACAACGATGGATTATGGTCTGCATTCTACCTCGGCAGCCAGGCATTCCGTTATTCCGTAACAAAAGATAAAAATGCCAAGCGTTATGCATGGGAAGCATTTGAAGCATTTGAAAGAATTGTATCCGTCAATCCATTAAAAGGCTTCCCGGCAAGAACCTTTGAACGCAAGGGGTATAAAAACTCGGATCCTGAAGCATGGCATGATTCGCAGGATACTGAATGGGAATGGAAAGGTACCACCAGCAGTGATGAATTTGTTGGATATATTTTTATTGCATCAGTATTAAATGAGATGGTGGCAGAAACTGAAAGCGAGCATAGAAGAGTAGCTGATTTTATAGATAAGATACTTACGCATATTATTGATAACAATTATTATTTTATTGATGCTGATGGCAAACCTACTTTATGGGGAAGGTGGAATCCTGAGTACATCAATTCCTTTCCAGATTCGGTTGAAGACAGGAAACTGGGCAGTGCACATATATTAGCCGGCCTGCAGTTGGGATACGCATTAACGGGGAAAGAAAGATATAAAACAGACGCCTATAAACTGATCAACGATTTTGGGTATGTAAAAAATATGCTGGTGAGTTATACCAAAATAAAAGAAACGCCGGGCACCATTCGCATGGGTATCGACCTTGGCGCAGGTGGCTGGAACCACTCCGATGATGAAATGGCATTTTTAACGTACTGGCCTTTGTACCGCTATGCTTTTACACCTGAATTGCGGGAGCAATACAAATGGGTAATTACAGACCACTGGCAGATTGAAAAGCCGGAAAGAAATGCATTATGGAACCTCATCGCATTTGCCACGGCAGGTACTTATGATGAAACCTCCGTGCACTGGCATTTAAAAGAATTCCCCATTGACCTTGTCCGTTGGAACGTAAAAAATTCGCAGAGAAAAGATATTGTAATGCTGCCACCAAATTTCAGGAAGCAAACAACAGCAGTGTTGCTGCCGGCGGGTGAAATGCCCATGCACCGCCATAATGCCAATCCCTTTGACCTGGATGATGGTGAAAACGGGATGTCAGAACTCGCCGGTGATGAGTACCTGCTACCCTATTGGCTGGCACGGTATTTAAAAGTGATTGAATAGCTGGCGCCATTGCAGCATAACTAATGCCTGAATTTTTTTACGATAACTTATTTCAAGTGGGTGGCATACATGGTACAAGTTTAAATAAATATCACCATCAATGTTGTGATAACACCTGGTTATGGTTTGAAATATTCTCCTTATTATCGGCACTGCTTTATTGCCTGCTTTGGTTTATACGGTGTACGTCCTGTATAAAAAACCCTGTTTTTAAAGATTTAATATGCTTTTTATGAATGAATTTCCCGGTGAATAATGGTAAGTCTGAATCTGCATTGATCAATAGAAATCCATCTGTACAAGAGTGGATTAAATATTTTTTTTACCATAGCAATATTTATAACCAACTGTTACCATGGATGCTTAAGAGAGGCAACCAGTACCGTTTAAAAAGATAAGTATATAAGCACTCAAAATATTTATAATAAATCAAACCGATGTATAAACTAACTATCATGCAACTCAACTGTTTACTTTTTGTTTGCCTGCTTTTTTCTATGGGTACAACTGCTCAACAAACTATTTTTAAAGACAGTGCTTTTCTGCAGGAATACCACCAGGCGTATCCTACCGGCAATGATGCAAAAGAAAAGGAAGTAAGAAGCATTGCAGTAGACGAAGAAGGCAATGTTTGGATAGCCACCGCCGCAGGTGTACTGGTTAAAAATAAAAGGGAAACATCCTGGTCCTCTCCATTTGCTGCGAGAGATAAGGGGCCATCATTTGCAGTAGTGGCAGACAAGCAAGGCTGTGTATGGATGGGCACCTGGGATGGTGTATACACTTTTAAAAATAGAACACTGCAACTATTAAAAGGAACAGAGGGGCCGATCGCGGTTATGTGTCTTGCCAAAGAAGGTGTTTATGCAGCTGGGCCTAAAGGTATTTGGTTATGCAATGGCAACACCGTTGAAAAGAAAAATTATCCCATTGCAAGGTCACTTAGAAAAATAATTTCTGATAATAATAATGGCGTGTGGGTAGCTTCTGATGTAGGCCTGTATCACGGTACAGCCGCAGGCACCAAACATTTTGTGGATACTTCTTTTTTGTTGAGTGCTTATGTAAAAGGGCTGGCCGTAAGCCAGGACAATAAACTATGGGCCGGTGGCTTAGGTGGCGTAAGTATCCTGGACAAAGAAAAAAAAGACCGGGTGCTGACACCAAAAGACGGTTGCCCGTCGCTGTATATAAATTGTATCACTAAAGATGCAGACGGCACCATGTGGGTAGGTACTGATGTTGGCGTGGTGAGATTTTTAAAGGATGGCAGCCATACGCTTCTTTTTAGTAACCGCTGGCTGGTAGATGACCATGTAAAGGACATTGCATTTGATAGCGATGGTACTGCATGGATAGCAACGCCCAATGGCGTAAGTGCCATCCTGAAAAGAAAAATGGACCTTGCAGCCAAGCAGGATTTCTTTTATGATGTGTTGATGAAAAGGCATATACGTGAACCCTGGATTGCAGGCCAGTGCCACCTAAACATTCCCGGTGACGTTAATTCCTGGCAACCGGAGGATGATGATAATGACGGGGAATTTACCGGGAATTATCTCGCCATGGAATCTTTTCGTTATGCTGCGACAAAGAGTGCAGATGCCAAAGAAAAAGCAAAAAAGGCATTTGCTTTTTTAAAAATGCAGGAAGAAATAACAGGGGGCGATGGCTATTTTGCAAGGTCAATTGTACCCATTGACTGGCTGAACAGGGTACATGATAATAACCTTACGTACACCCCAAAAGAACTGGCAGACGAGATGGTAAAGGAGCCACGTTTTAAACCCGTGGAGGTGCGGTGGAGAAAATCGAAAGATGGTAAATGGTTGTGGAAAGGCGATGCCAGCAGCGATGAATGGTGTGGGCACATGCTGGGCTACTTTTTTTATTATGAACTGGCGGCGGATACAGCAGAGAAAGTCATGATCCGCAATCATGTAATTAAATTAATTGACCACCTGGTTGCCCATAATTTCAACATGGTGGATATTGATGGCACCCATACAAGATGGTCGGTATGGTCGCCTGCTATGCTTAACCACGACCCGGAATGGCTACCGGATAAAAACCAGAATTCGATGGAATTGCTGGCATTTTTAAAACTGGCATATTACATGACCAATGATAAAAAATACCAGGACCATTACCTGCGTCTTATTAAGGAAGAACATTACCTGGATAACATGGCTAAGGTAACTGAACAAAATCCTGCCTGGTTTATCTACTATGATGTTAGCCTGCAGGTATATTTATATCCCATTTTTATGCAGTGCGAAAAAGATCCAACACTTTTAGCTTTTTACAGGCAGCACCTGGAAAATTGGATGGACCGTAGAAGAAATGACAAGAATCCACTCATCAATTTCCTGTATTGTTATTCCACCAAAAAGCAGGATGAATTAGAAGCTTCTGTTGATTTTTTAAAAGATACGCCGTTGGACTTAATAGACTGGCATATTGATCATACAAAAAGAGCAGATGTTTCGGTAGTGAACCAACCCGTGTTGGACGACGTTCAAATAAACCAGTTACCACCGGCCAGCATCAGGCAGGTAGTACGCTGGGATAAAAACCCCTGGACAGCAGTTGGAGGAAACCCGGATATGGAAAGAGAACCCGTGTTTTGGTTGCTGCCTTACTGGATGGGGCGTTATTTAAAAATGATCGAGTAAATTATCAAACTACCTTTTGTGATCGAAAAGTAAAAAGCGATGTTATCCGCGTAATTAGTAGCTGGCAAAAAAAACTATTCTTTGTTAAAAATTATAACATGGGACTTATTTTACCATATAAAACATCAATCATACTAACACTTAGACAATTATTAATATTTTTTTTGTTATTGGTGTATTCTGTTTCCTGTAACCAGCAGGTAGCCGAAGAACCTCCTCCACCGAGACCAGAAAAAATAAACCCTGATCCTTCATCAGCCTTTCTAACGCCGGCGCAAAGTATTAACGCTATGCAACTACCGCCCGGTTATCATATTGAGCTGGTAGCCAGCGAACCTGAAATACAGGAGCCTGTGGCAATTGTTTGGGATGGCAATGGCAGAATGTATGTGGCCGAAATGCGCAGTTATATGCAGGATATAAATGGTACCGGAGAACACCTTCCTATTTGCCGCATCACCAGACTGGAAGATACCAATGATGATGGCAAAATGGACAAGCATACCGTGTACCTTGATAGCCTGGTATTACCAAGAATGATGCTTGCACTGGATGACAGGCTGGTGGTAAATGAGACTTATACTTACAATATGTACAGTTACCGGGATAAAGACGGCGATGGCAAAGCTGATGAAAAAACATTGGTTTACCTCAATGATAAACCGGATGAAGCCAACCTGGAACACCAGAAAAGTGGATTGATATGGAACGTTGATAACTGGATCTATGTTACCAGAAACCCAGTTCGGTACAGGTACAATAATGGCATGCTGGATGTAGATACAATGCCGGGTCCGCCGGGCGGTCAATGGGGATTAACCCACGATAGTTATGGCCGCTTGTTCTTTTCTTCCGCAGGAGGCGAAACACCCGCATTGAATTTCCAGCAAAACCCGGTGTATGGAGAATTGATGTAGATAACCAGCGGTATGGTGACTTTGATGAAGTATGGCCCATCATTGGCACACCTGATGTGCAGGGCGGGCAGGAACGTTTGCGCTCCGACAGCACATTAAATCATTTCACTGCTTCCTGTGGTCAATCGGTGTACCGTGGAGACAGGTTGCCTGCTACCATGCAGGGTGACCTTTTCATTTGCGAACCGGTTGGCAGGCTTATCCGCCGTGCTAAAATGATTGACAACAATGGAATTACGATTTTAAAAAATGCGTATAATAAAAGAGAGTTCCTGGCATCAACTGACATGAATTTCAGGCCTGTAAATACAGCAACCGGCCCTGATGGGTGTTTGTATATCGTCGACATGTACCATGGCATCATACAGGAAAGTGCGTGGACAAAACCGGACAGTTATATTCACCCACAAATAAAAAGAAAACAGTTAGACCTTAACATCAGTCGTGGCCGAATTTACAGATTGGTGCATGATGGCTACAAGCCAGGTCCAAAACCACAACTGTTAAATGCTTCTGCCCAGGAGCTGGTAGCTTTGCTTTCGCACCCAAATGGCTGGTGGCGGGATAATGCACAGAAATTACTGGTGATACATGGAGGCCAATCCGTAGTGCCTGCACTTAAAAAAATAGCTGCCAATGACAGGTCTTTTGGTGAAAAATTGTCCTTCTGGAAAAAGGGCCCCTCCCCCATGGCCAGGCTGCATGCGCTGTGGACACTGGATGGCCTTAAAGCAAGTGATGAAAAAACCTTGTCTGCCGCCCTAAGAGATGAGGATCCCGAAATAAAGAAGGCCGCCATCCGCATCAGCGAACAATTCCTGGTACTGCAAAATGCAGCCATATTATCACAACTCGAAAATCTTAAAACAGATAAAAATCATGGTGTCAGGATCCAACTTGCGTTATCATTACGATATAGCAAAGACCCTAAAGCATTGACTATTTTAAAAGAATTGCTTGGTACCAATTCCAGTAACCCATTGTTGGTGAAAGCCGTATCCAGAAGCATGCAAGAAAAAGATGAATCATTAGCTGAACTAAGGGCCAGTACTGTTGGTATGGATGGTGAAGACAGGGATCTTGTATTTAACGGTGCTGGTAATTTTAATCAATTATGCGCCACCTGTCATGGAATTAATGGCCAGGGGCTGCCGACCCGGGTCGCCCCTCCATTAGCTGGTTCTGCCCGGGTGAACGGTGATAAGGACATCCTGGTTAATATTCTATTACATGGGTTAAATGGCCCGGTTGATAATATAAAATACCCAGGTGGAATGGTTGCCCAAAAAGAACATACAGACGAATACATCGCGTCGGTATTGAGTTACATCAGAAATAGTTTCGGCAACAAACAACATGTAATCAGCGTAAATGATGTTAAAAAAATACGTGCGGCAACAACAGGCAGACAAACTGCCTGGACGCTGGAAGATTTGAATGAGTGGAAAGAAAAAAGGCGGAAGAAATAAATTAAAAGGTCAGGCAATACAAACACTGATAAATAAATCAAGATGTAATACAACTGCGCATGGGCCAATGAAATGAAGCTGCCTTTGTTTCATCACAACTGGTTGAACATTCCAAAAAGCCGGCTTATATTTTTTCATGCTAATGGTTTCTATCTATTTGTCCTTTATACCCATCAACAGCGTAATACAAAATAGCCATATAGCAGGGCAACACAATCCAGTATGCCATGTGTGGAGTAAAACTTTGCGCCAACTTGCCGTACACAAGTGGTATGATGGCACCCCCACCTATGGCCATTATCAATAAAGAGGAACCGCTTTTAGTAAAGCGACCCAGGCCTTTCAATGCAAGCGGCCAAATTGAAGGCCACATTAAGGAATTGGCCAACCCAAGCAAGCCGATGAATGTAACAGCAACGATCCCATGTGTTGTAATCGCTATGATACAAAAAATAATTCCTGCGAATGCTGATATTTTTAGCGCCTGTTGCTGTTGAATAAACCGGGGAATACAAAGGATACCGATTACATAACCCACCAACATATTAAAAATAGTGAAGCTGGTGAAATAGTTTGCAGTTCTGAAAGCAATACCCTGTGATATAGCAAAACTAAAAATGGTATCTACTGCAATCACCTCAACACCCACATATAAAAAAAGTATACATGCCCCGAGCAAAAGATGTGGAAATTGGAAGACACTTGTCTTATTTTTGTTGGCCGCTGTGGTAAAAGTATCCTCTTCATCGGTGTCAATTTCTGGTAAGCCAGAACGATAAATTAAAAAGGCCAGGGACAGTAATACCCCCATCATAACAAGGTAAGGGAGGATAACACGATGTGCCAGGCCCTTTAACAAGACGGATTTTTCTTCGGCAGATATTATACTCAATGAACTACTTAATGAACCTGCATCGCTTAAAATAATAGCGCCCAAAATAAGAGGTGCCAACACGCCCGCTATACCATTGCAAATGCCCATAAAGCTGATGCGTTTTGCTGCACTATCAAGCGGGCCTAACCTGGTAACATAAGGATTAGAAGCAGACTGAAGAATAGTAAGCCCTGCACCCTGTACAAATAACCCCAACAAAAATAAAAGGTACTGTCTTGTTATTGCAGCAGGAATGAACAATAAAGCTCCGATGCCCATAATTACCAAACCTGCAGCCATCCCCTTTTTGGATCCCGTACGCTTTAGCACCCAGGCCGAAGGAATGGCCATAAGCGCATACGAAATATAAAAAGAAAAAGCCACAAAATAAGATTCAAACGTACTAAGTTCACAGGCAATTTTCAGGTATGGAATTAATACCGAGCCCAGCCAGGTTACAAATCCAAATACAAAAAACAATACCCCGATGATAATGATATTGCCGTTTAATTTATTACCATCATTTAAAGTTCCTGGTATTTGTTTTGAAAGGTTTGATGCCATGTAACTTGTTCATAATAAAATTGTACAAAATCGTTAATTCAAAAAGCAACCTAGAGTTTAAATTTTTATAAATATTTTCTTTTTGTATAAAATATAAACGGGTATAAAAACCACACTCACAAAAAATAATGCGTATATCAAACTGGCTAGCTTAGGTGCTATTAAAATAGAAGTAAGCGTATTTACCACGTGTTCATTTAATGAATGGTTACCAAATTTTATGCTATAAAAAAATAGCGAAAGAATATCGCCCAACGCATAAGCAGTAATGGCATTAGCACCAAAAACAACTCCCACTAAACTTCCTTTAACTTTTTCAAGAATATCTAATCGGAAATATAAAACACCTAAGGCAAGCGCCGAAAAGCCCGAAGTAATCAAAACAAAACTACTGGTCCAAAGGTTTTCATTTACCGGAAATGCGAGCCCCACAAAATAACCAAGTACAGCCAGCACCACCCCAAACGACACCAGGTAATTTATTTTAACATTTTCCGGCAAACTGGTTTGTAATAATTTTCCGGCAAGCATTCCTGTAATGCAGGTAGCTATGGAAGGAAACGTGCTTAAAATACCCTCGGGGTCCCATGTTCCCTGCCATAATTTCCCTGGCATATAAATACTATCTACCCAGGCAGCCAAATTTTTTCCAGGCTCCATTACCACTTTACCTAAACCTGGTGTTGGTATTCCCAGTATTACAATCCAGTAGCCAATTAATATACTTATCAAAATAAAGGCTTGCTGTTTCCAGTTGGTGTTCAAGTAAATAAAGGAGCACACCATAAAAACTATTGCAATCCTGTGAAGTGTTCCTGTCCAGCGAATTTCATGGAGATTAAAAAAAGGCATCATATTAAGGAACATGCCTAACGCATAAATTTTCAGCGACCTTATAATTATTTTTTTATACGCTGCCTTTTTATCTAACTTCTCCCTAACAGTTTTGGCAAAGGCAAAACTGGTGGATACTCCAACAATGAACAAAAAAAATGGAGCCACCAAATCAGTAAAACTCAACCCGTTCCATACAGTATGCTTAAGTGTAAAAAAAACGTTACCGCCGTCGCCGGGAAAATTTACCATAATCATGGCTGCAACAGTAAACCCTCTAAAGGCATCGAGGGATTTCAAGCGTTTATTTTGCATTCTATTTTATTGAAGGTTGAGGTTGTCTTTGGCCTACTATTCATATTCCTCGTTTAAATAAGTGCTAAGGTTATAACGTGATATTATTTCGATCGGAAAAAACTGTTGGGCCTTCACTAATTTTTTAAGAAGAAAATGATTAGCTAATGTGGTAATCGCGAGGCGTGCCTGTCGAAGGGGATTTTGGTTTATCAAAAAATCGATGACACCGCTTTGCATCAATTCAATATTCCTCGGCAGTAAATCGTACCCAACAATCTTTATGCGCTTTCCTTTTTTTGGTTTGATGTAGTCCGCAATTTCATATGCTTTTGAAGTACTTACAAAAATGCCATAAATGTCATCACTCGTTGCCAGTTTCCCCAGTTCTCTTGGATAATTGTGTGTTGGATTATTTAACACCACGGTCTTTATTTGCGGAGCTTTGTTTTTAAATTGTTGAAAATACTCCCTGAAACCGTTTTCCTTTTCTATCATGTGCCCCGAGTTTAAAATATCTTCATCAAAGTGCAATACGATGATTTTACTTTTGGGTACCATACCCATATTAAGAAGGTCCGCAGCCACCTTGCCACTAAGATGAGAGTCAGTACCAATAAAGCTAAGCCCTTTTGCCTGTTGCAGGTAGGTATTAAAGGTAACATAAGGCATACCTGCTTTATGGCATTCATCAAAAAACCGGGTAGACTGGTGATAAAATTGCGGTGTTACTACAATTCCATCGGGTGCTGATTTTAATGCAAGATTAGCTTTACGGATAAACGAATTTTTACTATTAAGTTTAAACGGGTAAAGTTCAATGGAAATACTAAAATGGCTCCAATCTTCAAGAGCAGCTGTAAAGCCCTTTTGGGTTTGTTCCCAGTATTCGTCACCACCAGGTTCTGGAACCACGGCCGCAAACCGAAACATTTTATTTACTACTAAGGACCGTGCAATAATATTAGGCTGATAATTTATCTGTTTAATTGCGCTCTGAATCATCTTTATCGAAGTTGGCGAAACGCTGCCCCGGTTATGTAATACACGATCTACCGTGCCTATTGAAACACCAGCAAGCCTGGCTATCTCTCTGATACCAGAAATTTTTTTAACGTTCATCTTCAAATTAAATAATGGATACCGGCAATTTAAGACAAAAAAGATACTTTTGTGTACGTACACGTTTTTTTCAACAATTTTAATTTTAATAATTATATGGCCACTAAAAAATTAAATATCTGGCACGTAGGTAACTGGTGCATACACACAGGGCAAAAATATATTGAGTCCCCTTTCCTGGCAGCCACCAAAGGAGTAGAGGTTGTGAACTATGCACAACAATTTGTAGATGCGGTGAAAGGCATACCCGGTGCAGAGGTAATTTCGCAACCATCCTGGGAACTTTATAATATGTCGCCTGAGGATTTTAGTAAGCGGCTTGAGTGGGCTAATATCATCGTGTTTGGCGATGTGGAAACAAAAGTGCTGATGCTTCATCCTGATTTTTTTAACCGGGAAAAATGGGGCGATCTGTATGTTACCTTTCCAGACAGGTTTACCCTTCTGGAAGAATGGGTAAACAAAGGGGGGCACTTTCACATGATGGGCGGGTGGTATAGCTTTAGTGGAGAAATAGGTAAAGGAGGCTGGAAACGTGTACCATTTCATGAAGTATTGCCGGTGATATGTTTGGATGGTGATGACCTGGTTGAATCTACGTCAAGTTTCCCCGTGAGGATGCAAGACCCCGATCACCCTGTACTGCAGGGGATTACATTGGAGGAGATTCCCCCTTTGTTGGGCTTTAATGAAACTAAATTAAGAGCTGATAGCACCAGTATATTAGATATTCAATATATGAATAAATGGTACCCCTTACTTGCTGCCCGAAATTTTGGCCATGGAAAAGTTTCAGCTTTTACTACAAGCGCAAGCCCTCATTGGGGACTTAATTTAGTAAAATGGAAAAAGTATGATCAGCTATGGCAACAACTTTTTACAAAACTTTAAGATCAGTTCATCTCTTTTTTTTGATGACAACTGTCGGTGGAAGAAAATAATTAACTTTTTCATACTTATATAGTGGTAAGCTAATCCTGCCTGGCAATAAGTATTATGTACACCTGGAAGATAGCCGAATCAAACCCAGCATTTGTAAAGCCGCATAAAGTTTTCTTAAATTTCAGATTACGCACAGCCAGATCTGCTGGTCTTATAATACAAGGGTATAAATTTTTAAACTTGACTGTTGCAATATGCCCTCAAAAATCAAATGGATTACTTATTGCATAATGAATCATTTTTTGCTGTGTAATACCCAGCGTTAAATTAAATTTTTCTTTCCACTCTGGCTCTACTTTATTTGTATTAATGGATAGTGGTACAATTCTCCTGCAAAGCTTTAACTGTGATGATGGCTTCGATAGCGCCTGCTGCACCCAGCAAGTGACCTGTCATTAATTAGTACCCTGATGTTTTATGTTCTTTTCTCCAAAACACGGGCAATAACTTCCAATTCACTTTGATCGACCATTGATGTGGAAATTGCATGTGCAATGATATAAAGAAATTGTGAAGCATCATTATCCCTCTCACCCGGGACGTCTATCATGGCTAAATATGCGCTTTCACCACCTGGATGTGTACTGGTTAGATGATAGGCATCAGCCGCCATGCAGCAGGCAATATTTCAACAATAATAGTTCCACGTCTTGCAATTGCTTTGTTCTTTTCAAAATAGTTGGCCGCAATAATCCTTTTACCGCGGAAACAAATTTTGTGTTGAAATTTGTGGTATCAAACTTTGAAATGAAGTCAACCCCACTTTTGCGAGCAATGATATTTCTTCAAAATTCATCCACTGAATTTCCCAGGGGTGTGATGGCATCCATACCATTTATAATTACTCTTTTAAATTCTTTTGTCATGATATTTATTTATGTGCTCGGCGGCACTACAAATATGATGCTTTTGTTGCGTCGGAAGCTTTTACTGCAGGCTCTTTATGAGCAAAGCCCTATCTTTCATCTAACTTCTTTTCAATTCCTTTACATCATTTTCCAGTTTTGCTACATACTCCCTTTGCGAAACAAAAGCTGCTTCAATATCTTCCATAGTATAACGTGGAGTAATGTGTTGGGGACAGTTCCAGTCGTATGATTCTAAATGCAGCATCATCATACGTTCGGCGTTGTATTTATATTCACCCAACTCAAGTAAATCAAATAAACTGGTTATCTTTTAATTTAACAATTTCTGCTTTGGCTAAGATTTTTAATCTTGTTTTTGAAGGATAATAAACCATTATCAACGCCACATTATTATTGGTATCAATATTGCCAACCGAAATATATTGCATATTGCCTTTAAAATCTATAAAGCCAATGCGCTTTTCATCCAGCACTTGTACAAATCCTTTTGGCCCACAACGATGCTGAATGTAAGGAAATCCATTTTCCCCAATGGTGGCCATGTAAAAACTGTATTGTTGACTAATGAAATAAATTCCATTTTCTGTGAGCCCGTCCACATAAGTTTCTCTTTCCATACGGGCATAACTTTTTCGGCTGCCCATTTTTTGCTGCATTTCCTTTACAGCATCTGTAAATGCTAAAGAAGCAAAGTTTTTTGCCATAATATTTAATTTAAGGCTTTTTTATCTTTTTGTATTCCGGTTTTGCTTTAGCCTTAGCGTCTGTACAAAAGCAGATTGCTCCAAAACCCTATGCTACATACTGTCGCCACATTCATCGGGTATTAACACTTGCTCATCTGTAGTTTTACATTTTTTGTATTCTAAATCACTTTACAAAACTGTTGTTTATAATTTTCTTTTCTGATTCTTTTATTGGCAAATCATTGATACTGGCATATCGTTTTGCCATCAATCCATTTTGATCAAACTCCCAGTTCTCATTGCCATAAGCCCGGAACCATTGTTTTTCTGCATTTTGATATTCGTATTCAAACCGCACAGCAATTCGGTTATTTGTGTGAGCCCAGTATTCCTTCTTTAATTTATAATTTATTTCCATTTTCCATTTATCCGTAAGAAACTGAACAATTTCCTCCCGGCCTTTAATAAATAAATGGCGGTTGCGCCATTCGCTGTTAATGGTATAAGCTTTTGAAACCCTTTCGGGGTCTTTGCCGTTCCAGGCATCCTCAGCCATTTGTATTTTTTGTTTGGCAGATTCCAGAGTAAAAGGGGGCAATGGTAATTTTTGTTCCATATTATAAAATTTAGCATGGGGCAGGAAAGCTGCACCATGCTAAAGTTAAAAATTATTCCACTACTGCTGTTTCCAGTACCGGAGCAACAGGAAAATTAACCGGTAATGCGTAAGATTGTGCAAATAATTCATCGCTGTTTTATCAATTTGCAAAATAACGTCGACCAGGTTGGATTGATATGGTCTTGTACATACAAATCATCATCCAATGCTGCATCTGCAATGCCGCGGTTATTGGTAATGTTTTTAGCGAAATGAACCAGTGCATTCAGTCTGGCATCAGTTGATTTGCCACGTCGGATGTCCAATAATTGTTTGCCAGGAAAACCATTATTTTACCAAAAGAATTTAGGGCCACAATAAAGTTCTGGCAGCTTACTCTCCAGCACTTTAATGGGGTTTCTAGTGCAGACACTGCATTCCAATATAAGAGTTTTTTTACAACGGCTGAAGACAATGGTAACAGTTCGAAAAAGGTTACCTCGTCAAAGCTATTGGATTTGATCTTCCCTTGAAAACAGCGTTAAGATGAACCTAGGAATATAAGAGAAAACTTTCGCCTTTCAAACAGTGCAAGGTTATTTGTCACGTGAACTTATTTGTAACTTTATCTTTGCTTTAAAATTTTGCATCAACTTTTGATTTTCCTGCTTTACATCGCATTGTAATAATTGTTGGGTCATCTGCAAAAGCGCATCCTGAATATACCTATCCTCTTTTCCATATTTCCAGATGGGGTAAAAACATTCAACAAATAATTCTTCAAACGACAGTTCATTCATTGCCACACGTATTACTTTGTTTTCATCAGTTAGTGTTAATGGCAAATAGTTGAATAATCTAAACCGAAACAAGTCAGTTAAGGCGTGTATGCTCAGCACTGCTGTTTCGGGGTCATTAATACCAGGGCTTAGGGCCTTGATCGCAACTTCAGCAAGCTGGTGATAGCCATAATAAGCATTTTTATTAATGGGTTGTCCACGGTATAGATCTATTGCAGTCATCAGGTCATCTATATCTTCCTTATGTAATTTTTCCCCGCCAGACACAATAAGTAACGGACAGCCCTCTAATAAATATGACCCTGGCGAATGAAGCATTTGAACAAGCACATCGTGTTTTTCGGCAAAGTTTAAAAGCGACGGTTTATTAAATCCCTGATAGTAATTAGATAAAGGCATATAAATGGTTTGCGACTTCATTTCTTCAGGCGTAAATACACCTGGCTTCTCCGGGCAGCAGTGGTGCCGGAGGGTATCTAACGTTTTCTCGTGTATACGATTTATGATGGTTTCGAACTTAACGGATTGCGTTACATAATGCAGAAAATAAATAAACAGAAATATGTCTACAACAGTAAATAAGAGCAAGAGATAAATGCTTAGAGCAGGTACATAAATACCCGATGTTATATCACGAATTGTACTCAATAAAAACAGGGAATATACAATAGTGCCAATATAAA
>JBBJMD010000315.1:0-3140 GCA_037719925.1 Ferruginibacter sp.
TTCCAAAGCAGCATCCGTAGTGATAAGCTTTTTAATTCCTGGGTGAGTCTTAGGTTTTGCTTTATAATAAAAAGAAGAGGACCCTTGTGGATCGATGTCCCAAAGCAATGTTTTATATCCATCTGCAGCTGCTAAATAGGCAAAATTTACGCAACCGGCCGTTTTTCCAACCCCACCTTTAAGGTTGTATAGTGCGATGACGATCATAAGCTGACAGTTTAAATTTAATGGAAGAAAGAAAGATAGGTAATAATTTTTAGAGCCTCATTAGTGAAGTACATTGTAACTAACAATGATATTCAGCCTGCAGGCATCAATTTTTCATCCCCGCCAACTCCTTTTGTAATTTGAACATTTCGTCCCTCAGGCGGGCTGCTTCCATAAAATCAAGGTCGCGGGCCGCCTTTTCCATTTCTTTTTTAATCCTGTTTATCCCTTTCTCAAATTGTGGTATCGTTTTATAAACTTCCTGGTCTTCAGCAGCTGCATTTACCAGATCTTCGCCCGGGCCTATAGAATAAGGGTTTGCGGGATCATAGCCTTTAACGTCCAAAACGGACCCCTGCGCAAAAACCTGTTCCCTCGACTTGACAATAGTTGTCGGTGAAATCCCATGCTTTGTGTTAAACTCGATCTGCTTCTCCCTTCGACGCTGGGTTTCATCAATTGTTTTCTGCATGCTTTCCGTAATCTTATCCGCATAAAAAATTACCAGGCCATCTACATTACGTGCTGCCCTTCCGGCGGTCTGTGTTAAGCTGCGCTCATTTCTTAAAAAGCCTTCCTTATCCGCATCCATTATCGCCACCAGCGATACTTCCGGAAGATCAAGCCCTTCCCGTAGAAGATTAACCCCCACCAGGACATCAATAACACCTAGGCGCAGTTCCCGCAGGATCTCAATCCTTTCAAGTGTGTGTACTTCACTATGGATGTATTTCGATTTTATATTGATCCGGCCAAGGTATTTATTCATCTCTTCAGCCATTCTTTTCGTAAGGGTTGTAACCAATACCCGGTCGCCTTTGGTTACGGTCTTATCTATTGCATCCAGGAGGTCATCGATCTGGTTCAGCGACGGCCTTATTTCAATCGGGGGATCCAGCAAACCGGTAGGCCTTACTACTTGTTCTACGACTACACCGCCGCATTTTTCCAGTTCGTAATCACCTGGTGTGGCAGACACATAAATGGTTTGATGTGTGAGGTTCTCAAACTCATGGAAATTTTGTGGCCGGTTATCCATTGCGGAAGGAAGACGAAAGCCATAATCAACCAGGACAAGTTTACGGCTTCTGTCCCCACCATACATTCCGCTTACTTGTGGGATAGTCTGATGGCTTTCATCAATAATGGTTAAAAAATCTTTGGGGAAATAATCAAGCAAACAGAATGGCCTGCCGCCGGGTTGCCTTCGGTCGAAAAAACGGGAGTAATTTTCAATTCCGTTACAATATCCAAGCTCACGGATCATCTCCAGGTCATAGTTAACCCTTTCGCTTATGCGCTGGGCTTCGATATATTTTCCACTTTGTTTGAAATACTCTACCTGTGCAGCACATTCATCCTGGATCTCATGAATAACCTGTACCAGCATGTCTTTTGGTGCGAGGTATAGATTGGCCGGAAAAATAGCTGCGTGATCAAGTGAGCTGATCCTCTTGCCTGAACTTAATTCAAGCGTTTCTATACTTTCGATCAGGTCGCCAAAGAAACTGATCCGGTATCCAAAATCTACGTAGGGCAAATTGATATCAATGGTATCTCCCTGAACCCTGAACGTCCCCCGGGTAAAATCCCCCTGGCTGCGATGGTATAGCGAATTGATCAGCGCATGTAAAAAGCCCTGCCGGGATATCACCTGGTTTTTCATTATCCGTATAATCCCATTCTCATACTCCGTGGGGTTTCCCATCCCATAAATGCAACTTACACTCGCAACTACTATGATATCCCTTCTGCCGCTTAATAACTGGGCAGTTGCCTGCAACCTGAGTTTATCAAGTTCCTCATTGATGCTGAGGTCTTTTTCTATGTAGGTATTGCTTACGGGCATGTAAGCCTCTGGTTGGTAATAATCATAATAGGAAACAAAATATCCTACGGCATTATCCGGAAAGAACTGTTTGAATTCACCATATAACTGAGCCACCAGAGTTTTATTATGCGTTAATACAAGGCAAGGCCGTTGCACCTGCTGTATCACGTTTGCAATGGTGAAAGTTTTACCACTGCCTGTTACACCAAGTAGCGTCTGGTATTGATCACCGTTATTAATCCCCTCTGTGAGCTGCCTGATAGCATCCGGCTGGTCTCCGGCAGGTGTATAAGATGAATTTAGCGTAAAAAGCATATGTGTGAAAACAAAAAAGGTTCAGAAACTGAACCTTGTAAAATTAAATAAATTTGGCAACCTACTTTGCTGCTAACTCGATCATTGTTGATAATTCATTTACAAGGTTATCATCATTTCCTCCAAATCCCGTTGATTTGAAACGAATACGGCCATTCTTATCTATGACAAATTTCGCGGGTATTCCATTTACCTTAAAATCTTCGACCATCTTGTTATCATTATCCATGAGCACATGAAACTCGTATTTTTTCTTTTCCATAAAATTCCTTGCATTTTTTAATTTATCCTCTGCGGATTCCCATGTATCAACGAATAAGAATTTTACATTGGGGTCGTCCTTGTATTTAGCCACTGCCTTATTCATTCCGGGCATGGATGCAATACAGGGCCCGCACCAGGTAGCCCAAAAATCCACGACGATCACTTTACCTTTTAATTGGTCAAGGCTCACTTCCTTACCCTCAAAGTCCTTCAGGTTAAATTTTGGTGAAGGTTCATTTAATATTCCTTTTGCGATCTCTTCTCTTTTTTTTACAAGTGCAGAAGCCTCTAATTCAGCAAGGTATTTATCGTACCCGGCATCAGTTTTATTTTCTTTTACATAGAGATTTCCAAGAGATTCTTTCGTTTTGGAAGAGGCTGTTCCTTCCTGTACAAATTTTTCAAGTAATTGCTTAACCTCAGAAGCAGGCAATACCTTTTCTGCAAGCATAGCATATCGCTCATTATATTCTGCATCCTTCAATTTATTAATTGTAGCCGCTTCTTTTGCGAAAGGAAACCC
>JBBJMD010000116.1:0-13082 GCA_037719925.1 Ferruginibacter sp.
CACCACCAGGATTTTTTTCTTCGCCCGGCTGAAAGATAAGTTTCACAGTCCCTTCCCATTCTTCTTTAAGCTCGCTTAATATCTTTGCGGCGCCTAATAAACAACTTGTGTGAACATCATGCCCGCAGGCATGCATTACCCCGGTATTGGTTGACCTGTAGGGCACATCATTTTCTTCAAGTATAGGGAGGGCGTCCATGTCGGCCCTTAATGCTACAACTCTTTTGCCTGGATTTTTCCCTTTCAGCAAACCGATCACCCCGGTAGTAGCTTTGATCTCATATGGAATTCCGAAAGAAATTAATTGCTCCTGGACAAAGCGGGAGGTTTCATACTCCTGGTAACTTAACTCGGGGTGGGCGTGCAAATGGCGCCGTATGGAAATGAATTCGCCTGCATATTCTTTTGCGAGGGTTTTTATTTGCTGTTGTAAAGAGTCACTCACGTGGTTATGTTGAAAGGGCCTTGATGGGTGGTGGAGCCGCTGCGCCGTAAATAAACGGCAGGCACAATGGAGTCAAAAATAAACTATAAAGAGTCCCTTTCTCTATTTTTATCAGGTTTTATTTCAATGATCTCCGACACCAAATAAATGTTTGTATTAACCATCTTTGTGCCGGTGATATCTTTTTTATATTGATCCGCCTCTGATCTTTCCAAAAAATTACCAAATTTTAGTTTGATATATGGTGGTTGAAAACTCATGTAAACTTTCTGTTCAGGGTAGCGGTATAATAATTTTGCTCTCAGGTCCATAGCTTTTCCGCGGTCATTGGTACTTAACACCATTAGGCGATACCCCTTAGCCGCTTTTGGCCCCCATGCAAGTGCTTCATTAAATTCTGATTCTATTTTAGCCAGCATATTTAAACGGTTGTCCTTAAAAACTGTAACCTTACCTACCGTAGCACTGGAATCTTTAATTATAGTATCCTTCATCTTAACTTGTTGACTCATAGGCATTATTGTCATCACAGCCGTGTCTTTTGATAATACCGCCTGTGCGTGGATAGCGCATGAAATCAGAAAAAATCCGGCGATAGCAATAATTTTGTGCATGTCCCACTTATTTGCAAAAACTGTTCCATTTAATTTTGCCCCTTTGCCTCCTTACTAATCGAAACACTGCTGCTGCAACCCAGTCTGCCAGCGCCTGCATGGAGAAGGCTTTGTGCAAAAGCAAGTGTCTTTATTCCTCCGCTTGCTTTGATCTGAACCTGGTCTGCGAGATGTTTACGCATCAGGTGCACAGCTTCTACGGTAGCGCCCTTGTCTGCATACCCCGTGGATGTTTTTAAGAAATCAACACCGGCTGCACCGTACAGGTCGCAACATTGGATAATTTCTTCGTTAGTAAGCACCCCGGTTTCTATAATTATTTTAATTACCTTGTTTTTACTTCTTACAAGGGGTAAAATGGTGTTGATCTCGGTTGCTAAAAATTTCCAGTCCTTATTTTTTATGGCGCTGATGTTTATTACCATATCTAACTCGTGGGCACCATCGATGATGGCTAATACCAATTCAGCAACTTTGGCTTCGATGGCGGAATACCCAAACGGGAAACCGATAACAGTTGCTACTTTAACAGGTGAGCCCGTGGTCAGTTCTTTAGCTTTTTTCACAAATGACGGGGGGATGCATACTGCGGCAAATTTGTACTGTATCGCTTCAGCGCATAATTTTTCCACTTCGGTTACCAGCGTGGTTGGTTTTAATATTGTATGGTCAATATAAGCGGCTATATTCATTATGTATTTATTGAGCTTTCTTAATTTTTCAATTTGGCGAAGGTAAAATGTATTTGGCTGTGTGCAACAAAGTTGATTTTCTTCAAGTGAATAATTCTGTAAATTGCTTACTTAACGAAACTGCAAATTATGAACAGAAGAATATTTATTAAAAAAAGCAGTATGCTTACTGCCGGGCTAGCGTTAGCGGAAGCCCCCTCTTTTAATTCCTTGGCGAATAAGCTACCGCAATGGAAGGGATTTAACCTCCTCGATTTTTTTTCTCCGAAAGCACTGGATCCGATCCTTAACACCAAAGAAGAACATTTTAAATGGATGCAGGATTGGGGATTTGATTTTATACGCCTGCCTATTGCCTATCCCTGCTATCTGGATTTCGACCGGGGTAAAAATATTACCCCCGAAAAAGTATATTCCATAGATGAAAAAGCAGTGGACCAAATTGATAACCTGGTAACAATGGCGCATAAATATAATATGCATGTAAGTTTAAACCTGCACCGTGCTCCTGGTTATTGTGTTAATTCAGGGTTTAATGAGCCTTATAATTTATGGAAAGATGAAGCAGCACAAAAAGCATTTTACTTCCATTGGAACATGTGGGCAAAACGATATAAAAATGTTTCTGCAAAGAAAATCAGCTTCGACCTGGTGAATGAACCCAGTATGCGCGAGGACATGAATGACCAGCATTCTAAAAGAGGCCCGGTTCCCGGGGATATATACCGGAAGGTAGCCAAAGGTGCACTACAAGCAATCCGGAAGGAAAATCCCGGCCACCTTGTTATAGCCGATGGCAATAATGTAGGCAATACTGTCATTGAGGAAATTACCGATCTGGATATAGGTCAAAGCTGCAGGGGATACAATCCGGGCACAATTTCTCATTACAAAGCCCCCTGGGCTAACAAGGATACCAGCAATTTACCCGCGCCGAAATGGCCAGGACAGGTTGGCGATAAATACCTTAGCCGGGAAATGCTTGAAACATACTACAAGCCATGGATAGCCTTATCTAAAAAAGGAGTTGGTGTTCATTGCGGTGAGTGTGGCAGTTGGAATAAAACGCCGCACGATGTCTTTCTCGCGTGGTTCAAAGACGTGCTTGATATTCTTTCCGAAAATAAAATAGGTTTTGCCTTATGGAATTTTATAGGTGATTTTGGCCTGGTCGATTCCGGCCGGAACGATGTTGCCTATGAAGACTGGCATGGTCACAAACTGGATAAAAAATTGTTAACGTTTTGCAGAAATATTAGGGAAGGAAAAAAGGTTGGGAATATACGAAGTGAATTTTGTTATAAGCAAGTCAGCATAACCACGCACTCATCGTGACGGAATATTGGTAGAAGTGAAAGCGAGTTATAACAGCCCCATAGGGGCGATATTTTGGTCAGGAGTAGAACAAAAACGAAATTCAGAAAATTAGCCATCTGTAGGCGCCCAAATGTGAGAAGTTAGAAAGCGAATTCTAACTTAGCCCCATCGGGGCGACATTTTGGTAGTAATAGAACAATAAGAAGTTCAGAAAATTAGCGATCTGTAGGCGCCCAAATGTGAGAAGCTAGAAAGCGAATTCTAACTAAGCCCCATCGGGGCGACATTTTGGTAGTAATAGAACAATAAGAATTTCAGAAAATTAGCGATCTGTAGGCGCGCAAATGTGAGAAGTTAGAAAGCGAATTTTAACGAAGCCCCATCGGGGCGACATTTTGGTAGAGTAATGAACAACCAAAACCTACGCCCCATCGGGGCGACATTTTGGTAGTAATAGAACAATAAGGGAGGTCCGAAAAAAAGACGCATGTAGGCTAAAATGTTGGTAGACTTTTGAAGTAATCAAAACAAAGTCCGGTGTCCAAAATTTCAAAAAAGCAAATCCTTGTAAACACAGAATTCAAACTTTATCCAAAATATAATGCCAAATACCTTTTCACAAATTACAATCCATGCAGTCTTCGCTGTCAAAAACAGGGAAAATTTCATAACTGGCGATTGGCGTGATAAGTTATTTCAATACATAGCAGGCATTGTTGCAAACAAAGGTGCCAAATCATTAGCCGTTGGTGGATGGAAAGATCATGTGCATATTTTATTTGGAATGCCGGTAACTACCAGCATTGCTGAATTTATGAGTGCTGTAAAAGCGAGTAGCAGCAAATGGATAAATGAAGAACGTTTCATAAACGGAAAGTTCCAATGGCAGGATGGTTATGGAGCATTTTCATATGCCAAGAGTCAACGGGATATTGTAATCAGGTATATCATGAATCAGGAAGAACACCATCGAACAAAATCTTTCAAGGAAGAGTACCTAAAAATGCTCGCTGACTTTGACGTTTCTTACGAGGAAAAATATTTGTTTGAGTTTTATACATAAAGAAAATATCGCCCCGAAGGGGCTTGTCCCTATTATAGAACAGCCTTGTTACCATAATGTCAGCCCTACGGGCTTTTTAAATCCAGCATACCGCTTTTGAAATTTTTTCGATCGGGTTTACAATATTACTTGAACGGTCCGCAAGCCTTGACGTTTACCCCAGGTATCAGAGGCCATACTGTATCGAATAAAAAAATTTATATTGTTTAAAAGTAGGGAGCGTACGGTTGATTTATACTGAGGAAAATATCGCCCCGAAGGGGCTTGTCCCTATTATAGAACAGCCTTTTTACCATAATGTCAGCACTACGGGCTTTTTCAATCCAGCTTACCGCTTTTGATTTTTTTTTAAGTGTTAAAATATATCAATTTCCACTACTTGCGGCCTTGATGTTTACTGCAAGGATTAGAGATACAAACTCTATCAAACAAAGAATTTTATATTGTGTAAAAGATGTCGTGCTGCGGATTAAATTTTTATGCGGAATGTCGACCCGAAGTGGCTTGTCGTAATTACCCTTCATGCATTATTACCAAATGTCAGCCCTACGGGCTTTGTAAATCCGCTTTTAACCTTGAATTTTCTTAACACTGGTTGAGAATTCTACCTGAACAGTTTGCAGTCTTGCCTTTTATCAGAAAGATCAGATACGCAAAGAAATTACCACTGCTGTATCAAATTTAACCCCATAAAAAAGGCCGACAATAGTCAGCCTCCGATAAAATAATGCCACGCATTTTACGTATCCTTTCCATGACAATTCTTAAATTTCTTGCCGCTGCCACAGGGGCAAAGATCATTTCTGCCAATCTTAGGCTGGGCGCGAACCGGCTCCTGTTTTATAGCGGGTGACGGATCATTGTAATCATTGTCATTGCTCATATAGTCAGGACCGCCGGCAACAGGTCCGGCTGCTGCACCGGCAAATTCTTCCCTGCGCTGGCGCATTTTACTCATGTCGGTCTTCTGTTCGCGACCTTCTTTGATTCTGGCTGCATTGGTCTCTTCCATCGGAATGGCGCAATGACAAAGGAAACTGACAATATCTTTATTTACCTGGTCATCCATTTGCTTAAAGGCCCCGAAAGCTTCTATTTTGTAAATTACGAGGGGATCCTTTTGCTCGTATCCCGCGGTTTGCACACTGTGGCGCAGATCATCCATCGCTCTTAAATGCTCTTTCCAGGCATCATCAATTAAGGCCAGGGTAATGCTACGTTCCAATGCGTTGGGTAATTCCGCGCCCTGGCTGGAGATAGTTTTATCAAGGTTGGCAAGCGCCTGAATTACTTTTCGACCGTCTGTAAAAGGTACCGCTACATTCTCGATGTGATTGCCCTGCTCTTTACGAATATTTTTAATAATCGGAAAAGTTTGCTCCGCTACCGATGCCACCTTACGGTTATAATTAGATTTTGCTTCTTCGTATAATTTTTCCGCAACTACAACTACCACTCCTTTTGAGAGTTCTTCAGCTGTTATGGCGGTGTCTATTCCAAAGTTCATGATGGCAGCAAGCTTAAAGTCTTCGTGTTCGTTACTTTCCTTGAATGAATTCACCAGGCCTTCTGAAACGGAATAGAAAGCATTATCAAGATCCAGGGCAAGGCGTTCTCCAAACAAAGCGTGGTTACGTTTGCTGTAGATTACATTACGCTGCTTATTCATTACATCATCATATTCGAGCAGCCGCTTACGTATACCAAAATTATTTTCTTCTACCTTTTTCTGTGCCCGCGCAATTGATTTAGAGATCATGCTGTGCTGGATCACTTCACCTTCTTTATAACCCATTCTATCCATGAGCGATGCAATACGCTCGCTGCCGAACATACGCATGAGGTCATCTTCGAGGCTCACAAAAAACTGTGTGCTACCGGGATCACCCTGTCGCCCGGCGCGCCCCCGCAACTGCCTGTCGACGCGACGGCTTTCATGCCTTTCGGTACCAACAATCGCCAGGCCGCCCGCTTCCTTCACCCCGGGCCCCAGTTTTATATCTGTCCCACGTCCGGCCATATTGGTGGCAATGGTAACGGCCCCGGCGAAACCAGCTTCAGCTACCACCTGTGCTTCTCTCGCATGTTGTTTTGCGTTCAAAACATTATGAGGAATGTTTTTTTGTTTCAGCATCCTGCTCAGCAATTCACTGATCTCAACTGAAGTAGTACCAACCAGTGAGGGCCGGCCGGCGAGCCGAAGACGTTCAATTTCATCTATGACCGCCCTATATTTTTCACGTTTTGTTTTATACACCAGGTCCTGTTCGTCTTTCCGGATGGCCGGCAGGTTGGTAGGTATGGTTACCACGTCCAACTTATAAATATCCCATAACTCCGCAGCTTCTGTTTCGGCGGTACCCGTCATCCCACATAGTTTATGGTACATACGGAAATAGTTTTGAAGCGTAACCGTGGCATAGGTTTGCGTGCTTGCTTCGATCTTTACATTTTCCTTAGCCTCAATTGCCTGGTGCAAGCCGTCTGAATACCTTCTGCCATCCAGGATACGGCCAGTTTGTTCATCAACGATCTTCACCGCTTCTTCCATTACGACGTATTCCGTATCCCTGTCAAAAAGGGTATAAGCTTTCAATAATTGCTGTACAGTGTGAATGCGGTCCGCCTTCAGGGAATATTCATTCAGGAGGGCTTCTTTGCTTTGTAATTTTTCTTCAGCGTTTGAATCTCCTTTTGCGATATCCCCCAGTTTGGTTGCAATATCAGGGAGAATAAAGAACTCAGTGTCTTCTCCCGCTTTTGTTATTAAGTTAATTCCTTTATCAGTAAGGTCAACCTGGTTGTTTTTTTCATCGATGTGAAAAAACAAATGGGCATCTACTTTGGGCATTTCTTTTTGCTGATCCGCGAGGTAATAATTTTCTGTTTTTTGCAGTTTCACCCGTATTCCCGGTTCACTCAAAAATTTTATCAGGGCGCTGTTCTTAGGCAGGCCGCGGTGTGCGATCATCAGGGATAAGCCACCATCTTTTGGGTCATCGTTCCCTTCCGCAATTTTTTTCTTGGCATCAATCAGGTATTGGTTGGTGGCTTTTTTCTGAGCTTCTACCAGCTTTTCAATGCGTGGTTTAAGATCGAAGAATTGTTGCGTATTATCGCTGTGCCCCACAGGGCCGCTGATGATCAGGGGGGTTCGCGCATCGTCGATCAATACGCTGTCCACCTCATCGACCATTGCAAAATGGTGCTTGCGTTGTACCATTTCTTCGGGGCTGTGCACCATGTTGTCTCTCAGGTAGTCGAACCCAAATTCATTATTGGTGCCGTATGTAATATCAGCATTATAAGCCGCCCTGCGCGCATCGCTATTCGGATCATGCTTATCGATACAGTCAACAGTTAAGCCCAGGAATTCAAAAAGAGGACCATTCCATTCACTATCCCTTCTTGCCAGGTAATCATTCACCGTAACAATATGAACACCTTCGCCCGCTAATGCATTGAGATAAGCTGGCAAGGTACTGACAAGCGTTTTACCTTCACCGGTAGCCATTTCTGCAATTTTGCCGGAATGCAATACCGCACCACCGATCAGCTGTACATCGTAATGCAGCATATTCCAAACTACTTCTCCGCCGGCAGCTTTCCAGGCATTGGAAAAAATCGCTTTATCATCTTTTATGGTGATGTGATCTTTTTTTACAGCCAGTATTTTATCCAAATCTGTAGCAGTGGCTTCCAGGGTTCTGTTTTCCATAAATCTCCTCGCTGTTTCTTTAACAGCAGCGAAGGCCTCCGGCAACAGTTCCAGTAATATGACTTCAATTTGTTTATCCTTCTCTTTTTTGAGTATATCTATTTGCTGGTAGATGACATCTTTCTCATTGATATTGGTAACCGGTAGGTTTTCGGCATTTTCTTTTTTGGTATTGATCTCCTCGATCACAGCGCTAAGGTGTTGCCGGATACGCTCCCTGAATTCAGTCGTCTTCGCCCTTAGGTCGTCATTGCTGAGCGACTGATATTGAGTAACAAAGCCATTGATCTTAGCAACAAACGGGGTAATCCTTTTTACATCTTTCTCACTTTTGTTTCCGCCAAATATTTTCGATAAAAAGCCAATCATAAAATTCGTATTATTAGGTATTTATATATTTTTAAAAACCAGGTCTTTTGCTGTGTCAAATATGGTGCTTGAAATTTGGTAAAGCCAAAATGACAGAACGGCAAAGGTAACAATAAGTTGTCAGCTTACTATCGATCGTTATAGTCAACCATACATCCCGTTGTTATACTCTGGTCGAGTTTTCTATTTATAAACCGTCACCATATCCATTAACTGAAAACGGGAGTTAATCATGAATTTTTTATCAAAACCTTATTTGCTGATCTCAATAGTTGGCACCAGCCAATTATAAGTTCTACAGACCCGGAAGTGATCTTTCTTGCCGTTTATTTCACCTTACGGCGCGAAGGCCCCGGATTAAAGAAGTTGCATTCGGCAAAAAATTAAGGGTGGAATTCGGTTAGGTATAGGGTAGAGTAATTATGGGGAATGCCGGGCAGCCCGCAAGCAAGAGTTGACCAATAAAACGTACACTTACAGGAGGCTCAATCTTAGTACCGCGTTTGGTAGGCATTATTATATGTAGTCCGGGGAATACCAGGTTTCGAAAGCAAGGAGTCAATAGGGATAAACCTGACTGCCGTGAAGCTTAGGATGTTGACGATCAGGGACATGATGATTGCTTTTTTCCAGTTACATTCGAGGAACCGCCGGAATGCTATTGCTTCCCCAATGGCCAAGATAACTGCCACGTAATTCATATTGAAATCTGTAGAAAAAAATATGATGTGTGCCGCCGCCCAGGAAATGATATTGATCAAAAAAGCCATTATTAAGGCCGCCGATCTTTTTTTTCTTTTAAAAAATAATGCTATGATCGGCAATTCTACTAAAATTGTCAATAAGAAATTTAAAGCAAGACCCATTTTCTGCTGCTATATTTTAATTTGCCTGAATAACCAGGACTTACAATACTACCAGGAATTATATCAATCGAAATCTATTCAAAGCCACGAAAATACACCGGGTTGAATTAAAACGGCCTTCCGCGGGCTTTGGCAGTATTAACGATTTTGGGACATAAATATTATACATAGGGGGCATGCCCGCCTAAAAAAAAATTCGTCTGTTAAAATGAGCACATTATTTTTGCGAAATCTTAGAAAACAGCCTGCAGAAATAAAACACCAAACAGCTTAGTTTTTATCTAACCAAATTACAGGCACAAGGTATCTTTAAAATTTTGAATGATGGTAAACGATGCATCGGCCGGTATTAAAAAGTTTAACTATAAGCAAACCGGCTATCTTGAATGGTTAAAAGAATTTGCTGCGGTTACGGGCGGGGAAGTAAAGGGCAATACCGTAAATTTTTCACCCAAGGCCGGACAAGGGTATTCAACCGCGTATTTTCTTGAAAAGGGCTTTACTGCATGTGTTAATAATTATCGGTTGAATGATCACATTCTTTTAACACGTGAGCCTTCTGATAATTTTGGTTTAATCATTTACCTCTACCACCTTGATATTAAGGCGCCGATAGAATATCAATTGGAAAATATTCCCATAACGATCGACCAGGAAAGCCATTATACCCTCAGTTTTGTAAATGCGCAAACCCTTCACCAGGTGAAATTCGGCAAATCAGCGGAGGTAAAAGGGCTAAGTATCTACCTTGAAAACGAATGGATATCCAAAAACCTTCATCACCGCTTGCTGGAGGTTTTCAGTTACTTAAAGCAGGTTAATTATTATAAAAGGTTTATCAATGCAAGGCAACAAAGATTGATGGACGAGGTTTTAAATATCCCCCCGGACCATCCATACCCGGGGATATTCATCCGTAGCAGGATTTTGAGGATCATGGATAAGCTGCTCGAAAATTTTCTTCAAATTGATATTTCAGAATCACCGGAACATATAAACGAAGATGATTTTATCACCCTTCAGAAGATAGAAACGATTTTGACTTCATGCTATGATAAAAATTTTCCGGGTATAGAGAAATTGTCCCGCCTTTCGCTAATGAGCGAAAGCAAATTAAAGAAATTGTTCAAGCAATCTTTTGGAATGGGACTTTATGAATACTTTCAAAAAAACCGCCTGCACAGGGCCAAAGAACAAATCGTTTCCGGCAAATTCTCGATTTCAGAAGTAGGCGCCAGGTTAGGATACCAAAATCTTAGCAATTTTTCTGCGGCTTTTCGTAAAGAATTTAACTGCCTCCCAAGCGAGTTCGATATTAAATAATGTGCCAGTTGTAGTATTGTTTTTTATCGTTATGGCCACTTAATCTACCACGAATAGTTTAGGCAAACAGCCCTTTATCCAATTAGCTAATTATCCTTTTTTGCCCTACCTTTGCCCCCCTAAAAGCATTAATCAATTAATAATTTATTTTGATATGTCAGGAGCGTTAAAAGAAGTCCGTAACAGGATTAAGAGTGTGCAAAGTACCCAACAAATTACAAAAGCGATGAAGATGGTGAGTGCGGCCAAACTTCGCCGCGCACAGGATGCGATTACTCAAATGAGGCCATACGCTCAGAAGTTACAGGAAGTGCTTGGCAATATTGTCAGCAATAACGATGGTAATGTGGACCTTGCCCTGGCAACCGAAAGAAGCATTGAAAAAATCCTAATCATCGTTGTCACCAGCGACCGCGGCTTATGCGGGGGATACAATAGTAACCTTATCAAGTTAGCCCGCCAGGTGATCCAGGAGAAATACAGCAGCCAGTACGCTAAAGGAAATGTACAGGTATTGCCTATCGGAAAAAAAGGATTTGAGCATTTTACCAAGAGCGGATTTGGAGTGGTGGACCAGTTTTGGGATATTTTCACAGGCCTTAGTTTCGATAACGTAAAAAGCGCTGCAAATTATGCCATGGAAGCCTTTGCTAAAAAAGAGATTGACGCTGTTGAATTAATATACAGCGAATTTAAAAATGCAGCTACGCAACGTTTCGTTGCAGAGCAGTTTTTACCCGTCAAGAAATTAAGCCCGCAGACAGGTGGAAAAAAAGCGGATTTTATATTTGAGCCAAGTAAGGAAGTGCTGATCCGTGAGCTGATGCCTAAAATTTTAAACACCCAATTATTCAAAGCGGTACTCGATGCAAATGCCAGTGAACATGGTGCACGCATGACTGCAATGGATAAGGCAAGCGATAATGCAAACGAATTACTGAAATCACTAAAAATAAGCTACAACAGGGCCAGGCAGGCTGCAATCACTACCGAACTAACGGAAATAGTTAGGCGCTGGGCTCTGAATGGGTAAAACAATTGCAATTATGCACGTGTGAAAATTGCGGAAGGTTAACCCGTATAAAATTTGAATTTTCCAATTTGCTGATTAATTACATGGAACTTTCTCAAATCATACCACATATTGAAGCCTTGATATTTGCAAGCGATAAACCATTGACCAAACTGGACCTGGTGGAGATGCTTAATAATGCTATGGGTTTTATTGACGACAGGGCAACGCTTGACCAGGTGGAAGCTGCTGTTACCGGTATTAATGAGAAATACAGCGCTGAATTTTATGCCTTTGAGTTAAAGCAAAGCGGCGGCGGATGGCAGTTCCTTACTAAAAAAGAGTATCATAAAACCGTTGCCCAGTTAAACGGTGATAAATTCCTGAAGCGCCTTTCTAATGCAGCCCTTGAAACGCTCGCGATCATTGCGTATAAACAGCCCATCACCAAGAGCGAAATTGAGGCTATCCGGGGCGTTAACTGTGATTATGCCGTGCAGAAACTCCTGGAAAAAGACCTGGTAATAATAGCCGGCCGAAATGAAGATGCAGTGGGCAAGCCCCTGATCTATACAACTTCCAAATCATTCATGGATTATTTTGGTATCAACAGCACAGCCGACCTGCCAAAGATTAGTGAAGTGATGATGGAAGAATTGGTGAAAGCAACCGTGGTAAATGATGGTGTGCAACAGGAAGGGGAAACCGAGGAACCAGGGGCACCTGCAATAACAACGCTTGCAGTAACAGAAAATGGGGAAATAGTGGAAAATGACCCATTCACAATAGCCGTTGAAACAGAAAGTGATGAATCCGGTACTCCTGGAACTCCTGCAACCATCGTTGTAAATGATGAAAAAGCTACTGCAATTGATGACAGTAAACAGGTAATAGTGCAAGGCAATCCGGATGATCCGGCATCAAATCTTTCAAACGATAAGAAAATGGCAGGCATTAAGCGGGACAAGGACCAGGAAGAACAATCTGAATCATAGACTTTAAATAAATTTATTTAAGAAGGTATGATGAAGCATTTTCTCATACCTTTTTTTATAGATTTTATAATTATTGCCGGAACAGTAGATTTTATAAAAGCTTTTACGGGTAAGGATTCCAGCGGCTCATTTTTGAAAAGGTTTGGGGCCATATAAGCCGACATGGGTTTCAAACATCTGGTCGGACAACAATAATATTTTTTAACCGCAGAAAGATATATGTCCAGGTAATATGGAGATTTCATTTTTTGCAATTTGGATTGCAGTGCGTGTACCCACGATAGGCTTGCCTTTCGGAGGCGTGGGTCTTAATGCTATATTTAATAACCCAATATATATTCTAACATGTCAAAACACTTAACGCATCAGCAATTAACAGAGATCGCAGATGAATTCGGTACACCCGTATATGTGTACCACGCCGAAAGGATCGCCGAACAGTATAAAAAATTGCAGAAAGCTTTTGCAGGTTGCAATGCGCGTTTTTTTTATGCCTGTAAATCACTAACCAATATTAACGTGTTAAAGTATATTCAATCAATAGGAGCATCCCTGGATTGTGTGAGCGTGAACGAAGTAAAACTGGGCCTGATGGCGGGTTTTAATAAGAAGGACATATTGTATACACCCAACTGCGTTGATTTTGGTGAGGTGGTAGAGGCAAAAGA
>JBBJMD010000117.1:0-13081 GCA_037719925.1 Ferruginibacter sp.
TGCAGTTGGCCCAGGATGCGGCTTCCCTGATCTTATCTTTACGTAAAAAGGTGAATATCAAGGTCCGGCAGCCCCTTCAACGCGTTTTTATTCCTGCTATAGACCCCGAAATGGCATCCAGGATCAAAAAAGTGGAAGATATCATAAAAGCGGAAACCAATATAAAGGAGGTAGATATCCTTGGAGCGGAAAACGATTTTATACAGAAAAAAGCTAAGGCGAATTTTAAAACCCTCGGCAAAAAGCTGGGTGCCAGGATGAAATGGGCTGCCGACCTGATCAGTAAATTCAATAATACTACTATTGACCAGGTATTGGAAGGTGATTACCTGCTAAACCCTGGCTATCTGGGTGCTAACGAAGAACCTGTGTTTATTAATAGTGATGACCTGGAGGTTTCAACTGATGAGATAGCCGGTTACGAAATAGCAAACAAGGGATCCTTAACTGTAGCTCTTGACATAACTATTACGGATAATTTAAAAAAGGAAGGCGATGCACGGGAATTTGTTAACAAAATTCAGAACATTCGTAAAGACAGCGGCTTTGAGTTAACAGACCGGATAAATGTATCTGTAAAGGAAAATGCGGGGATGCAACTTTCTTTAAATCAATATAAAGATTATATTTGCGCCGAAATTCTGGCAGATTCGCTTGCTTTTTATCCCTTTTTAACCAAAGGCACCGAAATAGAGGTGAATCATGCCATTTTAACGGTCAACGTACTTAAAAAAGCAGACTAGTATGGCAACAAAAAAGCAGTTTCCGGCAAAAACGGTCAAAGCAGCAAGTAAACCTGTTGCGAAAAAAGTAGTTAAGGTAGTTAAACCCACACCTAAAAAAGCCCTTCCGGCTGTAAAAACAGCACCGGCAAAACCATTACCTAAAACTACTGTTGCTAAAACCGTTGGAAATAAAACCAACCCTGCTCCAAAAAAGACGATTGCCAAAACATTACCGTCTAAATTGCCTGTTAAAATCGCGCCCGTTAAGAACGTTTCGAAGCCTGCACCACAAAAAATAATATCGAAGACTTCTGGTTTACCTGTGAAACCTATGGTTAATACAACTCCGAAGAAAGTTAGTCCAATTAATCAAACTGCACCCCCGGTTACAAAACAATTAACAAAAAAAGCCGTTGTGGTAAAACACACTCCTATAAAAGCTGCTAACCCGGCTCCAAACATTATGGCAAAAAAAGAAGAAATTAAAAATCCAGTGGTGAAATCGGCCACTGAAAAAGCAGTGCCGGCCAAGCCAGCTGCTGAAGTAAAAGCAAAAGATATTAAAGTACCCACTCCAAAAGCGGTGGTAATTCCTAAAATATCCCAAACAGTTCGTAAATATCAACCTGAGTTCACTAAATCGGTGCTTGATAAAGCGCAACGCGATCCCGGAGCCCCCTCTCAACGTTATAGTGATTCGGAGTTACTGGAATTCAGGGAACTGATTCAAAGGAAGCTCGAAGCTGCGAAAAAAGAATTATCCTACCTCCATGGTTTGATTACCCGCAAAGATGAAATGGGTGGAGATGAAGGCGATAACAGGTATATGACCATGGAAGATGGGAGTCTTAGCATGGAAAGGGAACAGTTGAGCCAGATGGCAAGCCGCCAGATCACTTTTATTGATCACCTTGAAAAAGCGGTGATGCGTATTGAAAATAAGACCTACGGTATTTGCCGTGTCACAGGTAAATTGATCGATAAGGCTCGGTTACGTGCAGTACCGCATGCCACACTAAGTATTGAAGCAAAGATGAGCGGTAAATAGTATCCTGGAACGGGTATATACTTCAAAATAAAATAAAGAGAATGTCTGACCATTCTCTTTATTTATTTTGAAGAGAAGAGCACTCGCTTTGAAATACGGTTTGCAGGTTTAAACAGCGTTGCCCCCGAATAAGATATTGAAGTATATTTCCCAATTAAATCATCATGGCTGGGCGTCTCTTCTCTCTGGTGCGGTTCTGCCCGTATTATGATGGCTATAATAAATCTCTTAAGGTGATTTTTAATAGTAACCTGCAATACCTGGTGCTCTATTTATAGAATATATTGCCATTCTCAATCAACTATGCAACTGATACCGGTAAAAGATAGTAAATCAGCCAAAGAATTCCTGCAGGTAGGGGTTGAATTATATAAAAACGACCCCAAATGGATTCGTCCGCTAGATAAGGATATCAACGAAGTATTTGATAAAAAGATCAATAAGGCCGTCCGGTTTGGGGAAGCAGAACGATGGATATTGAAAAATGATGATGGAAAAATGATTGGGCGGATCGCTGCCTTCATCAATAAAAAGTATAAAAACAAAGGTGATGATGTACCCGTAGGTGGAACCGGTTTTTTTGAATGCATCAATAGCCAGGAAGCGGCCGATCTCCTGTTTGACAATGCCAAACACTGGCTGATGCAAAAAGGGATGGAAGCCATGGACGGACCGATCAATTTTGGGGAGAGGGATAAATGGTGGGGTCTGGTAAATAAGGGTTTTGAAGAGCCCCTTTATTGTATGAATTACAATCCGCCATTCTATGAGGAGCTTTTTACAAATTATGGATTCAAATTGTTTTTTAACCAGGTTTGTTTTGGACTTCACCCTAAAGCGCCGCTGGAAAAAAAGATTCACGACCGGCACGCCATGTTCGATAATAACCCTGAGTTCTCTTCCAAACATATCAAGAAAGATCGGCTCGAGGAATTTGCCGGCGATTTCACTACTATTTACAATAAAGCATGGGCAGGGCACGGTGGATTAAAACAAATGGCCAAAGAACAGGTGGTTTTACTTTTCAAAAAAATGAAACCGGTAATGGATGAGCGACTCATCTGGTTTGCTTACCACAAAAATGAACCCATTGCCATGTTTGTGAATATCCCCGATTTGAACCAATGGTTTAAATACCTTGGTGGCAAGTTTGACCTGGCTCATAAACTGAAATTTTTATGGGTAAAGAAATTTAAACCGAATAAAAAATTCAGTGGAGTTGTATTTGGAGTGGTACCTGAATGGCAGGGAAAAGGAATCGATGCCTATGTAATTGGCGAATCTGCTAAGGTGATCCAACAACCAGGAGTAGCCTACGAACAATATGAAATGCAATGGATCGGGGACTTTAATCCTAAAATGATCAATGTAGCGGAAAGCCTGGGTGAAACCTTTCGTAGCAGGAACCTTGTTACTTACCGGTACTTATTTGACCGCGCAAAGGAATTCAAACGGCATCCCATGCTGGGTTAAAAATAATCAGGGAAAGACGTATATAACCGGGCTCAGTTTTGACTTTATATAAAAAGGCTATCCTGGTGCATCCATCTCCCTTTTCTTTACAGTTGAGTGTTTACTTGCCACGAATGTTGCAACAAAAGCCAGGCACGGCACTTACTTTTCCATGCCTCCTTCCTGAACCCCTTTTTTTCTTCTAAATCATTTCCTGAAATTTTATGCCTGGCTAATACGGGTTATCTAAAAGAGAGAACTGTTTGCTAACTTGCACTTATATCTCACATTAAACTCCCGCCAGTTGGCGCTTAATATATGGACAAGTTCATTGTGTCTGCACGTAAATACCGGCCCCAGATATTTTCGACCGTAGTTGGGCAGTCCCATATTACCATCACCTTAAAAAATGCCATCAAAAATAACCAGCTGGCGCATGCTTTTTTATTTTGCGGGCCAAGAGGTGTAGGGAAAACAACCTGCGCCAGGATTTTAGCTAAAACCATCAATTGCCAGAACAGGACAAAGGATGGGGAAGCCTGTAATGAATGCAATAGCTGTGTTTCTTTTGATGCGGGCACTTCTTTAAATATACACGAGCTGGATGCTGCCAGCAATAATTCGGTAGATGATATCAGGAGCCTGGTAGAGCAGGTGCGATTTGCGCCCCAGGCAGGGAGGTACAAAGTATATATCGTGGATGAGGTGCATATGTTAAGTTCATCGGCTTTTAATGCTTTCCTGAAAACCCTGGAAGAACCGCCCCCGTATGCTATTTTTATTCTTGCCACTACGGAAAAGCACAAAATATTGCCGACTATTTTAAGCCGTTGCCAAATCTTTGATTTCAAGCGTATCACCAATAAGGATACGGTAGAACACCTTGAAGAAATTTGTGAAAAAGAAACCATCCGCGCCGAAAAAGCAGCCCTTCACATAATAGCTCAAAAAAGTGAAGGTTGCATGAGGGATGCCCTGAGTATTTTAGATAAAATAGTAAGTTTTACCAACGGGGATGTCACTTATAAAAACACCCTCGAACACCTGAATATATTAGACGAAGACTACTATTTCCAACTACTTGATTTTATACAACAGCAGGACCTGAGCAGTGCCCTCTTAATGTTTGATGAAATTAACCGGAAAGGATTTGAAGGGGATCTTGTAATAAATGGATTTGCGGAATTTTTGCGCAACCTGTTGGTGAGCAGGGATGCGCGCGCTGCAATGCTGTTGGAAGTAGCAGAAGATTTTAAACAGAAATATTTACAAACGGCACAAAAAATATCCCCTGCCCTGATTGTAAGTGCCCTGAATATATTAAATGAAGCAGAGATCAATTATAAACAGGCACGCAATAAGCGCTTACATGTAGAACTGGTTATCATCAGGCTAAGCTATCTGCAACAGGCATTGGAATTTGTAAACAATGATGGGGCAATCAGTAAAAAAAAAATAATTGAGGGCACGGGCACGGTCGCATTCCGGGCCTTGCCCATTGTTAAAGCAACCAAATCCGGGCCAAAGCTTATAATAGAAACGGCACCCGAAAGTAAAAAGACAGAAAGCCGGAAAGTAACTCGGGCTCAAAATCCGGCTGATATGCAAACCGGAACTCCGGTACCTTTTTCACAACCAAGTCCGTCATCCTCTCCTGTTAAAGAAGAAAAGGCGGCGAAGACCTCCCTGGGTTCATTATTGAGCATCCGTAAACGGATCACGCAAAAAAATAAAGAAGGTGACACTGAAATAAAATCGCTTACTGAAGAGGAGTTACACAAGTGCTGGGGTTTCTTTACCGAAAAGCTCCGGGCAAAAAATAACCATTCAGCGGTTACCAACTATCGCGCAGCAGACCTAAAGGTGGTGGATAATAATACGATTGAAGTAATAACCCAGGGAGAAATACATAAGGCTTTTATTGAAGAAGAACGGGCGGACCTTGTTACGCACCTGCAGGAATATTTTAATAACCGGTTTTTAGTTTACCAGGTGGCGGTAACTGAAAAAAAAGAAGAAGAAACACCGGACCATGTGATACTGACCAGGAAACAACAGTACCTAAAGATCATAGAAGAATACCCCCTCGTGAAAGAGCTAAGGGACCGGCTTAAGCTGGAGCTCGATTAAGCTGATGTTATAACAGCAAACAGGGCCGCTTTTTAATAACGCACATTTACCTGCTCCTAATCGCCTAAGAAAATTGGTAATGGGCACCATTTTATAACCTTTTGATTGCCTGTTTGAATACCCTCCCAGGTAAGGTGCAGATATGTTGTTACGGATAACAAGGATTCATATTTGTTTCCTTGTGATAAAAGTACCTGCGGATGCGGCGTGTTTTGCACAAAAAGTATAAAACACTACAGCGATCTTTCCAAATATAAACAGGGGAAGCAAACAGGATAGTATAAGTTTCACAACCTGTATATTAATGGAGCGGCAATAATAGCTTAGATATTTGCCATTTTTGCGTAATTTCGACTTCCATTTAAAACAATAGAAATTATCAATTATGGCAGAAGTGATTCGCATGCCCCGTATGAGTGATACCATGACAGAAGGCGTGATTGCAGAGTGGCATAAAAAAGTGGGTGATAAAGTAAAATCAGGTGATCTATTAGCTGAAGTAGAAACAGACAAGGCCACCATGGAACTGGAAAGCTATAATGATGGTACATTATTATATATAGGAGTTGAAAAGGGGAAACCCGCCCCGGTAGATGGGATTTTGGCCGTAATAGGCAATGATGGCGAAGATTACAAACCTGCCCTGGATGCGGCGGACGGTGCGCCACCAAAGGCACCTGAAGCAAAAGCACCTGAAGCAAAAGCACCTGAAGCAGCACCCGCAAACGGGCAGGCGCCGGCCAGGGAAACAACACCGGCAAATGAGGCCGCTCCGTTAAATAAGGAATCATCCCCTAAACAAGCTCCCGCTGCAACAACTACTGCTCCTTCAACTGTAGCACTTCCAGCAGGAGCCAGGGAGATAAGAATGCCATTGCTTAGCGATACCATGACCGAAGGTAAAATAGTGGCCTGGAATAAGAAAGTGGGAGATGCGGTAAAAAGTGATGATGTACTTGCCGATGTTGAAACAGACAAAGCAACAATGGAAGTGATCGGTTATGAAGAAGGTACTTTATTATATATTGGTGTGGAAGCCGGCAATGCAGCTAAAATAAATGAGATCATAGCGATTGTTGGAAAAGAAGGTACGGATGTCAGCGCTTACATTGCCGCTGAAAAAGCGGGAGGAAATGCGGCACCTGCTGCAACAAGCAAACCTGCAGTGGAAAATGCGCCACCGGAAGCAGAAGCCGCACATCATGCGGAAGTTGACGCGTCGTCCAATGGCAGAATCAAAGCTTCGCCCCTTGCAAAAAAATTAGCCGCGGATAAAGGAATAGACATCAGTAAGGTGAATGGTACCGGCGATAACGGGCGCATCACTAAAAAAGATATTGACAGTTATATTCCGGCAGCTGCTGCGCCTGAACCAGCCGAAAAGGCTGCTCCATCCGTAACCCCGGCCCCGGCGAAGCCTGCAGCAGCAGCGTTCGTTGCAAACGGACAGGAAGGGTTTACCGATACCCCGTTAACGCAAATGCGAAAAGTAATCGCGCGAAGGTTAAGCGAAAGCAAATTCGCAGCTCCGCATTTTTACCTTACGATGGAGATTAACATGGATAACGCCATCGCCTCAAGGATAACCATGAACGAAGTAAGCCCGGTTAAGATATCCTTTAACGATATGATCATCAAAGCCAGCGCGATGGCCTTGCGTAAACACCCGGATGTGAACAGCAGCTGGATGGGTGATTTTATCCGGCACAACCAGCACATCCATGTTGGTTCAGCACTTGCTTTGCCTGAAGGATTGATCGTGCCCGTGATCCGTTTTGCCGATCAGAAATCGTTATCACAAATAGCGGCAGATGCAAAGGAATTATATGGTAAGGCAAAAGATAAAAAATTACAGCCGGCAGAGTTCACCGGAAATACTTTTACCGTGTCGAATTTAGGCATGATGGATATTGAAGAATTTACCGCCATTATAAATCCCCCGGATAGCGCGATCCTGGCCGTTGGTGCGATCAAAGAAAAAGTGGTGAAAACAGGTGATGGCTTTGGTGTGATAAATATCATGAAACTTACCCTAAGCTGCGATCACCGAAGTGTAGATGGAGCTGTTGGAGCATCCTTCCTGCAAACACTGAAGAAATTCCTTGAAAACCCGGTCACTATGCTGGTATAAATTTAAACCATTTTTTGGGTTACCCTGTGCAGAAATTGCATCGGGTATCTTTACTATGCAAATTTTAAAAAGGCGGATCTTCAACCTGCTATGCAAGCACCCGGTTATTTAATAACCAAGTCCATAGTATTGAATCGCATACCAGTCCTCTAATCCTTTTCCGTACCAGCCCCTTTCCCCATCATAAATAATTCAACGCACCTCCATGAACATTGCCCGATACAAAAAATATTAGAAATAAACTTTCAATATATATTGAAAGTTCAAAAAGTTAATTATCTTTGTTTGGCATTACAATCATTATGAAACTGACAGAAGCCAAAAAACAATTTATCAGCAGTTGGGGCGCCTTTGGAACGCATTGGGGTATTAACCGCACGATGGCCCAGATTCATGCACTGCTGATGGTAAGTCCGGACCCGCTCACCCAGGACGACCTGATGGAACAACTGGATGTAAGCAGGGGCAATGTGAACATGAACATACGCGACCTGATCAGTTGGGGCCTGGTAGACCGTTTGATACTTACCGGCGAACGGAAGGAATATTTTACTGCTGAAAAAGATATTTGGAAAGTGGCTACACAGATTATTAAGGAAAGGAAGAAAAGAGAACTGGATCCGATGCTGAAATTACTTGCCCAGCTGGAAAAAATTGATGACGATAAAAAAGATAAGCATGTAAAACAATTTGTTGATACCATTGGTGGCATACGCAAGTTTGGCAAACAGGCAGACCAGATGCTGGACATGATGATCAAAGCCGATGAAAGCTGGTTTTTGGGAGGCTTGTTGAAGATTTTTAAATAACGCCCTTTAATCAGGGAACAATAGCCGCGATGCGGCTTTTATTTAAAGATATATTTTCAAATATTTCTGAAAGTTTAAAATACACAGTTATGAAGCAGTTTAAAATTATCGACATCATTATTAGTATCACATTGATAGCCGGATTCTCGATCTACTGGCTTATCAAACAAGACACAAGTTTTATCATAGCCTATTGTGTGGTGGGAACCTGGCAGGGGGCCAGCATGATCATACATGTGTATAATAAATGTTTTGTAAATAAAAAAGGCAGCAGGTATTATTATCATTGGGTGGCTCTTACCAGTATTGTAACCATGCCCTTGTTTTCTTATAGGATACTTTTTTTTACAGCTCCCTTCATGGCGGTTTATTATACTTATCTGTGTTACCACGAAGTCACTGTAAAAATGCAACGACCACTATCGTTGCTAAAATGACGCCATGATCGCCCGGCAATTAAGGGTATACTCATGAGGCCTCTCTTGCGGAACCCGAAAGTATGAGCGATCGATACAACCTAACTCACGGCCTATCCCCTGGCAGTTTATATTATTATTAGTTAAAACCATAGATTTTATGAAAAATAAAAAAATTATTATTGCAGGCGGCACAGGCTTTATCGGCCAGGAACTGTGTAATTTTTTTGGCAATGAAAACGAGATCGTTGTCCTTAGCCGCCAATTGGAGGGCCAGGCTACCAATGCCTTTGGTGAAAATCATATACAAAAAAACCTGTTGAAAAAGATACGCGTTGTTAATTGGGATGCCACCAATTTGGGCAGTTGGACCAAAGAATTTGATGGGGCCGATATTGTTATCAACCTGGCCGGGAAATCTGTAAACTGCCGTTATACTGAAAAGAATAAAAAGGAAATTTTTGACAGCAGGACAAATGCCACAACTGTTATAGGGCTTGCGATCCAGCAGGCAACGCATCCGCCGGCCTTATGGATAAATGCAGCCTCAGCAACCATTTACCCGCATGCAACTGACCAGCCGCGAGATGAAACATTCACCTGTTTTCATAATGATTTTTCTGTACAGGTTTGCCAGCGCTGGGAAGAAACATTCTACCGCCAGCGCACGCCCTTCACAAGAAAAGTTGGGTTGCGCATGGCCATCACCTTAGGGCCCGGCGGTGTAATGATACCCTATTTTAATTTATTAAAATTTGCATTGGGTGGTCAACAGGGTAATGGAAAACAAATGTATAGTTGGGTACACATAACGGATACCTGCAGGATGATCGAATGGCTGGACCAACATACCACACTCGAAGGAACTTTCAATTGCTGCAGTCCCGGACCGGTTACAAACAAGGTGTTTATGCAAACCTTGCGCAATGCAACGGGGCACCGGGTTGGACTACCGGCTTATACCTGGATGCTAAGGATCGGTGCCGCCATCATTGGTACCGAAACCGAATTAATACTAAAGAGCCGTTGGGTATTACCACGCAAAATCCTTGCAACCGGCTTTGAATTTCAATATGCCTCGTTGACGAAGGCAGTAGAAGATATTATTGATAAAACCCCGCGGAGAAAATACCCTTTATTTTAGATCATCAATAAGGATGTGTTGCATTGCCGGACCTGTTAACAACAGCGCAATAATTTCGGGTTGATTTTATACCCACATAGCCCTAAAGTGCTTGTAAACTGTTCTTCGTAAATTTGTATGATTCATGATAATGTAAACATAAAGTTTATAATACTTTAATAAAATGGCCGGGGAACCAATTATATTATTTGATGGCATTTGCAACTTATGCAACACGGCCGTAACTTTTGTTATAAAAAGAGATAAACGTTCAAGGATAAAATTCGCAACCTTGCAAAGTGATACAGGAAGACAATTATTAGAACAATATCACCTACCTACCGGGATATTTAATTCGTTTGTTTTAATTGAACAGGGCGTTGCCTACAGAGGATCTACAGCAGCGTTAAAAGTGAGTAAATATTTAGCTGCCTTATGGCCCGCCATGTATGGCTTTATTATTGTACCTGCAATAGTAAGGGATGGGCTATACCAATGGATAGCAAAAAACCGGTACAAATGGTTTGGAAAGCAGGAACAATGTATGGTGCCTACCCCGGAAATAACAAACCGCTTCTTAAAATAACAGCTAACTTTTTTAAATATTATGGAAAAGAAAAAAACTTTGGTCATTGGGGCATCAGCAAACCCGGCGCGATATAGCTTCGCAGCAGTGCAAAGATTATCTGCACGCCAGCATCCTGTTACTGCCCTCGGTATTCGAAAAGGTACTATTGGCAACATTGAAATAGAAACGGAAAAAAAACCAATTGAGGATATCGATACTATTACTTTATACCTAAACCCTTCGCGACAAAAAGAATACTATGAATACATGCTCGCACTCAATCCGAAGCGCATAATATTTAATCCAGGTACGGAAAATGACGAGTTATCTATGCTCGCCGAACAAAAGGGCATTGAGACCATGGAAGCCTGTACACTCGTTTTACTCAGTACCGGCCAATACTGATCCAATTTTTTTGGAAGTGCTCTTTTTATTCTGCGGCCATAAAATATTTTACAGAGATTGCCGTTTAGCTATTGATACCAACTGGTTCACCCCGGGTAAGTATTCAATATCCTAAATCAGTAAAATGAAATTCCTTTTAATGGTATTGCTTACCGTGTTTGCGCTCACCGCTTTTTCACAGAACAGGCAGGCATCCGGCTCAGCCTTATTTGCCGGTTTCCCATCCACGATTGATTGTAAGGAATTTCAACTCAATAAAGCATTTAAAGCAGCGAAAGGTGAAATTGTCAGCTTATCACTTGCTGGTAATCTTAATCTATCCGGTATCGTAATTACGAAGCTCGCAAAATACCACAACCTGCATACCATGATTATCAGGTTAACAGCCTTCAGCAATGCGCTTTTCTCTTTATCAATGCAAACAGATCAAAAAGGAGCGCAGGTTTATACCGGCAGGATATTAAACCCCTTATATGCTGACGGCCTTGCCTTACAAAGAAGCAAGGAAGGCAATTATCAATTTATTAAAACAGACACAGATAAGATCATAGTGAATTGTAACCAATAAAAGGCGGGTTGCAATTATGAATTAATAATTTATCAATAACCGGTTACCCACTGAATCCAACATCCCTGACATGAAGAAACCAACCACCCTCATAATGCTATTAGTGGCATTGTTAGTTTCGTTCCACGGATTTGCATTACCCCTTCTGAATAGCTTGCCGTCTGCCGTGGCTACCATTTACCTTGACTTCGACGGGTATGAAGTGAACTGTGCGTACTGGAATGGTGGTAAATCATTTACCTGTAATCCTTCCGGGATGTCTGATGCCCAGGTAACAGAAGTGTTTAACAGGGTGGCAGAAGATTACCGGCCATTTGATATTAATATTACGACAGAGGAATCTAAATTTGTGACAGCGCCACTTTCCTCGAGGATCAGGATTGTTATCACGAGTTCGTGCAGCTGGTACCCGGGTGTCGGCGGGTTATCCTTTGTAGGATCTTTTACATGGGGTGACGATACGCCTGCATTTGTATTCAGTGACAGGCTTGGCCCAAGGAGCGCGAAAATGGTTGCAGAATGTTGCTCGCATGAAAGCGGGCACGCAGTAGGCCTGTCTCACCAGTCAAGATACGACAGTACCTGTAACCTGACCGCAATGTATAACGAGGGTAGTGGAACGGGAGAGGCAAGCTGGGCGCCGATCATGGGGAACAGCTATTACAGGAACATGAGTGGATGGAACAATGGGCCAACTCCTTACGGTTGTGCCACCATGCAGGATAACCTTTCTATCATTACTACTCAAAACGGGTTTGGCTACAGGAAAGATGACTATAGTGATGATATACATGACGTCCCTGCTTCACTTTCTTTTTCGGGTACAAGTATGGCCGGGATCATTTCGACCAGCACAGATAAAGATGCCTTCACTTTTACTTTAACGCAAAACTCATTAATCCATATCGATGTAAAGCCATTTAGCGTAGACGAGAATTACCAGGGTGCAAACCTGGATGTGAAGATGTCGTTATACAAAACACCGGGCATATTCATAAAAAGTTTTGACCCTGCAGCCACAATGGCTATAGTGGTAGATACATTGTTACCCAAAGGCACTTATTATTTATTGATTGATGGCGCTGGAAACAGCAACGTACTGGATTACGGTAGCCTGGGCTCGTATAGTATCAATGCTTCGGCCATAGTTGCCTCCCCGATCCGTAGTGTTAGTTTAACCGGCACAACTGAAAAAAACAAGCATATGCTCGCATGGATTATCATAACAGATGAGCCGGTTACATGGATAACAGTGGAATCATCGTCAGATGGCAGTCATTATGCGCCGCTCAACACAACCAGTGGCGCTGCTGGCAAATTTGTTTATACCCCGTTTCAAAAAAATGCTTTGTATTACCGTGTAAAAGCATTGACCAGGTCCAACCAACCCGTTTATTCGAACACCGTCCTCCTGCAGGAAGCAAATATGCAAGGTAAAATATTTACGGTTTCTACGCATAATCAGAACCGGGTTACTGTAAACGCGGCACAGAAATATCAGTACGTATTACACAGTGCAAATGGCAATACTGTTGCCAAAGGAAACGGTTCAGAAGGATTTAATCAATTGGATATCGGCCTGCTCGCGGATGGAATATATTTGTTGCAATTAATAAGTAATGGTCATCACCATGCAGAACGTATTATAAAACACTATTGTCCGAGATAATTAAAAAATCTTCGTTTTATCGTTTGAAACCCTTGAT
>JBBJMD010000316.1:0-3135 GCA_037719925.1 Ferruginibacter sp.
AGGAGGATAGAGCATACAGGTGCAATGCTTAGACAGCTTAAAAATGGCTGGTAAAGAAAGGAAGGTTTCAATCTTCGCTGGCTCATGCTATAAAATTAAAATAAAATGACAAATTAAAAGCCGGATTGTTTACGTATTTTGGAACCAATAGCTGGTTTAATGAGATTTGCCAGGGTGCAGGTTCCGGAACCGGGATACATTGCAACATCCAAACCTGCTAATTGCTGATATAAACTCAAACTAATGTTGCTGCGAATTTTATCATGCTGCCTGTTACTTTCTATGGTATACTTAAAAGGTTGTACCTCTCATAAAAACGAATATTCTGGCTGGCAAGTATACCGTGGCGGAGTCGAAAGCAACTGTTACTCTTCTTTAGATCAAATAAACCGGAATAATGTTAAAAAGTTGCAGGTTGCCTGGACCTATCATACAAACGACAAAGGACCAGCCATACAGTGCAACCCCATAGTTGTTAAGGATATAATGTATATAACCTCACCGGCCTTAAAACTTATTGCCCTGAATGCAGCAACAGGAAAAATGCTCTGGACCTTTGACCCGTTCAAAAGTGGCAAATCGAACGGGGTTAACCGTGGAGTGACGTATTGGGAAAATGGAAAGAACAGCCAGATCTTTTTTACTGCAGGATACAAACTTTATGCTATCCAGGCTGAAACAGGATTGATTAATGAAGCATTCGGAGATCAAGGTACAGTGGATCTGCGCCAGGGCCTGGACCGCAAGCCTGAAGGAATTTCAATTGATGTAACCTCTCCCGGAATCATTTATAAAGAACTGTTAATATTGGGTTCGCATGTAAGTGAAGGTGAAGGCGCTGCACCGGGACATGTGAGGGCTTATAATATTCATACCGGCAAACAAGCATGGATATTTCACACTGTTCCGAAACCGGGCGAGTTCGGTTATGATGGATGGGATAAGGATGCCTGGATGAAAATCGGCGGTGCTAATACCTGGTCTGGATTCAGCCTGGATGAAAAGCGCGGCTGGGTGTTTTTTGCAACAGGTTCCTGCGCGCCCGATTTTTATGGGGGAGATCGTTCAGGTCAAAATCTTTTCGCTAATTCCGTAGTGGCTTTGGATGCATCAAACGGTAAAAGAATATGGCATTACCAGATTGTGCACCATGATCTTTGGGATTACGACCTGCCTACATCGCCTAACCTTGTGGTAGTAAATCATAATGGTAAAAAAACGGATGCTGTTGCCCAGGCCACTAAAACAGGAAATATCTTTTTACTGGACCGCGAAACCGGTACACCATTATTTGGAGTGGAAGAAAGAAAAGTGCCCTTATCACAAATAGCAACTGAAAAAAACTGGCCCACTCAACCTTTTCCTCTTAAGCCGCATGCATTTGTAAGGCAACAATATACAGAAGCGGATATTACGGATATATCACCACAGGCACATGCATACGCACTTGAACAATTTAAAAAAGTGAGGAACGAAGGTATATTTACACCTTCGGGTCCTGAAGGAACGATGGTGTTTCCCGGGATGCGCGGCGGCGCTGAATGGAACGGAGCTTCAGTTGATATGAAGACAGGAATTTTATATATCAATGCCAATGAGATTCCGAATATTACCAGTCTGAAAAAAGTTGAAGTAATAGTTAATGAAGACAAGCTATTAACTGCAGGAAGAAATGTATTCCAGGTTAATTGCGCTACCTGTCATGGACTGGACAGAAAAGGCCAGCGGCCTTTTCCTTCGCTTATTCACGTTGGTGAAAAATTATCGGCACAGGAAGTGAAGGATCGTGTTACTAACGGTAAGGGGCAGATGCCGGCTTTCCCAAACCTATCGAAAGAACAGGTTAGTGCTGTTATCAATTACCTGTTTAATGCTGATAAGCCTTCGCGGTTGAACAATACGAAGATTGACAGATACGCTTAATCAAAAGCCCCGGTATGCACATTCCGGTTATGCGCAATTTCTTGATGCGGAAGGATATCCTGCAGTTAAATCTCCGTGGGGAACATTAAATGCCATAGACCTTAACAGCGGCGAGATTCTATGGAAGGTACCATTGGGAGAATATGCTGCTTTAACCGAACGAGGTATCCCGGCTACCGGTACACAAAATATTGGTGGAACGATAGTTACAGCAGGGGGCCTGATATTTGTCGGCGCCACTAAGGATGAAAAATTCCGGGCGATTAATAAGGATAATGGTAGAATTTTATGGGAAACCACATTGCCTGCCGGCGGGTATGCAACCCCCGCTACTTATGCTGTTAAGGGCAAACAATACATCGTGATAGCTGCCGGTGGTGCGGGTAAAAATGATACAAAGCCCGGTGACGCTTATGTTGCATTTGCTTTACCTGAGTAGATACACTTATTCGATGTTTTTTTTTAACACAGAGGGCACAAAGGAAGGAAACACAGAGGGCACAAAGAAACACCTCCGTGATCTCTGTGTTCCTCCTCTGCGCCCTCTGTGTTAAAAAAAAGTGCAAACGCTCTCCAACCACAAAACCCCTATCTTTAAAAAAACAACCAATGCTTCAGATCAAACATGAATTAAAACCTAAAGACCTCCAAACAAAACTCCAGCGTTTCTGGGAACTCTCCGCCCTTAAAATTCATCTTATAGAAAATAATTACGACACTTCAAAAGGCTCGCCGGTATTTACGGTTCAGGGAAATTATACCACACGCGGCTGGACCGAATGGACACAAGGCTTTCAATACGGATCGGCTATTCTTCAGTTTGATGCCACCGGCGAGAAATCCTTTCTTGAAACAGGCCGGAAGAACACAGTGGAAAGGATGGCACCGCATATCAGTCATACCGGTGTTCATGATCATGGCTTCAACAATATAAGTACTTATGGAAACCTGCTGCGCCTGATGCAGGAAGGAAAGACTGACTTCAATGAATGGGAGAAAAATTTTTATGAACTGGCGCTCAAAATATCCGGCGCTGTTCAAGCTACCCGCTGGACAAATATAAAAAATGGCGGATTCATCCACTCCTTCAATGGTGCTCATTCTCTTTTTGTTGATACCATCCGCTCCTGCCGGGCACTTATTATAAGTCATTGTCTTGGCCACACCTTACAGGGTGAAGGTGATGTGAGAACCAGTCTGCTTGAAAGAGCT
>JBBJMD010000317.1:0-3132 GCA_037719925.1 Ferruginibacter sp.
TTTTCCACCTTTGGTATTGATGATTATAAATTTACTACCAAAGAGCGTGAGGCTGAAATTCAGAAAGAATTTGCAAAATTAGGCACCGTAAAAAAAGCCGGGGGTGAAAAGGTAGAAAGCTATAACGTGAAACAATCTAAAATTGCTATCGGCAGCGGTGGCTTTTGGGGGAAGGGTTTCTTGCAGGGAACACAAACCCGTGGCGAATTTGTTCCGGCGCAAAACACGGATTTTATATTTTCTTCCCTGGCCGAAAGTTTCGGGTTGGTAGGTAGTACTATTTTGATGGTGCTTTATTTTGGACTAATGCTCCGCCTGATATTTTTGGCTGAACGCCAAAGAAGTACTTTTAGCCGAGTTTATATCTATTGTGTCACAGGCATCTTATTTTTCCATGTGGCTTTAAATGTATGTATGACACTTGGTATTGCCCCTTCGCCCGGGATAACGCTGCCGCTTTTAAGCTACGGAGGTTCATCATTGGTTACCTTCACCACCTTAATATTTATAGCGATCAGGTTAGACGCGGACAGGCAAATGGTACTACGGTAGGTCGAAGGTACACTGCCCAATAATAGATCATATGAAAATAATTCCCTTAAGTGAAGGCGCTTTTACTGTCGACAATAGCAAACGGTTTATCCCTTTCGATAAAGCCTCAGACGATTTGCAGCAAAGAAATATTGGCAGCCTTTTGGTAGAGATCCAGCCCTTTTGCATCTTAACGGCAAAGGATACTATTATAATTGACACCGGGCTTGGATTTGACACTGACAAAGGGGTGTTGCAGATACACCAGAATTTATCGGATAAAGGGATCAATCCTTTGGATGTAACCAAGGTACTCCTGAGCCACCTGCATAAAGATCATTCCGGTGGCATTGGGGGGTATGATAAAATATCGCAACGGCATAACCTGAATTTTCCTCATGCTACTTATTATGTAAATAAGTATGAATTGGCTGCTGCAGGTGAAAAAGGGGAACCATCTGGTGCGCCCGCTGAATTTGAGATGCTGACAAAAACGGATCAATTGGTTTTGTTAGATGGAAATGGTATGATCGATGATCATATACGTTACGAGCTTACGGGCGCTCATTCACCCTTTCACCAGGTATTTTGGATAGAGGGAGCAGGGCAAAAAGTTTTTTTCGGGGGTGATGTAGCCCCACAGTTGCAGCAAATGAAAAATCGTTTTATTGCCAAATATGACTTCGATGGGAAAAAATGCATGGAACTGAGAAAACAATGGTGGCAGCAGGGTAGGGAAGAGAACTGGACCTTCCTTTTTTATCATGATATAAATACTCCCATATTCAATTTCAAGCAGGGGTCTTAAATAAAAGGGGCTAATAACAGTAATAACACAATCATTTGGGAGTCAACCCTTCTAGAATTCACCATGGATTTTACGCGGGATAAAATAAATGTAGCTCACGAAACTTTTGTATTAATTTCCCCTTCTTTGTAATGGCCGGTTAGGCCTGTTACGCAAGTTCTGATTTCGCATCGATTTTATCAATAACTGCCTGAATTTTCCCTCGGCGTTAAAAAAGCGGTTCATTCTGGGCTGGCCTAAAATATTGGCAAACTGGTCCTTGTACCTCTTTCTTACATTCAGCACCTTTTCATCGCGTGCAAGCACATCCGCCTCATCCCTGAGCGTTGTTTTTAATTCTTTGGCATACTGGTTATAGGCGGGCCAGAATTTCTGGGCCTCATCCGTGGTAAGTTCAAGTTCCTTGGTAATAAAGGCAATTTTAAGCGCTTCAATTTCCTGTTGTTTTCTTTCCGCAGGAAGTTCCTCCTGTGCCTTTGCAAAACCTCCCATACTTAAAATCATCAATACTATGTATATTTTTTTCATGTTGGTACCCCTTAATTATTTATGGTCGTTTTTTCTATTTCCTTCAGGTAATTCTCAAGCGTGGCATCGTCTGCCAGGTAATCTTCCTGGCTTGGTAATGTACTTTCATCCACATTATTGTTTAAAACGGCTACATCTGCAATATCCGCGTTCCTTTCAAGGTATTTCGCAATATCAGCATTGGTAAGCCTTTCAAGTGCTTTAGTAAACTCAAGGTCATTCATTTTTTTACCCGTTTCAACCGAAGCCGCGATGGAAGTACTATTGTTATCATGAGTAATACCTGCAGGAGCCTGATCCAGGTATTTGGAAAGCCCCAACGCCGTTACACCTGTCAGCATCGCCGCAACCGCGTATTTTAAAAATCGATTCCGATTCCGCATACTGGACACTTTACCAAGTTGCGTTTGCAGTTTTTTAATCATACCATCCGCAAAGCCAGCAAAGTATCCTGCGGGTACCTCAAAAGTGGGCTTATTTTGAATACCAGCTAACAAAGGCGACAAATTCTTTAATTCCTCTTTAGCACCGGTAATGGTGATTCGGTTGATAATATTTGAAGCAAAGTTTTTAAAATAGCCGACCGGAACCTCAAAAACATTTTGATCTTTAAGGCCATGAAGCAATGGCGATAAGTTCATCGTCTCTTCCCCCGAAGATTCACCAGCTTTTATCCTCGTTAAGACAGCGCTGGCAAGTTGATCAAAATACCCCTCGGGCACTTCCATTAAGGGTTCGCTGTTCCGCATATCCAGGTTGCTGTTATCTTCCCGGAGCCCGGCTAAAACGGTCATGCTAATGCTGTTAAAATAGCCCGGGGGAACGGTGAAAACATTAACCTTATCCATCCCGGCAAGCAGGGGGCTCAAAGATTTTAATTCGTTCAATATGTCTGTAGTTGATTCCATCCGGTAGATAAGACCCCGGAAGGGGCCGGTAGTTTAATGATTCAGTATATAGTCTTCTATTTTTTTTACGGCGTGATGATAACTTGCTTTTAACGCGCCCTCACTGGTTTCCAATACGCGGCTCATTTCAGCATAGGGCATTTCATCATAATACCTTAAATTAAATACAGCCCGTTGTTTTTCGGGTAATTGCTGCATAGCCAGTTGCAATTTCCATTCAGCCTTGTTTCCGTCGAAATTCTTATCTGCTTTAAGCCGGTTGCTTAAGCCATTATCCGCATTATCTATTGGTACGGAAGCCCTCTTTTTCTGCTGATCCAGGAAAGTAAGGCACTCATTGGTAGAAATCCGGTACAT
>JBBJMD010000318.1:0-3129 GCA_037719925.1 Ferruginibacter sp.
TTATCTTCTTTTGCCACCAGGTCGAAGAGCGCATTGGTAGCCCTGTCCGTTACAAATCCAGCCAGGTCAGGATTTACCTTGGTAAATGTAGTGGGAAAGTTATTATAGGTATTTACAATGTCACCATAATATTTCGTGGCTTCTACCTTATTTAAGGAAGATTTAATCACGGGCAAAAAAGCTCCCGTTAACTGTTGCATAGTTTTCGTTCTGAAATAATGTGTAGCGCTGGTATCACCTCCCCTTACAATATTAATGGCATCAGTTAATGTCATTTGCTTAATGGCATCGATAAAGATAGGCTGGGCAAAACCTACTGCATCTTCAGCTCCCCTGTTGATTTGGAGGATGGCTTTGTCCACCTGCTTACCCAGTCCAATGGTCCTCAATGCATTTTCAACTTTTTTTGCATCTGGTGGCAGTAAGATCTTATAGAATGTGTTCCCAAAGAAACCGTCCTGCTTATTCAATTGCAAAGTAGCTTTTACGAGGCCCTGGCTTAAAGCTTGTTTGATTCCCTGGGCGGCTTCAATTTGCGTAACAGTCCCTGGCCCTCCGGACTGGGGCAATTGCTTCAAAACATCGCAACCACTTAATACGCCAATACCTACCATTGCAATAAAGAACTTTTTCATTTTTCCTGTGTTTGATTGTGTATGGTCAAGTACCCTGCCAAAGTTGCTGTTAAGGAGAAACGGCAGTGATATGGAAGAACGGGCTGCATACGGTATCTTCGCAAAAATTTTCAGTACGAGCATGAGTATACAGCAATTATCCGAACAGGAAATTATTCGCAGGAAGAAATTGGCGGAACTTAAAAGACTTCAGATAGATCCTTATCCTGCACCCTTGTACCCGGTAAATACCAATTCTGCTTATATCAAAGAAAATTTTAAAGCTCAGGAAAACAACGAAGAATTTGCGGCAGTATGCGTTGCCGGCCGGATCATGAGCGTGCGTGATATGGGAAAAGCAAATTTCGCTGTATTGCAGGATGGGGCCGGTAAGGTCCAGTTATATATCAAGCAGGATGATATTTGCCCGGGGGAGGATAAAACGCTGTACCAGATCGTATGGAAAAAATTAGTAGATATCGGTGATATTATCGGCATAAAAGGATATGTATTTATAACTAAAACAGGCGAGACATCCATTCATGTGCGTGAATTTTCCATACTCACTAAATCGTTGCGCCCGCTTCCGATCGTAAAAGAAAAAGACGGTGAATCTTTTGATGAGGTAACCGATCCTGAATTCCGGTACCGGCAACGCTATGCCGACCTGTTGGTTAACCCTGGTGTAAAAGAAACATTTATCAAGCGTACCAAAATGATGAATGCTATCCGCGGGTTTTTAAATGAACACGGGGCTTTGGAAGTAGAAACACCCGTGTTGCAAAGTATTCCCGGCGGGGCAGCTGCAAGGCCATTTACCACGCACCATAATGCGCTGGATGTATTGATGTATATGCGCATAGCCAATGAGCTGTACCTTAAAAGGCTGATCGTGGGAGGTTTCGAATGGGTGTATGAATTTAGCCGCAACTTCCGGAATGAAGGGATGGACCGTACCCATAATCCCGAGTTTACCGTATTGGAATTTTATGTAGCATATAAAGACTATGAATGGATGATGGAAATTACCGAACAACTGCTGGAGAAAGCAGCCATTGCAACCAATGGAAGTTCCCTGGTATTGGCAGGTGAAAAGGAAATTGATTTTAAGGCTCCTTACAAACGCATTACCATGTACGGATCAATCGAGGAATTTACCGGCTTTGATATCAGTGATATGGATGAAGAGGGCGTGAGAGATGTGTGCAAACAGTTAGGCATACACGCAGATGCAAATTGGGGAAAGGGCAAACTGATTGATGAAATATTCAGCGCCAAATGCGAGGCCAATTATATACAGCCGACCTTTATTATTGATTACCCGGTAGAGATGAGCCCGCTCACCAAAAAACACCGTACAAAGCCCGGTCTTGTAGAACGTTTCGAGCTGATGTGTAATGGTAAGGAGATTGCCAATGCATACAGTGAATTAAACGATCCGATAGAACAACGGGAACGTTTTGAAGAACAGGCCAGGTTAATGGAGCGCGGTGATGATGAAGCCATGTTCATAGATCACGATTTTTTAAGGGCCCTTGAATATGGTATGCCCCCAACGAGCGGTATCGGCTTTGGTATCGACAGGATCGCTATGCTCTTAACCAATCAACACTCCATACAGGACGTCTTGTTTTTTCCTATGATGAGGCCGGAGAATTTTGAGTAAACCCCGACGCTCCTTCAGTTCAATTAAAGCTTTTAACACCCGACATTCTAAACTCATTATTATGCGATTTTTAGCAAAAAAATCAACCCTGTTTATTTTATATATCCTGGTTGGTTTTTCTTCCCCTGCCCAACTAAAAGAACTTGGTGATGACCAATACTTCAAAAGTAATTTTAACGGTATCATTCAACCTTTGCCGGTAGTAACGAGATGGATCGATGACGAACATTTTATTTTGCTTAGAGATGGTACCCGGTACACGGTGAATGCCCGTACCGGAACGGAGAAACCCTATTCCGATACCATGAACAGGTTAGAAACCGGTACCCCCATTGCTTACAATAAAGAAGGCGATATTTACGTAAAGATTAATGGCAGGGAAATCCAGCTTACAACCGATAAAGAAAAAAAATCTAACCCTACTGTGAGCCCCGATGGTAACTATGTGGCCTACACGAAATCCTATGATCTGTACACTATCAACATCAACTCAAAAAAGGAAAACCGCCTTACCACTGATGGCAGCGATGTGATTTTAAACGGGTATGCAAGCTGGTTGTATATGGAAGAGATACTGGGCAGGTCGACCCAGTACCGCGCCTTCTGGTGGAGCCCTGATAGTAAAAAGCTCATTCTGGCTATGAAAGACCCAAAGGATACCGCTAAAAATAAACCGCCTAAACCTTATCTTATAAACAAATTCAGATTTAAGCAGGATGTAAGCGGTTATCAGTATGATACCAGCAGAACGCATGTGTATCTTTTTGATATAGCAACAAAAAAAACACGCCAAATAACTGCCGGCATTTATAGTGAAGCAGACCCAACCTGGAGCCCTGACGCCACCAG
>JBBJMD010000319.1:0-3124 GCA_037719925.1 Ferruginibacter sp.
AGCGCCCCTTTTTATTTTCAGTAAAGAAAGAACGCTGATCAACCAGTTAAGCCTTAGCTGGGGAGTACGGGCTATTTATTATGCGGAAGAAGAAAGCCTGGATACAATTATTTTTGACCAGGTCAATATACTCAAAGAGAGAGGTTTTATTAAAAGCGGGGATGTGATAGTGAGTACCGGAAGCACGCCTACCAAACTTCATCTACCCACGAACACGATGAAAATTACGGTGGTAGAGTAATCCTGTTTATACAAGTAAATGTAACCAGTTCAACAAAAAAAGGATCCTTGAATATCGCGGGTTTTCAGTAAGGGGGCGCACTATAAATTATGTTGCCTTACTGTAGTATCACCCGCCCTGGTAAGTAATTTTAAAAACCGGCGTCCGGCTTTTTTCCTGTTATGACTAATTGGTTTTAGCTTGTATGAATTTCAGTAAATTTCTTTTGGCCTGGTTTTTAATTTTGCGTTGAAAGAATGAATTCCATCCAAATAATTCACCGGTTAATCCGAGGGCCTGTTTGCTCCATTTGTGAATACTGAATGCATCGCTGTGCTCAATAATTTTTCCTCCGTTAAAACGCATATTCGCCTTTATTTTATTTACCACGCTTCGGCCTGTTTTGGAAAAAGTGTACGTCGCTACCCAGTCGCAGGTGCAATATTCGTCATCCAGCTCCATAATATTGCCGTAGGTTAAAGAAAAATGCTTAGCATTGTTACAAAGCATTTCCCACATGTATCTTGCCTCATCTCCCCTAAGCAACCCGAAGACGGGATCAAAAAAAACTATCTCACTACTATAGCATGAATTCATGTCTTCATAATCGAGCTGTTGAAAAGCGGTGTAAAATTTATGGATCAATTCTTTATTGGTTTTCATTCTGTAGTAATTAAGTTTAATTAAATTTAACGCTTAAAATAAACATTCATGATAAAACTTATCATCGCGTTCGCATCATTATTCGTTGCCATTTCCGTGCACGCTCAACAGGAAGATAGTACGTGGTTTGTAAACAATTATACAAAAATAGAACGACAAATTCCTATGCGCGACGGGGTTAAATTATTTACTTCCATTTACCTCCCGAAAGACAAAACCGAAAAGCATCCGGTGCTGATGGCCCGCACCCCCTATTCCTGCGCGCCATACGGGGAGGATAAATTTTGGCCGCTATGGGAAGGATACCTGATGGCTTATGCAAGGGAAAATTACATCATGGTAGTACAGGATGTGCGTGGCCGTTATATGAGTGAAGGTGAATTTATGGATGTAAGGCCATTTAATAAAAATAAAAAAACAATTAAGGATATTGATGAAGCAAGCGATACTTATGATGCTATTGACTGGCTCATTAAAAACATTGACAACAACAATGAAAAGGTAGGCGTATTCGGCACTTCCTACCCGGGCTTTTACGCTACCGAGGCTGCGCTGAGCGGCCATCCGGCGTTAAAGGCAGTGAGCCCCCAGGCCCCGGTTACTGATTGGTTTGTAGGTGATGATTTTCACCACAAGGGTGCCTTCTTTGCAATGGATGCATTTGCCTTTTATCCAATTTTCGGCAAACCCAGGCCCCGGCCCACCATGGATTACGGCGCCGGATTTGATTCCCCGGTTAAGGACAATTATAAGTTTTACCTGGAGACGGGAGCGCTGAAAAATTTATCCGCCTTGGTTGGCGACAGCATTAAATTCTGGCACGAAATCACCCGTCATCCCAATTACGACGACTGGTGGAAAGCAAGAAATGCACGGGTAGGATTGTATAAGGTAAAACCTGCCATGTTATGGGTGGGCGGCCTCTTTGATGCCGAAGATTGCTGGGGGGCATGGAATGCTTATAAAGCTTGTGAAACACAAAGTCCTCAGACAAACAGTAAAATTGTAATGGGCCCCTGGTACCATGGGCAGTGGGGCAGTGAAGGAAGTTTCCTGGGCAACATCCGTTTTGCTTCCAATACTTCTGCCTTTTATCAACAGGAAATTGAGCTCCCGTTTTTTAATTATTACCTTAAAGGCAAGGGTAATCTGGAAGATATTGCGGAAGCCAACATTTTTTTTTACCGGCGAAAATTCCTGGAAAAAATCAACAAAATGGCCGCCGGATAATGTAGAATATAAATCATTGTACATACAGGCAAAGGGCAAACTTTCCTTTGAAAAACCAGTTCCAGCCCAAACCGCCAACCGGGGTAAAGCGGCCGTCTTTAGTGAATATACGAGCGATCCCTCACATCCAGTTCCTTACACTGAAGATGTACACAACCAGAGAACACGGGAATATATGACGGATGACCAGCGCTTTGCCGGCAGGAGGCCGGATGTACTGAGTTTTCAAACGGATACCTTAGCGGAAGAACTTACACTTGCCGGGCCGGTAATTGCCAGCCTTATTACCGCCATCAATACTACCGATGCGGATTTTGTCGTGAAATTAATTGATGTGTTCCCGGATTATTTCACTTACGATTCTTCTTTGAAAGGCAACGGCAACGTATATCCCATGGGCGGCTATCAAATGCTGGTACGGGGAGAAATTATGCGGGGTAAGTTCAGGAACAGTTTCGAGACACCGGCACCTTTTATTCCCAACAAGATCACTCCTGTTAAATATGAACTGCCTGATGTGGCGCATACGTTTAAAAAAGGTCACCGGCTGATGATCCAAATCCAAAGCAGCTGGTTTCCGCTGGCTGACAGAAATCCCCAAAAGTTTATAAATATTTACACTGCCAATGACAGCGATTTTCAAAAAGCCGTAATCCGCATCTACCATGATCCTGTAAACATGACTCAGTTTATTTTACCCGTGATAAAGAAGTAAGGAATTTGCACCAGGCCAATCACCATTTGCAAGGATAGTGCAAACCTGGCGCTGCTTTTGTTTTTTAATGATGCCGTTTATGCCCGAGGCGAAACTATTGTAAATGTTGGGTGCTTGCGGCATGGCGAATTATACATTACTCCAGGTAATAACAACTCGGCGGAGTACCTTGAGGTATGGGCAAAAAAAAGGGCCCGAATAGAAATTCAGCCCGTTTTTAAATCCAATATCCTATGAAAAACCAAAGTATTAACGCAGGGATACTTATTAAATTGTATAAAGGATAAAAACCTTTC